>CAZSYV010000177.1:0-4330 GCA_964610955.1 uncultured Klebsiella sp. | reverse complement strand
TGCAGATTACCAGCTCAGCGGCATCGAACCGAGCAGCGCAGAGAACCCCGCTCCACACACCTGCAGATTACCGACTGGCGTCACCACGCCGATCATCTCACCACGGCGCAAGGCGCCATCAGCTACAATTCGTGCGTGTTTGTTACCCGGCCCTGCGCGACACGACGGCCGCAGGGGTTCGAAGCGTGTACGGCGGAAGGCGACCCGGCCACCCGAGCAGAATGCCTCCCTCACAGGCACAGCAATGAGCAAGGATCGAAAAGTAAAGGAAGACGACACGCCGGCCCTGGAGCTCGATCCTCGCATCCTTCTCATGATCGAGCTTGCCAAGGGCGAAGACGCCCGCCGCCAGGAGCCACCACCGGCGCCGGGAGCGGCGGTGGATGCATCGGCACCTGCGACAAAGGCACCGGCAGCCCCGGATGAAGGTGCGGCGCGCGCTGCACTCGATGACATCCTGCGCCGGGCGATCCTGCATGCGCGGCGCAGTGGCAACCTCAGCCAGACGGATATCGCGCTGCGCCTCGGAGTGTCGGCCTCGATGGTCAGCAACTGGGTGCGCGGCCACCGTCCGATCACGGATCGCTACCTGCCCGAGCTGGCGCGGATACTGAACATCGACCTGCACCGCGCGATGCTCGACGGCGTGCTCACGTCCAGCAGACAGCCGTCCGACGAAGACATGGAGCTGGCCCGGCTGATCGCCGGGCTCAACGACGAGGCGAAGGCGCCGCTGCTCCGCCTGCTGAAGCGCCTGCAGGGCTGAAGGTTCAGCGCTCCAGCTGCTTCAGCAGGGCACTTGCCTCCTCGCGCTCCGGAAACGCGGTGTCATCGGCAAGCAGCGGACGCAGCAGCGCCAGGGCACCTGCCGAATCACCTGCCGCCTGCTTGATCTGTGCCTCGCGAAAACGCAGTCCGGGGCCTTCCGAGTCGATCTTTCGCGCCTCGCCGATCGTTTTCGCCGCCCCGTTGATGTCACCCGACCTGAGCTGTGCCAGCGCCAGGGTATCGAGCACGGAGGGCATCTTCGGGCTGAGCTCGGCGGCGCGGCGCGCGAGCTTCAGCGCCTCGGCGGGATCGTCATCGATCTTCAGCCACGCCAGGTTGTTCATCGCGGGAACCTGGTCGGGCGCGACCGCAAGCACATCGGCATACAGTTTTGCAGCCTTCGCCTTCTCCCCATTGACCAGATAGATGTCGCCGAGCGCCAGCTGGACGGTGATGTCGTCTCCGTGCTCGCTCACCCAGTCATCGAGCAGCTTCATGCCCTTCGGCTGCTGCCCGCTGGCTGCCAGCTGCTGGGCGTAGGCAATCACCGTCGGCGTGGCAGGAAAGACCTTGTAGGCCTTCTCGGTCTGCGCAAGCGCCCTGCGCCGGTCACCGCTGATCTCCGCCAGTGCGGCATCGAGCAGCAGGACATCGGGGTTCTCCGCCTGGGTCTTCTGCATCTCCTTGACCTGCTGCTCCATGCCCACGATGTCGCGCTGCATGTACAGCAGCCGCGCCAGTGCCACCCGCGCCGGCAGGAAGGCAGGGTCCGCCGCAATCGCCTTGTCGAGCGACACGCGCATCTGGGCCAGATCACCCGCACCGCCCTGCGCCTCGGCAAGCTGGAGGTAGACTCCGGCATCATTCGGACGCGCTTCGAGCAGACGCAGCAGCGTGTCCCTCGCGGCCGGATAGTCGCGCTGGGCAAGCTGGATCGCCCCGAGCAGGCGCAGCACCGCCGGCTGCTTGCGTGCATCCACGTCGAGCTCGTTCAGCACGGCGATTGCCGCGGCAGGGTCCCGCTTGGCAAGGCGGTAGCGGGCAAGCGCAATGCGCGGCTCGATGGCATCGGGGTGTGCCTTGATCGCCTGATCGAGCGCCTTCTGCACGCCGGCATCGTCGTTCTGCACGCCGGCAAGCGCTGCCAGGCGCATCAGCGTGGGCAGATGATCCTTGTAGTGCTCCAGAACCCCCTCATAGAAGCCACGCGCGGCGTCGAAGTCCTTGCGCTGCTGGGCCAGCGCCGCCAGCGCATGGCTCGCCTGCGGATCGCCGGGGCGAACCTCCAGCGCCTTGTGGAACTCGGCATCGGCCTGTTCCTTGTCACCGGACGCCAGCCGGGCAAGACCGAGCAGGTTGTAGGGGCCCGGCTCCTCGGGGTGACGCTTGCGGTAGTCCTCGGCCGCCGCAATCGCCGCCGGGTAGTCCTTGTCGCGCAGATGGCTCAGCACCAGCAGGATGTCGGCCTGCTGGAACGAGGGATCGAGGCGCAGCGCCTCCTGCAGCTTTTCCGTGCCGAGCGTGGAGTCGCCCGTCGACAGCAGACCGGCGCCAAGGCGAACCTGCGCCTTCGCCGAATCGGGCTCCAGTTCGGCGATGCGCTTCAGCAGATCGAGCGCCTCATCGGTCTTGCCCTGGGTGACCAGCGCGTTGGCGAGCAGGTTCATGGCGTCGATGTCATCACTGCCACTTGCCACCACCGGGCGCAGGTAGGTTTCGGCCTGCGCGTAGTTGCCGGTACGGATCTGCAGCGACGCCGCCAGCTTCCTGCCGTTGACGTTGCCCGGGGCAAGCTTCACGAAGCGCCGCGCATAATCGTCGGCCTGCGCGATGTTGCCCTGCTCCAGGTTGATGCCGGCAAGCATGTAAAGCGCCAGTGGATAGGCCGAGTCGCTGGCCTGCACGGCCTTCTCGAGCGACTCGCGCGCCGCATCGAGCTGCTTGTCGTGGAGCTGCAGCACGCCTTCGGCAAAGGCGACGCCGGGGTGCTTCGGCGAAATGCGCTTCATCTCGTCGACGTCCTGACGCGCCTCGTCGAACTTGCGCAGGTCGAAGCGCAGCAGCGTGCGCTTCAGCCGGTCGGGAAAACCGCCCACACGCGACTGCAGCTCGATTGCCTTGCCGAAGGACTCCCCGGCCTTGGCGAGCTCGCCCTCGCGGATGTCCAGATCCCCCAGGGTCGACCAGGCCTGGGCGAAGCGCGGGTCGAGTTCCAGTGCGCGCTCGAGCTCGGCACGCGCCGGTGCAACCGAGTTCGAGGCGAGCAGCAGCCGGGCATGCGTCGTCAGTGCGTAGACGGAATCGGGATAGGCATCGAGTGCCGACTGGACCAGCTCGTTCGCCTCGGGCAGCTTGCCATCGGCCGCCTTGCCGAGGCCCTGTGCGGCCAGCACGGTCGCGCGCTGTGCGCCGCTCAGCTCGCTGGCATCGAGCCTTGCCAGCTCGCCATGCTCATCGGCCAGCAGCAGCGCCTGCGCGAGCAGCGGCAGCACCTCATCCGCCGGCGACCCCAGCTCGAGGGCCTTCTGCAGCTCCTTCACCGCGCTCTGCACATCGCCGGTATCGAAGTAGGTCGTGCCGAGCAGCAGCCGCGCCTGCGCATTGCCCACATCTGCGGCAACGGCGTTCTTCAGCTCGATCGTCGCTGCAGCGAGCTTGCCCTCGGCAATCTGCGCCTGCCCACGCTGCAGGTATTCCTCGCTCGAGAGCTGCTTGCCGCATGCCGCAAGGCTCGCGCTGATGACGACCAGCGCGGCGATCGTGCGCATTTTCTTCATTGGGGAGTCTCCGTGGCGTATCCGTCGATCGGTCAAGTTGCCGGTATCGCAATGATTGTAGTCGTCGGGGCAGTGCGGCGCAGCCGCACGCATGCCCCACGGGGTCAGAAAAAAGCCGGGGTACGCAGCCCCCCCAGCCGGAAGAAGGTGCGCAGGTCCCGAAAGTCCCGGCGATGCCAGCTGGGCATGCGCTCGTACTCCGCGCTCAACCGCTCGCGCAGCTCTGGCGGAAGGTGGCGCCGCACCGGGCTCTTGGCCGCGACCATGAACGGCATGCCGAAGGTGGAATGAAGGGTGCCCAGCGGCTTCAGGCTGCGCTCGAAACCCTCGCGCCAGCTCTGCAGCGTGAAGGCCGCACGCAGCGAGTTGAGGTAGTCGGTGGTGAAGGTCTGCGGCTGGCGATCGGCGTACTGGTGGGCAAAGTAGCGGATGGTCGCCTCCGTCCTGAAGTGGCCGAAGTCGACCAGGTACAGCCCCCCGCCGGGTTTCAACACACGTCGGACCTCGGCCAGGCAGCGAAACAGTGCCGACTCATCGGGCAGGTGGTGCAGCACCACCGTCGACATCACGGCATCGAGGCTGGCGTCGGCAAACTGATCGAGCCGCGTGATGTCACCGCGGCGCAGCGACACGTTGTGGATGCCGCGCTCGGCCAGGTTGCGCCCGGCCATGTCCAGCATTCCCTCGGAGAGGTCGAGCCCGATGAAGCGCACTTCCGGGTTGAGCCGCGCCACCAGCCCCAGCTGGTTCGCCGGCCCGCAGCCCAGGTCCAGCACCGCCTCGCC
>CAZSYV010000176.1:0-4409 GCA_964610955.1 uncultured Klebsiella sp. | reverse complement strand
CTGACGAGAACACTGGAGAGACAGGCGATGGACACGATCACTCCCATGGTTGCGGCGGACGAGGCAACGCTGGCGCGCATCGACGCGTTCTGGCGGGCCTGCAACTACCTTGCTGCCGGCATGATCTACCTCTGCGACAACCCGCTGCTCGAGGAGCCGCTGCAGCCACGGCACATCAAGCAGCGTCTGCTCGGGCACTGGGGCGCGAGCCCCGCGCTGAGCTTCACCTGGGCGCACCTCAACCGTCTGATCGTGGCCCACGATCTGAATGCGATCTTTCTTGCCGGCCCCGGGCACGGGGCACCCGGCGTGCTCGCACCGGGCTGGCTCGAGGGCAGCTATGGCGAGGTCTATCCCGACCGTGGCGAGGGCCGCGACGGCATGCGGGAATTCTTCCGCACCTTTTCCTTCCCGGGCGGCATCGGCAGCCACTGCACCCCGGAGATGCCCGGTTCGATCCACGAAGGCGGCGAGCTGGGCTATTCGCTCTCGCACGCCTTCGGTGCGGCCTTCGACAACCCCGATCTGCTGGTGAGCGTGGTGGTCGGTGACGGCGAGGCCGAAACCGGCCCGCTGGCAACCGCCTGGCACGGCAACAAGTTCCTCAACCCGGTGCGCGACGGTGCGGTGCTGCCCGTGCTCAGCCTGAACGGCTACAAGATCAACAACCCCACCGTGCTCGCACGCATCGACGACGACGAACTCAGGATGCTGCTGCGCGGCTACGGCTGGACGCCACATATCGTCTCGGGCGATGAACCCGAGACGATGCACCGCGCGATGGCCGATGCACTCGACGCCTGCCTGGGCGAGATCCAGCGCATCCAGCACGCGGCGCGCACGGCTGGCGATCTGCAGCGCCCGCACTGGCCGATGATCGTGCTGCGCGCGCCAAAGGGCTGGACCGGCCCGGCGGAGCTCAACGGCAGGCGCATCGAAGGCAGCTGGCGCGCCCACCAGGTACCGCTTCCGGCGGCACGCACCGACCCGGCACAGCTGCAGCTGCTCGAGCAGTGGCTGCTTTCCTACCGGCCACGCGAGCTCTTCGACACGAACGGCATCCCCCTGCCCGTGCTGCGCGAGCTGCTGCCGCAGGGCGCGCGACGCATGAGCGCCAATCCGCACGCCAACGGCGGCCTGCTGCGCCGACCGCTGCGCCTGCCCGATATCGACGCCTACGCGGTGGCACTCGATGCACCGGGGTGCACGAGCACCGGCAACACCCGCCCGCTGGGTGAGTTGCTGCGCGATGTGCTGCGCGCGAACCCCGACAACTTCCGCGTCTTCGGCCCCGACGAGACCACCTCGAACCGGCTCGATGCCGTCTACCAGGCAAGCGGCAAGACCTGGATGGCCAAGCTGCTGCCCGAGGACGCCGATGGTGGCGAGCTCGCCCGTGACGGGCGCGTGATGGAGTACCTCAGCGAGCACACGCTCGAAGGCTGGCTGGAGGGCTACCTGCTGAGCGGGCGCCACGGCTTCCTGTCGACCTACGAGTCCTTCGCCCACGTGATCGACTCGATGTTCAACCAGCACGCCAAGTGGCTGGCCACCGCGCGGCGCATCCCCTGGCGCGCACCGGTCGCATCGCTCAACCTGCTGATCACCTCGACGGTGTGGCGTCAGGACCACAACGGCTTCACCCACCAGGACCCCGGCTTCCTCGATGTGGTGGTGACCAAGAGCCCCGAGGTCACGCGCATCTATCTGCCACCGGATGCCAACTCGCTGCTCGCGGTGAGCGAGTGCTGCCTGGCGAGCACCGATCAGATCAACGTGATCGTGTGCGACAAGCAGCAGCACCTGCAGTATCTCGACATCGACGCCGCACGGCGCCACTGTGCGCAAGGCATCGGCATCTGGGAATGGGCGAGCACGGACGCCGGGCACGAACCCGATCTGGTGGTCGCCGGCTGCGGTGACACGGCAACGCGCGAGGCGCTGGCTGCCGTGGCGCTGCTGCGCGAGCACTTCCCGGAGCTGCGCATCCGCTTCGTCAACGTGCTCGACCTCTTCACCATGGCACCGCAGGAATCACACCCGCACGGGCTGTCGACACGCGACTTCGACAGCCTGTTCACCGTCGACAGGCCGATCATCTTCAACTTCCACGGCTACCCGTGGCTGATCCATCGCCTCGCCTACCGGCGCACCAACCACGACAACCTGCACGTGCGCGGCTACCGGGAGCGCGGCAGCATCAACACACCGCTCGAGCTCGCCATCGAGAACGAGGTCGATCGCTTCAGTCTGGCAATTGCCGCGATCGATCGCGTGCCGCAACTGCAGGCGCGCGGCGCACACGCCAAGCAGCAGCTGCGCAACCGCCGCTTCGACTGTCTGCGCCACGCACACGAGCACGGCGTCGACCTGCCGGATGTCTGCAACTGGACCTGGCCGGGAAATGCATGAGCCGTGAAACGCCCGGGCGTGCACCAGCGCACGCCCCGGGTGCCCCGTGGTTGCCAGCACGGGCAGATGGGCTAACCTTGGAGCACACGAACCCGCGACGAACAGCCTGTGCGATGAACTCCTCCGGCAACGGCAACCCGGCTTCCCCACGCCCGAACCGGCTGTTCGCGGCGCTGGCACTTGCCGCAGCGGCAGCGCTCGCGCAGGCAGCCGACGACAGCGGGCGCAGCAAGCGTTTCGGCAATGTGGACGAGGCCGCCGAGGTGCCGCGCTACCGCGTCTTCACCTATCGACAGGAAAACGGCGTGGTGGCGTTCACCGACAAGGTGCCCGCCAGGCAGCATGCATTCAGCGTGATGGAGTTTTCCTGCTACGCCTGTGACCCGAACTCGCGCATCGACTGGCGCGCCACGCAGCTGTTCACCAGCGCCTACGCCACGCAGATCACTGCCGCGGCGCTGCGCTACGACGTCGATCCGGCGCTGATCCGCGCCCTGATCCACGCCGAGTCGGGATTCAACCCGAAAGCCGTCTCGCCGAAGGGTGCGATGGGACTGATGCAGCTGATGCCCGGAACCGCGGACGACATGGGCGTGCGCGACCCCTTCGTGGTGCAGCAGAACATCGATGGTGGCGTGAAGTACCTCGCCATGCTGCTCGGGCAGTACGGGGGCAACGTGACGCTCGCCACCGCCGCCTACAACGCCGGTCCGGGTGCCGTGGCGAAGTACGGCGGCATACCGCCCTTCGCCGAAACCCGCACCTACGTCAAGCGGGTGGCGCTGCTGCTCGAGCGCTACCGCTCGTAGTCTGAAGCCGGAATGACGCTCGCTGCATCCCGGTGACAGAACCCGCACAAACGCAGGACGAACGCCACTCGTCCCGACGGGGTTCGGGGGATAAACGAAATCCGGACATCGTCAGACAAGGAAGACGGGCGGGCACGGTTGCCGTACCCGCCGTACCAGGGATGTCTCAGCCGTAGTTGGCCTCGACGAAGTCCCAGTTCACCAGATGGTCCATGAAGGTCTCGACGAACTTCGGACGCATGTTGCGATAGTCGATGTAGTAGGCGTGCTCCCACACATCGACGCACAGCAGCGGCTTGTCTGCGGTGGTCAGGGGAGTACCCGCCGCACCGGTGTTGACCACATCGACGCTGCCGTCGGTGCGCATCACCAGCCAGGTCCAGCCGGAACCGAAGTTGCCGACCGCATTGTCCTGGAAGGCCTTCTTGAAGCCCGTGAGGTCACCCCACTGGCGCTTGATCGCCTCGCCGACCGCACCCTTCGGCGCCCCGCCACCGGCAGGCTTCATGCAGTTCCAGAAGAAACTGTGGTTCCAGGTCTGCGCCGCGTTGTTGTAGAGACCGCCGGGTGAAGCATGCTTCACGATCTCCTCGAGCGAGCTCTTGTCGAACTCCGTGCCCTGGATCAGCTTGTTCAGGTTGGTGACATAGGCCTGGTGGTGCTTGCCGTAGTGGTAGTCGAAGGTTTCCGACGACATGTGCGGCACGAGCGCATCACGCGCATACGGCAGGGGCGGCAACTGATGTTCCATGGTCATCTTCTCCTTTGTGATGAATCGCTTGGGTTTGTGGATCGTAGACCCCGGGAGTCTAGGCGCATCGGCGACACGGGGCAATCACCGCTGCCCCACACCCCATTCCCGTGCTCCATCACCATGAGCCTGGCCCATCGCCATGACCTTGCCCCACCATCATTCCCGCACCCCCCACCTCGTCATTCCCGCCCCCCCACCTCGTCATTCCCGCGAAAGCGGGAACCCAGGAAGTTTCCAGCGTACTGGCCCCCCGCTTTCGCGGGGGTGACGAATAACGAGGGGAACGAATAACGGGAGTGACGAATGGCAGGAGTGACGAATGGCGGGAGCGACGAATGGCGGGAGCGACGAATGGCGGGAGCGACGAATGGCGGGAGCGACGAATGGCGGGAGCGACGAATGGCGGGAGCGACGAATGGCGGGAGCGACGAATG
>CAZSYV010000175.1:0-4543 GCA_964610955.1 uncultured Klebsiella sp. | reverse complement strand
GGGTTCCCGCTTTCGCGGGAATGACGGGGGTGCGGGAATGACGGGGGTGCGGGAATGACGGAGGCGCGGGAATGACGGAGGCGCGGGAATGACGGAGGTGGTACTGGCTGCCCGCTTTCGCGCTCTATTTCGTCACCCTCGCGAAAGCGGGGGGCCAGCCTGCTCGCGTGCAGCGACGCTACCGATGCAGTGTGGGTTCCCGCTTTCGCGGGAATGACGGGGGTGCGGGAATGACGGGGGTGCGGGAACGACGGGGGTGCGGGAACGACGGGGGTGCGGGAACGACGTGAGCAGCAGAAGGAATTTTCGTCTTCAGCGAATCTGGTGTTTCTCGAGCAGCGAGTAGAGGGTCGGGCGTGTCACGCCGAGCAGCTTCGATGCCTCGGAAATATTGCTGTCGCTGCTGCCCAGTGCCCGCAGGATTGCATTGCGCTCGGCTTCCTCGCGTACCTGCTTGAGGTTCAGCGGCATCACGGCATGTCCGCCGGCGTCAAGCTCGAGATCATCCGGCGTGATGTAGGCATTGTCGGTCATGATGATCGCGCGCTTCACCCGGCTCTCGATCTCACGCACGTTGCCCGGCCAGTCGTAGGACTCGATCGCAACCATCGCCTCCTGATCGAAACCGCGGATCGCGCGGCCCTGCTCACCGGCATAGCGATGCAGGAACGACTTGGCCAGCAGCAGCGCATCGCCATCACGGTCCCTGACCGCCGGTATGCGGATGGTGATTTCGCTGATGCGGTAATACAGGTCCTCACGAAAGCTGCCATCGGCGATTTTCGCCTGCAGGTCCTGGTGTGTGGCGCAGATGATGCGCACGTCGATCGGGATCTCCTGACGCCCCCCGACCCGCTCGATCACCCGTTCCTGCAGGAAGCGCAGCAGCTTCGACTGCAGGCCCAGCGGCAGGTCGCCGATCTCGTCGAGAAACAGCGTGCCACCGTTGGCACACTCGATCTTGCCCGGCGTCTGTTTCACCGCGCCGGTGAAGGCACCCTTCTCGTGGCCGAACAGTTCGCTCTCCAGCAGGTTTTCAGGAATCGCTGCACAGTTGATGGCGACCATCCGCTGACGCGCCCGGGCGCTGCGCTCGTGCAGTGCGCGCGCAACACGCTCCTTGCCGGTACCGCTCGCACCGAGCAGCAGGACGGTGACGTCCGATGGCGCGACCTTCTCGATGATGCGGCAGACCTTGAGCATCTGTGGGCTGGCAGCGACGATGCCATCGAGCGGCGAGCTGATCTGCGTTTGCTGCAGGCGCCGGTTTTCACACTCGAGCTCGTGCACGCGGTAGGCACGGTCGACCATCAGCGTCAACACATCCTGTTCGACCGGCTTCTGGTAGAAATCGTAGGCGCCGAGCGCGATGGCACGCACCGCGTTGGTGCGATCGTTGTCACCGGTGACGATGATGACCCGTGTCTCGGGGGAAAGCCTCAGTATCTCCTGCAGCGTCGCCAGCCCCTCCGAGACCCCGCCCGGATCCGGCGGCAGCCCAAGATCGAGCAGCACCACACCGGGCTGGTGGCGCCGCAGGCACGCGATTGCCTCGTTGCGTTCTCCGGCAACCGCCACCTCGTAGCCCTCGAAGCACCAGCGAAGCTGACGCTGCAGCCCCTCATCGTCCTCGACGATCAACAGCCTGCGATCGGTTTCCTGCACTCCCGACATTCCTTATTCGATCCCGACACCATGCACTCAATCATCCTGCACCACTTCACAGGGTAGCATGAGCTGGAATATCGAGCCCGAGCCAGGCTCACTGCGGACATGGATGTCACCACCCAGCGCCCGTACGAACTCGCGGCTCTCGTAGGCGCCGATGCCCATGCCGGTCAGCCCCTTGGTCGAGTCGAAGGGTTTGAACAGCCTGTCGCGAATGAATTCCGCGTCCATGCCACATCCCGTGTCCTCGATCCTGACCACCGCCCAGTCCCCGTCTCGCTGCAGGCTCAGGCTCACCGTGCCGTCGCGCGCCGTGGCGTCCTGCGCGTTCTGCACCAGGTGGCCGAATACAGTTGCGAGGCGCTCGCGATCGGCCTGCACGAAAAGTTCGGGGGCGGACTGCTGCAGCGTCGGCACGGGCTCCTGACGCGCACGGCGCTCCAGCACGGCAAGCAGTACCGCGTGCAGGTTCACGTGCTGCGCAGCGCCTTCGCGCACGCCGCTGCGCATCTGTTCCATCAGCCGCGTCATGCGCGCCACCGAGTTGCGCACGGTGTCGATCACATCATCGACGAACTCGGGCTTGTGCTTGTGTCTGCCAGCGTTGGAGACGATCAGCGACTGCTGCGCAAGGATGTTCTTCAGATCGTGCACCACGTATGCCGACAGGCGGTTGAATGCCTCGAACTGCTGCGCCTGCACCAGTGAGCGGTCGGACTGGTACTGGGCGAGCTGTCCTGCGGCCTGCAGGCCTGCCGTCTTCAGCAGGTCGCGGTCTTCCCAGTTGATCACGCCGTGCGACGAGGGGCGCATCAGCACCACGCAGCCGATTGCCCGGGTGCGAAACAGCAGGGGCACGATCAGCCAGGCATCGGGAGAATCGAGCAGCCAGCGCGGCAGGTCGAGTGTCTCGTAGGCGCCGGGGTTGCGCCGATATTCATCCAGATCGACCACCCATGAAGTGGATTCCAGGAAGGCCACCAGACTCTCCAGCCCGGCAGCGCCGTCGCGCTGTGGCTCATCACCCCCCCAGTGGGCGAGCAGGCGCTGCATGCCGCTTTCCGCAAACTCCCACAGCATGCCGGCGGGGCTGCCCACCAGCGAGGCAATCGCACGCAGCACGCGCAGCGGCACCTCCTCGCTGCTCAGGGCGAGCTCACGCGTGAACTTCAGCCACTCCTCGCGATAGTCATACTTGTAGCTGAAGAAGTGCTTGGCGAGCAGCACCCGCAGGCGCCGGCGAATGCGGTCCGAGAACAGCAGCACCACCAGCAATATGCCTGAACCGAACAGAAAGGCGGTCTGCAGCACATTGCCCCAGCCACCACCGTAGAAACGGATGAAGTAGCCCGCCGTCGCCATCAGCAGCATGTAGCTGCCGGCACCAAACACCGTGACCGAGTGCAGCACCACGTCGCGCGAGACGTGGATGTTGATGTCGAACCGGGGGTTGCGCGCAATCGAGGTGGCAATCAGCGGCACGGCGATTGCCGTCACGACGCCCCGGGCGCTCCACAGCCCCAGATCGAGCTGCTTGAACAGCAGCGCGTCGGCGTACATGTAGAAGTCGTAGGCGAACACGGCACCCAGACCGATGCACAGATACTTCAGGCCCCAGCGCTCGGTTGGCGCGCAGTTGCGATAGATCTGCTCGATCAGCAGCAGCCCGATGATCGACACCACCACCCAGATGACCAGTCCGGCCTCGTGCAGCAGCCTGCCCGCCTCGCTGTCGGCCTCGATCGCAAGCGGTGCGGCCAGCACCAGGGCACAGGCGCCGAAACAGCCAAATGCCACCGGTGTCAGCCACGGCAGGCTCAGTGTGGCGTCACTGTCGTCACGCACGCTCAGGGTTCGATACAGGAACAGGAACCAGGCGGCATCACGCACCAGCTCGGCAAGCAGCAGCCAGACCGGGTTGAAGCCCTCGAAAACCGTGGACACGGCAGAGATGCCCGACCAGACCGCCGTTGCGAAGCTGGCCACGATCGCCAGCGAGCCCAGCGCGCGACCGCGCCACGATGCCATCAGCAGCACGCTCAGGATGAGGTAGCCGGCGCAGGCAAGAAGGTAGCTGAAGAGTCCGACGTTCACGCGGGCAGTCTTTTGATTCTGGTTTCGTGGTGGCACCGGAATAGTAGCACTATACTTTTCGCTCACATCGGGTCGAAGGAGTTCGCGTGGATACCGTTGCCGTCGTGGGTCTGGGTTATGTGGGACTGCCTCTCGCGGTGGCATTCGGCAAGCAGCATGCGACGATCGGATTCGATCTGGATACGCGCAAGATCGAGAACTACCGCAGCGGCAGCGATCCAACCGGCGAGGTGGCCTCCGGAGACCTGCAGGCAGCCACGCATCTGGAGTTCACCAGCGATCCAGCCCGACTGCGCGAGGCGCGGATCATCGTCGTTGCCGTGCCGACGCCGATCGATCATGCACGCCGCCCCGATCTCGGCATTCTGGAGCATGCCTCGCGCCTGATCGGCGCCAACCTCTCCCCCGGCACCGTGGTGGTCTACGAGTCGACCGTCTACCCGGGCTGCACCGAGGAGATCTGCGTGCCGATCCTCGAAAGCACCTCGGGGCTGCGCTGGCTGGGCCGGCGCCAGGGCGCGGCACCGGCCGAGGACAACGGTTTCTACATTGGTTATTCGCCCGAGCGCATCAACCCCGGCGACAAGGTGCACCGCCTGGAGACCATCGTGAAAGTGGTGTCAGGCGACACCCCCGAGACACTCGAGCGCGTCGCGGCACTCTATGCCAGCGTGGTCGAGGCGGGCCTGCACCGCGCACCGAGCGTGAAGGTCGCCGAGGCGGCAAAGGTCATCGAGAACACCCAGCGCGACCTGAACATCGCGCTGATGAACGAGCTGGC
>CAZSYV010000174.1:0-4602 GCA_964610955.1 uncultured Klebsiella sp. | reverse complement strand
AAAAAGAAGATGAAATCGAAAATTCTAATTCATTTAATTGCATTAGTCGTGTTGACAGGATGTAAAACTTGGGACGCTTCAATGTTAACGCCTAAGAACGACCCTATCACACCAAAGTTACTCACGCTAGAAAGACGAATGGAAGATATGGCGAATACTAGTGTAGTAACAAGTAACTATGAACTAAAATTATTTACTAAGGAAGTTGAGAATAATTTAATTGACCCCTATGGAGACAAGTATGGTTACATTGCATTAAAAAGAAATATTATTGACGCAAAAATGGGTATGGGCCAATATATATTATCTAGTATGCTACTGACAATTCCTAATATATTCGGTATGCCTTTTATGAATATTCGATACAAAGTGGAAGTTGAAATAAGAATTCTTGATAGAGACAATAAATTGGTAAGCAAATACACGGCAATTGGCGAATCAAGTGTTAAGGTGGCATACTATTACGGATATTCAATGAAAAATGCTATGAGAAAAGCATATCCAGATGCTTTGCTTGATGCTTTCAATAAAATTCGACCACAGATTAAATCGGATGCACAGCGAGTAAATGAAAAACTAATAACAGCAGGGAAATTATAAAAAACGCACCATAACACTCGGTTCAGCGTCAGCCAAGTTAATCGCTTCGATTTAACATTTTTGCTAAGAAAAAAGTTTTATCTTCGTGTCTAAGTTTAACGTAAAAAGTTGGCCGTACGCCGAGCCGAGGAAACGTTAGCGGTCAGGCTGTAACGACAGTCCCGACCAAAAACGGGGAAGCTGAAAACCGAACAGAGTAGGCAAAAAATAAAACAGACAAATTATGCCAGTAGCACTTCAAGGAGCGGTTATCGTGAAACAAAACGGACTGCAAATCTCTTACAAAAAGAAATGTGAAAAATGCGGCAACTTGGACAACAGCACAACTTCAACATCTGCACCATCTACCAAAAGTTCTAAATTAACAACCTCATTTCGTTGCTCAAAATGTGGTAACCAACAAAAAGTTGAAATTCAAGGTGGACTTTAAGCAGACAACAACAAACAAAACCGATTTGCTTAACGACTTGTTTGACAAGTGGGAAAACACCATTCCCGAATATCAAGGCAAGTTCGTTAAGGACGGTATTGTGGACGAGCAACAATTCTTATCTGCCCCGACAAAGGTTTTGTTCATTGCCAAAGAACCGAACAATCCTAACCAAGACGCAGGCGATTTTAGAGAATGGTGGCGTGAAGAAATTGCTTACACTTTTTCTTATCGCATTTCCGAATGGAGCTTTGGACTTCTTAACAACTTTCCGCAGTATGACAACATTTGGACAAATAAAGGTTCTGCTCATAAAGCAATCCAAAGTATAGCCTTTATGAACATTAAAAAATCGGGTGGACTTGGAAACTCTGAATACGACCGAATGATGGAGCATTTAGAAAAGAACTTTGACTTTTTACATCAACAAATTGACATCATTTCGCCAGACATCATAATTACCGGAACTTCTTGGAAAGAACTTCGCAACGGACTTTTTCCAAAAGTAAATTGGGTTAATAGTGGTTACGGAATTGCAATCGGCAGACACAAAAATGCCAAAGTAATTGACTTCTATCATCCATCGTCACGGACAGCACCTTCTGCTTCATACAGCTTGCTTCAAAACATTATTAACGCTGAACAATTCCGACAACTATGACGAGAAGAACAGAAGCCCGAACCGCTAACACGGGTTTTGCGTCAGGCGGGCTGATGTGCAAACTTGGAGCTTTGTGCTTCTTTCAAGTTCAGTGCTGGCAGACAGTTTTGTGCTCCGAAACCCGCCCGAACGCAAAGCCCGAAACCGTTGGCAGCAATGTTAAAAGTACATCACGCATTGAATCTGAAATGAAGCAGTTCTTAGTTAGTCTTTTAATTTTTGCAACATTCAAATCGTTTGGACAGGAAGCAATATTTGCGACCATTGCGGGCGGAGACCTTTACTCTTTTGATGTAGAAAACTGCACCAGAACATTTATCGGTTCAACTGGTCACGGATTTGGAGACATTGCTTTCACCCCGAATGGAGAACTGTGGGGTATTATTTCAGGAGATCTTTATCAAATTGACACAGCGACCGCGAATGCAACGTTGATAGGCAGTACAGGAATTGGTGCTGTTTCTCTTGTTGGATTGGACGATACGACTTTGCTTGCCGAATCAGGCTTGAGCCTTTATGGAATTAACACTAATACGGGTTCTTCATTCTATATCGACACCATTGGGTTTCAAGCATCAGGAGACCTGACTTGGTATGATGAAAACCTTTACTTGGTTACTTCTGCTGGACAGATTATCGAAATGACATTGGACAATAGTGTGAGTTCAATTCTAAGCATTGCTCCTATAGGTTCAAATATTCCAACTTGCGAAGGAGCGGTGACCGCATCATTTACAGAAGACTTTAATTCAATTGTTGGATTTAATGGCCCCAACCTCATTAAAATATGTCAAATCGATGGCTCGCATCAATTGCTTTGCCCATCACTAAATGTAGGTGGTACGCCTGGCGCTGCATCTATTCGGTTAACGACACAAACTCCAACACCTACTACTTGTAGTATCACCTCAATTGATGAGGTTTCAAATGACACTGATTTTCTAATTTTTCCTAATCCAGCACATGAAACCATATGCATTTCCTCAAACACAGGACGACAATTTCAATATTCCATTTGCAACATTGTCGGACAACAAATTCAGTCAGGAACCGCACAAGCATCCGCTCCCATCGTAATTGACAAATTATGTAGTGGTCTTTATAGCATTGAAATCACAACTAAAGGAACTATGACAACACAACGGTTTGTGGTTAGAAAATAAAAACACAGCTGCCAACACCCGCTAAACCTAATGCTTGTGACGGCACGTCAGTCGGTCTCAGTTTCGTTCAGCGCTGTCCGTGCATGGCGAAAGGACGGCAGTTTCTAACGCATTATCTTTAGCGGTACACGTTATGCACAATTATAAACAAACACTAAACGTAAACGAAGGATAACGAGGATTCAAATATTAAATAAAAAAACAAAGTAAGATGAAAATAAATATTTTAAAATTGACAGCGAGCTTACTGTTAGCAGTTAGCGTTACAACAAATGTTTTTTCTCAATGGCAAAATGTTGGAATGCCAGGATTTTCGGCAGGAGTTGTTGAATACACTTCACTGGCTTTCAGTAACAACGGAGAGCCATATGTGGCATATCAGGATGCAGGTAACTCTGGAAAAGCTACTGTGATGAAATTTAATGGAACATCTTGGATTAACGTTGGAAATGCTGGATTTTCAGAAGGATATGCTTATTATATTTCACTTGCGTTTAATAATAATGGTGAGCCTTATGTAGCTTTTCAAGATGAAGGTAATTCGTATAAGGCTACTGTGATGAAATTTAATGGGACATCTTGGATAAATGTTGGAAATGCTGGATTTTCAGATGGTATAGCCGCTTCTACTTCTCTTGCCTTTGATACTTCTAACAATAGTAATACGCCATATGTAGCATATAAAGATGGCGCTAATTCAAACAAAGCAACTGTTAAATTTTTTGATGGAACATCTTGGGTAAATGTTGGCAATCCGGGATTTTCGGATGGGCTTGCTAATGATTTATCTCTTGGATTCAATAGTAATGGCGTACTTCATCTGTCATTTGTTGACGCTGTGAACTCAGATAAAGTTACCGTCATGAAATTTATTGGGACCAACTGGATAACAGTTGGAACACCCGGATTTTCCACAGGTGTTGCCAATTATGCTACACTAGCGTTCAGCAATGATGGAAGACCTTATGTAGCTTATCTGGATTTTGGCAATTCAAGCAAAGCAACAGTAATGAAATTCAATGATAGTTTTTGGGAGACGGTTGGTAATCCCGGTTTTTCAGCAGGAACAGCGTTATACACTTCCATCGCAATCAGTAATGCAGGAGAGCCTTATGTGGCATATAGAGATTGGGTTAATTCACAAAAAGTTACGGTTCAAAAATTTGATGGAACTAATTGGATGACCATTGGGAATGTAGGATTTTCAGCAGGAATGTCTGATTTTGTGACACTCAAATTCAATAATAGTGGAGAGCCTTTTGTAGTGTATCAAGATGCTGGAAATTCAAGTAAGGCAACTGTGATGAAGTATGTTGAACCTACTACAGGGATTAATAATTTTAACTTACCATATTGCATTAATGTATTTCCAAACCCTACAAAGAACCTAATTAATTTTTCTACTCAGACCAACGTGCAGCTGACAAACGTGATTGGACAAATTGTTGCTGAAAGAAAAAATGTAAACCAGGTTGACCTTTCAGACCAACCAACAGGAATTTACTTTTTGACATTCACCGACAACAACGGACAAGTAGTGAAACGAATTAAAATTGTAAAAGAATAACTGTGCATAACAGCACCTACCCAAAAGTGGCGGTTCAGTGGTTAAATCAAGCTTTGTGCTTCTATCAAAGTTTCTGCTTGGTTGACAGTGAAGTGCTTCGAAATCGCCACCTTCGGGTAGCTGCAAACCGTTGAACGCCATTCCGCCAAAGCGCGGAACGGCGTTCAACTATGAATGACCA
>CAZSYV010000173.1:0-4612 GCA_964610955.1 uncultured Klebsiella sp. | reverse complement strand
AAACCCTGGCGCGAGATCGCCGAACCCCATTCCGACGTGCGCGAAGGCAGGTTCCAGCAGGCCGAGTTCGCCGCCGACATCTCGCGCGTGCATGCGGGCACGGCGAACGCCGAATACCAGGACCCGGCGCTGTTCTTCCAGCGCACCTTCATCACCGAAGGCATGCGGCTGCTGCTCGATTCGGTGGTGAAGCGCCTCACCGGCCAGGGTGGCGACCCGGTGATCCAGTTGCAGACGGCGTTTGGCGGCGGCAAGACGCACACCATGCTGGCGGTTTATCACCTGGCCGGCGGCAGGGCACCGGCAAGCGAGCTGCCGGGCGTCTCCGCCATCCTCGACGCCGCCGGGGTGACCGAGCTGCCACCCGCGCGCGTCGCGGTACTGGACGGCATCCAGGCCTCACCCAGCCAGCCGACGGAGCGCAACGGACAGAGCATCCGCACACTGTGGGGCGAGCTGGCCTGGCAACTGGGTGGCGCCGAAGGCTATGCACTGGTGGCAGACGCCGATGCCTCCGGTACCTCGCCGGGCAAGGAGGTACTGACCCGACTGCTGGCCGGATATGCGCCCTGCGTGATCCTGATCGACGAGCTGGTGGCCTATGTGCGCCAGTTCGAGGAAGGCCGGACGCTGTCCGGCGGCAGTTTCGACTCCAACCTCTCGTTCATCCAGGCACTGACCGAGGCGCTGAAGGCGGTGCCCACCGCGGTGCTGCTGGCCTCGCTGCCCGAGTCCGAAAAGGAGGCCGGCAGCCAGCGCGGGGTGAAGGCGCTGGAGGCGCTGGCGCACTACTTCGGCCGCGTGCAGGCGCTGTGGAAGCCGGTGGGAACCGAAGAGGCCTTCGAGATCGTCCGCCGGCGCCTGTTCAGCAACATCAACGACCGGCTGGCGATGGAGGCGGTCTGCCGCAGTTTCGCGGACTGCTACCTCGGCAACCGCGACGACTTCCCGCAGGAGACGCAGGAAAGCAAATACCTGCAGCGGCTGCTGCAGGCCTACCCGATCCACCCCGAGGTGTTCGACCGCCTGTACGAGGACTGGTCCACGCTGGACAACTTCCAGCGCACGCGCGGCGTGCTGAAGCTGATGGCCAAGGTGATCCACCGGCTGTGGAAGGACGGCAACAACGATGCGCTGATCATGCCGGGCAGCCTGCCGCTGTACGACGCCGACGTGCGCAACGAGATGATCTACTACCTGCCCCAGGGCTGGGACCCGGTGATCGAGCGCGACGTGGACGGCGAGCGCGCCGAAACCACCGAACTGGAGAACCGGGATACGCGCCTCGGCAGCGTGCAGGCCTGCCGCCGCGCGGCGCGCGCCATTTTCCTGGGCAGCGCGCCAAGCACCTCGAGCCAGGGCGTGCGCGGCGTGGAACTGGAGCGCGTGCTGCTTGGCGTGACGCAGCCGCAGCAGCAGCCTGCCCTGTTCAAGGACGCGCTGCGCCGTCTGGGCGACCGCCTGCACTACCTCAACCAGGCCAACAACCGCTTCTGGCTGGATACGCGCCCCAACCTGCGCCGCGAGATGGAAGAGCGCAAGCGCCGCTTCCAGGACCGCGAAGACGTGTTCCCCGCGCTGCGCGAGCGCGTGCGCCGCAGCTTTGCCAGCGGCGTGTTCGGTGGCATCCACGTCTTCACCGCCAGCTCCGACGTACCCGACGACTGGGCGCTGCGCCTGGTGGTGCTGCCGCCGGACGCCCCCTTCGGCAGGAACAGCCGCAACGCCGCGCTCGAACAGGCGCTGGAGACGCTCAGGAAACGCGGCGACCAGCCGCGCTTCAAGCAGAACCGTCTGCTCTTCCTGGCCGCCGATGCCGACAGCATCAGCCGCCTGAAGGACCAGGTGCGCTCGCAGCTGGCCTGGCAGAGCATCGTCGGCGACTACCGCGACAACCGCATCGTGCTCGACAACCTGATGGCGAAGCAGGCACAGGCCAGCCTGGAGCAGGCCGACGACGCGCTGCGGCGCATGGTGCGCGAGACCTGGAAATGGCTGCTCGCACCGATGCAGGAGGCGCGCCCCGGCAGGGGATTGTCCGAGGTGCTGTGGGAGCACTTCCCGCTCAACCCCGGCGCCCAGAACTGGTCGCAGGAAATCGAACGCGTACTGGGAGAGAACGAACTGCTGATCGGCGAGTGGGCGCCGATCCACCTGTCCCGGATGCTGAAGGCGTGGTTCTGGAAGGACGGCAGCCACGACGCCAGCGCCCTCAACGTCTGGCAGCAGACCTGCCACCAGCTCTATCTGCCGCGCCTGAAGGACGACACCGTGTTCCAGCGGGCGATGGCCGCCGGCACCGAGAGCCGCGACTTCTTCGGCTTCGCCCAGGGCCGCGAGAACGGCGACTACCTCGGGTTCAGCTACGGCGCGCGCACCTCGCTGATCATGGATGCCTCGCTGCTGCTGATCGAGCCACAGGCCGCGGCGGCCCATGCGGAACGCCTGCGTGCAGCAGCGGCAGCAGCGGCCGGGCCTGCCGGAAGCGACACCAGAGCAACGCCTCCGGGCACGGTTTGCGACGACAGGAAGGATATCCAGGACCGGCCCGAACATGGCTATGAACCCGGCGGCGACAGGGCCGGCGCACTGCCGCGCAGGAAGCGTTTCTGGGGCAATATCGGACTCGATCCGATCCAGGCCAAGCGGCAGTTCGCCGATCTGGTGGACGAAGTGGTGCAGCAGTTCACCCTGCACCCCGACGTGAAGGTGCGCATCAGTGTCGACATCCAGGCCGAGTCGCAGGCAGGATTCGACGAGGGCCTGCAGCGTGCGGTGAAGGAAAACTGCCATGTGCTGAAGTTCGCAGACGCAGGCTTCGAGGAATGAACGACAACAAGCAGGATCCGCCCCGGAGAAGCCGCCATGAATGCCTTGCCGAAACGGGTACGCGTGGTCGAGGTCGGCCCGCGTGACGGACTGCAGAACGAGGCCGGATTCGTAGCGACCGCGATCAAGCACGAGCTGATCGCTCGGCTGGCAGCAGCCGGCGTCCGCAATATCGAGGCCACCTCCTTCGTATCGCCCAAATGGGTGCCGCAGATGGCCGATGCGGGCGAACTGCTGCGCACGCTGAAGCCCGTACCAGGGGTCGGGTATTCCGTGCTGACACCGAATCTCATCGGCCTCGAGGCGGCACTCGAGGCCGGTGCCACCGAGGTTGCCGTATTCGCCGCCGCCAGCGAGAGCTTTTCGCGGCGCAACGTGAACTGCTCGGTGGAGGAGTCACTGGCGCGCTTTGCGCCGGTGCTGGAAGCGGCGCGCGCAGCGGACGTTCGCGTGCGCGGCTATGTATCGTGCGTGCTCGGCTGCCCTTACGAAGGGGCGGTTTCCCCCGAGTTCGTGCGCGAGGTGGCCGCCGCGCTTCACGATGGTGGCTGCTACGAGGTGAGCCTTGGCGACACCATCGGCACCGGCACGCCGCTGGCGACGCAGCGGCTGATCGAATGCGTCAGCACGCGCGTTCCGCTCGAACGCCTGGCAGGACATTTCCACGACACCTACGGCATGGCGATTGCCAACGTCTACGCCGCGCTGCAGGCCGGCGTCACCGTGTTCGACGCCTCGGTCGCCGGCCTTGGCGGCTGCCCCTACGCACCCGGCGCCTCCGGCAATGTCGCGACGGAGGATCTCGTCTACCTGCTCGATGCACTGGGCATCGAGACCGGAATCGACCTCGATGCGCTGGTCGACTGCGCCCACTGGATCAGTGCACAGCTCGGGCGTCGCCCCACATCGCACCTTGCACTGGCACGCTCCGCCCGTGACTGAGCCCCATACGCCTGCCGAGGCACGGGATCATCGCAACCGGCAGCAGGCACAGTCCATCACGCCGACCCACCGGCCGCAGCCCGATCGACGAACAACGTGACGTTGCGCGCGTGGCGTGCCACCGCCTGCGCCGGCGTGGCATCGAAGTTCTCCATACCGTGCAGCACGCGATCGAGCGCGGGAGCCTTGTCGGCACCGGTGACCAGGAACCAGACTGCGCCTGCACGGTTGATGTACGGCACGGTCAGTGTGATGCGCCGGGGCGCGGGTTCCGGTCCATGCGCCGTGACGACACGGCGTGTGCGCTCATGAAGCGCCGCATCGCCGGGAAACAGCGAGGCGGTGTGTCCGTCGCTGCCGAGCCCCAGCAGCACCAGGTCGAGACGTTCGGGCAGCTCACGCTCGTAACGCGCCGCGCTCTCCTCGGCGCCCTGCGCACAGAGCATCGGGAACACTTGCCGCGGTGTGACATGGTCGAGCAGCGCGGCGCGCGCCATCGTCTCGTTGCTCAGCACATCTCCACGTGCAACGAAACGCTCATCGCCCCAGTAGACGGAAACACGGCTCCAGTCGATGTGCCGGTCGACGAGCTGCTGATACAGCGCTCGCGGCGTGCTGCCACCGGCAAGGGCAACCCTGAACTCACCGCGTGCGGCGATTGCACGCCGCGCCGCAGCGACAAAACGCCGCGCAACAGCGCCTGCAAGCTGTGCCGGCGAGTCGAAAATCCGCACTCGCACGCTCAGTCCTCCCCGATCACGGCGCTGTCGCTCCCGAACACCGGCATCGGGTTGTACCAGCTGCGCGCATTGCGCACCAGCAGCATGTCGGCACTGACCGG
>CAZSYV010000172.1:0-4627 GCA_964610955.1 uncultured Klebsiella sp. | reverse complement strand
ACGACCTTCGGGTTATGAGCCCGACGAGCTACCAGACTGCTCCACCCCGCATCTACAAACCGGTACTTGCCGGTCCCTTCAAAAGGAGCGCAAGTATATTGAAACCCCACTTCGGGGGTCAAGCCTGATGAAGGCTGCATTTCGCACACTTCAACACCCAGGCTGGCGACCTCATCGTCGCAATGGTGCCCAAGGCCGGACTTGAACCGGCACGGCTTACGCCACTACCCCCTCAAGATAGCGTGTCTACCAATTCCACCACTTGGGCATCAACCCCATGACCCCGCCAGTCCATCGACCCGCTCGAGGATGCGGCCTGCGCTCGCCGTCGATCACGGCGTCGTCGCGGGTGCGGACGGTACATCGTGTGCCGCCGGATTACCAGCCCCCTGGGCGGGTATTTCCGGTACCGCACCGGCAGGAACCTTGCCAGCGGATGCGGGCGCTGCACTCTCGTTCGCCGTATCCGCCGGCGCAGCGTTCGTCGCCTGCGACAGATCGCCTGGCAGCTCCTGCGCCTGACGCGACTCGGTCACGGCCGGTACAGGAATTTGCGCATCACGCGCGTCTTCCGCCTTGTGCTTCGCCAGCATCGCCAGTCCGACGCTCGCAACGAAGAACAGCGTTGCGAGAATCGCCGTCATGCGCGTCAGCACGTTGCCACTGCCGGCCGCGCCGAACACCGTCTGTGAGGCACCACTGCCGAACGACGCACCCGCATCGGCCCCACGCCCCTGCTGCATCAGGATCAGGCCGATCATCGCAACAGCCAGCAGCAAATAAACGATCAGTATCAGTTGTTCCATTACGCTTTTTCCGCGGTCCTGCAAATGGCTGCAAATTCACCCGGCGACAGTGACGCAGCGCCAACCAGCGCACCGTCGATGTCAGGCTGCGTGAACAGTTCACGCACGTTTTCCGCCTTCACGCTACCGCCGTAGAGGATGCGAACGCCTGCGGCCAGCGTTGCATCCAGCGCCTGCAACCGTGCGCGCAGACACGCATGGATCTGCTGAGCCTGCTCCGGTGTCGCTGCATGCCCCGTCCCGATGGCCCACACTGGCTCGTACGCCAGCACGCAGCTCTTCAGCTCGGCCACGTCGATCGCTGCGCTGACAGCAGCCATCTGGCGCTCGACCACGGCGAACTGTCGCCCCGCCTCGCGTTCTGTCGCATCCTCACCGACACAGATGATTGGACGCAATCCCTCACGCAGCGCCGCAGCAGCCTTGGCTGCCACATCCGCGTCGGTTTCCGCATGAGCACGCCGCCGCTCGGAGTGTCCCACGATCACGTAGCTGCACCCCGCCTCGCGAAGCATTGCGCCGGACACCTCGCCGGTATATGCACCTTCTGCAGCCGCGTGCAGATTCTGTGCACCCAAACGAAGCGTGGAACCCTCGAGCAGTTCGGCTGCCACGCTCAGCAGGGGAAACGGTGGACAAACCACCACCTCGGCCTTTGCCAACCCGGCGCCTTGCAGCCTGTCAACCACCTCATGCAACAGGGCACGGGACCCAAACATCTTCCAATTGCCGGCCACCAACGTCCGTCGCACGGCTTCCCCCTGCAAAAGCGGGCGCTGATATTACCCGGATCCCCCCTCGGGGCACAAGAAACGCAATTCCCAGAATGACGGGCGAGCATTGTCCTCAGGCAACCGCGCTGCGCACCACATCGGCAAGGGCGTGTGCATGGCGTTCGACCTCCGACACATCATGCCCCTCGACCATCACGCGGATCACCGGCTCGGTGCCCGAGGCCCGCAGCAGCACGCGACCCCGTTCGCCGAGCTCGTTTTCAACGGCCCGCACTGCATCGTCGATCGTACTGTTTCCGGCGAGCCCACCGTGACGCGCCACACGGACATTGACCATCGCCTGGGGAAACTTGGTCATCTTGCAGCACAATGCGTGCAGGCTCTCACCACGCGCACTCATCGCCGCCAGCACGCGCAGCGCCGAGACGATGCCATCGCCGGTGGTGGTGACATCGCGGCAGATGATATGCCCCGAAGATTCGCCACCCAGACGCCAGCCCTTCTGCTCCATCGTCTCCAGCACGTACCGGTCACCCACCTTGGCACGCGCAAATGGAATGCCAAGCTCGCGCAGCGCCACCTCCATGCCGAGATTGCTCATCAGCGTACCCACCACGCCTGAACAGTGTCCCGTCACGCGCTGCTGTTCCGCCGCGATGATGTAAAGCAACTCGTCACCATCGACGATGGCACCGGTATGGTCGATGCAGATCAGACGGTCGCCATCACCATCGAGCGCCACACCCATGTCGGCACGGTGCTCGAGCACGGCATCGGCCAGCGTCTGCGGCGATGTCGAGCCAACACCGCGGTTGATGTTGAATCCATCCGGATTCACGCCAAGTGTCAGCACGGTGGCGCCGAGTTCGCCAAAAACGGCCGGCGCAACGTGATAGGTGGCACCGTTCGCACAATCGAGCACGATACGCAGACCGTCGAGTGTCGCATCGGCGGGGAAGGTACTCTTGCAGTACTCGATGTAACGGCCTGCTGCATCGCTCAACCGGGTGACCTTGCCAAGCCCACTGGAGTCCTGCGTCTCCATCGGCCGTTCGATCTCGTCCTCGATCTCGCTTTCGATCGAATCAGGCAGCTTCGTTCCGCGCGACGAAAAGAACTTGATGCCGTTGTCGTCGAACGGGTTGTGCGAGGCACTGATCACGATGCCCGCTGCCGCACGAAAGGTCCGGGTCAGATACGCCACGCCTGGTGTCGGCATAGGGCCAAGAAGCGAAACGTCCAGTCCTGCGGCGACCAGTCCCGCCTCGAGCGCCGACTCGAACATGTAACCGGATATGCGCGTGTCCTTGCCGATCAGCACCAGGTTGCTGGTGCGCAGACCCGGGCCGTGGCGCGCCAGTACACGCCCCGCCGCCCAGCCAAGCTTCAGCACGAAGTCCGGGGTAATGGGTTCGACGCCGACCTTGCCGCGAATCCCATCCGTTCCAAAGAATTTTCTGCTCATCGTGTCATCGCCCTCTCATCGATGGCTGCGACAACCTTCAACGCATCCCGTGTGGCTGCAACATCATGGGTGCGCACGATCCTCGCGCCGGCATACGCGGCAAGTGTAGCCAACGCGAGTCCGCCCGCCAGACGTCCAGTCACCGTTTGTCCGGTAATCCGCCCGATCATCGACTTGCGCGACAGTCCGACCAGCACCGGGTAACCACACGCGGTCAGCGTGCACAGCCCCTGCAGCAACGCCAGGTTGTGCGCCAGGGTCTTGCCAAAGCCGAAACCGGGGTCGATCACGATACGCTCACGCACGATTCCGCTGCTCTCGCAAACCCGCGCGCGTTCGAGCAGAAAGGCCTGCACCTCGGCGCAGACATCGTCGTAGTGTGGCTCGTCCTGCATCGTTCGCGGGTCACCCAGCATGTGCATCAGGCACAATGCGACATCGCTGCCACGCACCGCCTCCAGCGCACCCTCGCAGCGCAGAGCCCGCACATCGTTGATCATGCCGGCTCCGTGCGCAGTGACCTCACGCATCACGCACGGGCGGCTGGTATCGACCGAAACCACGACATCGAAGCGCGATACGAGATTTTCCACCACGGGCGCAACCCGGTCGATCTCCTCCTGCTCGCTGACCGGCACGGCACCAGGACGCGTTGATTCGCCGCCGACATCGAGGATCGCCGCACCGCCACCAAGCATCTTCGCTGCCCGGCGCAGCACGCGGTCGATGCGTGGGCGTCCATCGGTCAGCAGCTGCCCCCCATCCGAAAACGAATCCGGCGTGATGTTGAGAACACCCATCACACGCGGGCGTGACAGGTCCAGCGTACGGCCTGCGCAGTGCAGAAGCATTTATCCCTAGTGCTCGCCGGCGGGCCCGCCAATCGGCTTGCCACCGGCAGGCTTGTCTTCGCCGTGTGGTTCGATGCCTTCCCTGGCTGCGGCTGGTGGATCGCCCTCGCCACCACCGCTCCAGTGCTCCGGGGGTTCCGGCTTGCGGCCTGCCATGATTGCATCGATCTGCCCGATATCGAGCGTCTCGTACTGCACCAGAGCCTCGGCCATCGCGTGCAGCTTGTCCATGTTGTCGACCAGCAGCGTGCGGGCCGTTGCATAGGCCTCATCGATGATGCGCCGCACCTCTTCATCGATCTTCTTTGCCGTGTCATCCGAGGTGTGCTTGGAACCGACCGCCGCTGCGCGCCCGAGGAAGACTTCCTCCTGGGATTCGTCGTACAGCAGTGGCCCCATGCGTTCGGACAGCCCCCACTTGGTGACCATGTTGCGGGCTATCTCGGTGGCACGCTGAATATCGTTGCTCGCACCCGTGGTGATTCCGTCCGCCCCAAGGATCAGCTCCTCGGCAATGCGCCCGCCGAACAGACTGCAGAGCATGCTCATCAACCCACGACGGCTGTGTGAGTAGCGGTCCTCCTCGGGCAGAAACATGGTCACGCCAAGTGCACGCCCGCGCGGGATGATGCTCACCTTGTAGACGGGGTCATGCTCGGGCACCAGCCTGCCGACGATCGTGTGGCCCGCTTCGTGATAGGCCGTGTTGCGCTTTTCCTTCTCGGACATGACCATCGACTTGCGCTCGGCGCCCATCATGATCTTGTCCTT
>CAZSYV010000171.1:0-4673 GCA_964610955.1 uncultured Klebsiella sp. | reverse complement strand
GGGCGAGCATCATGCTGATCGCCCACGCAACCCACGCCGACCACAGCACATGGGACAGGAAGTGTGCCCCCTGCAGCATGCGGGTTGCGCCAAGAACGGCACCACTACCCAGACCGACCAGCAGTGCCGTACGAGCCGCACGGATGCCGGCCGGTCGCAGCGCCACTGCCCAGACCAGCCACAGAAACCCCACCGATGCGTGCCCGGCAGGGAAGCAACGCCCCGGCTTCATGCCCTGAGGCACCGGGTCGAACAGCCGCAGATAAGGTGCCCAGCCACCGAAATCGACGAGATCCCACGGGCAGTAACGCTGCGTCACCTGCTTCAGAACCGTGACCGTTGCCGGAATGAGCAGCATGCCGATTGCCGCCAGCAGGGCATTGCGCGGTGGCAGCCAGGCAAGGCGCCCCTTCCAGCCGCGCCAGCACAGCAACAGGGCTGCCAGGACCAGAATGTGGTTGACCTGCCTGAGCCCGCGGTGCATGACGAATTCCAGGAACCACGAGTGCTTCAGCCGGAAGGCCCCACCGAGCCGGGGGTCGAAGGCGAACACTCTGGCCAGGCTGCGATCGAGGTCCGATGCCTCGAACACCCACAGCAGCGCGAGTGCAGAGCTGCCAAGCAGCACGTACTGCAGCAGGACCCATTGCCGCGTTGCACGCGTCATCGGTGCCGATGAACCGATTGTCCGTACGTCTTGATGCATGCCTTCAGCTCCGACAGCCCGCACCCAGATCGAGTGCAGGCTCATACACCGCAGTATGCACATCGAGCAGTCCGAGTACGGTGTGGAACAGGTTGTCGTGCGATGCCGCCTCCTGCGCCCGCGTGCTCAGGCAGTCGCGCTCGAGCCGATTGCGTGCGGCAAAACCGGGTGAGAACCACATCACCATCGGAACGTGCGTCTGCTCATCGGGTGCAATCGCCCGCGGCACGCCGTGCAGATAGAGCCCGTTCTCGCCGAGCGACTCGCCATGATCCGAAACGTAGAGCATCGCCGTGTCGTACCCGGGCTCCAGCTCGTGCAGCAGATCGATGGTTTGCCCAAGCACATGGTCGGTATACAGCAGCGCGTTGTCGTAACTGTTGATGATCTGCTCACGGCTGCACCTCGACAGCTCCTCCGTCTCACAGGTCGGCACGAAGCGGCGAAACGCCGGCGGATAGCGCCGGTAGTAGGCCGGGCCGTGGTTGCCGAGCTGATGCAGCACCAGCACCAGGTTGCCACTGGCATCACGCAGCAGCGCACGACTGCTCTCGAGCAGCGCCCCGTCGAGGCAACGCCCGCCCCCGCACAGTTCGGGCAGGGTGGCCGGATCGGGGCTTCGCGTCGGCACTCCGGTGCACACGCCCTTGCAACCCGACTGGTTGTCGTTCCACACCACGCGCAGACCCGCGTGCTGCAGCACATTCAGCAGCGACTCGCTGGCGTGGATCGCCGCCTCATCGTAGTTGCGACGCCCCTGCAGGGAGAACATGCAGGGAAGCGAGACCTCGGTGCTCGTGCCGCAGCTCTCGACCCGGGAAAAGTTGATGACCCCGCGGCGCGCCAGCTCGGGCGTGGTGTCGTGCGCCGGTTGCGCCCCCACCGGGTGGTTCAGGCCCCAGTTGGCGGCGCGCGCGGTCTCGCCCACCACGATCACGAACAGCACGGGCTTCGCCGCGCCAGCCCAGCTTGCGCCGAGCCGGGCGTCCATGCCGACCGTCTGGCGCGGCAGCGCCGCCGCGCGCGCGTCTCCGGCCAGTACACGACCAATCGACCACAGCACTGCGGCCGGGGTGATCAGGTAACGCATTTCCTTGTGGCGACGCATCTGTACCGAAAAGTCCTTGTACACGCCCCCAAGCGAGGTGACCGCGACGACCAGTGCCATCAGGATACTCAGAGCACGCGCCAGCACTGCAGCGGGCAGCCTGCGGCGCCGCAGCCGGACCCGCCAGAGCACGAGCAGCGGGGGCAGCGCAAGCACAAGGGCGTAACGGAGCAGCTCGGGGGTAAGCAGCTCTCCCGCTTCCGCCACGTCCGTCTGCACCACGTTGTGCAGCATGCCAGGGTCGAAATACACCCCGAAGTGTCCGGCAAAGTAGCTTGCTCCCGAGGCAATCAGCACCAGGCACCCAAGCAACGGTTTTACTGTCCGGCGGCCCAGGAAGGGGGCGAGCAGCAGGAAGTGCAGTGCCACCAGCGCAGCACCTACTCCCAGCAGATAGGCAAGTGCGCCCCACACATCACCGGAACCGCCCAGCAAGGCGTGCCAGAACGGGGCGTTGCAGGCGAGAACGAAGTAGAGGCTCAGGCCGAACAACAATCGCTCTACCGACACCTCGGGCCGCCAGCCCAGCAGCGCACGCAGCGGGTGCCCCGTGATGCCCCTGGAAGCACTGGCGGCAGGCCCGCCTCTGACGGACACGTCTGGAACACAGGAAGGTCGGCTCTCGAACATCGTCACGATCGCGCAAGGTTGCCAAGGCTGGCACGCAATCTATTTGCCGGCCTGTCGGCAAATCGTGAAGTTGATGTGGGTGAAGCGTGAAGCGCCGGGGTTCTGCACACTTCTGGCAGAATGACCACGCAGGGGCGCTGCACTGCGCGCAGGCGCCCACTGCACGCGTTACGCTGCGCAGACACACACAACGGGAGAGCGCACATGCCAAACCAACACATCAACCCCGATTCGCTGATGAGCCTGCCGAGCTACTCGCAGGTGGTCGTCGCATCCGGAAGTCGCACGGTGTACATCGCAGGTCAGGGTGCGTTCGATGCGGAAATGAACCTCATCGGGGCGAACGATTACTACGCTCAGACCGTCAAGGCATTTCGCAATCTGGCCAGTGCGCTGGCGGCGGTCGGGGCGCGCCCCACCGACGTGGTGAGCAGCACCATGTACGTCAGGAACCTCGACCCCGAGGTCATGGAGCAGTTTGCCCGCGGCATGAACGATGCCCTCGGGGCACCCTTCCCGCCGAACGCCTCGACGATGGTCGGCGTGCAGGCTCTCGGGCACCCCGACATGCTGGTCGAGGTCTCGGCGATCGCGGTGATCGACTGATCGGCCGAGGGATCCACCCTTGAGCACCCCGGTAGCCGGCAACTACCGAAAACGTCAGTGAATCGGTCATGACCCACGCCCCACTGCCCACCAAACGCGCCGCTCTGCTGGCGCGCCTGGCCGGGCACGGTCGATTCGAGCTCGCCGTCGTCGGCGGCGGTGCAACCGGTCTGGGTATCGCGCTGGATGCCGCCCAGCGTGGTCACACCGTGCTGCTGGTGGAGGCACACGACTTCGCCAAGGGCAGCTCCTCACGCTCCACCAAACTGGTGCACGGCGGCGTGCGCTACCTGGCACAGGGCGATATCACACTGGTGCGCGAGGCGCTGCACGAGCGCGTGCACATCCTCGAGAGTGCACCGCACCTGGCACAGCCACTCGCCTTCATCATGCCCTCGTACACGCTCTGGGAGACGCCGCTCTACGGCACGGGCCTGAAGCTCTACGACCTGCTGGCCGGGCGCGCCGGGCTGGGGGCCACCGAGTGGCTGGGTGCGGACGAGACCCGGCGCCTGCTGCCCGGTGTGCAGCCGCACGGGCTGAAGGGGGGAGTCAGGTACTGGGATGGCCAGTTCGACGATGCGCGCCTGGCGCTGGCCCTTGCGCGCACGGCAGCCGTGCATGGTGCGCTCGCGCTCAACTACTGTGCAGCGATCGATGTGCTGCACGAGGCGGGTCGCGCCGTGGGCCTGCACCTGCGTGATACCGAAACGGGCCGCGAGTACCGCATACAGGCCGGCTGCATCGTCAACGCGACCGGCGTGTGGGTCGACGGCCTGCGCCGACAGGATGCACAGGCTGGCGGGCGCACGCTGCAGCCCATGGTCGAACCCAGCCAGGGGGTGCACCTGGTGGTCGATGCCGCCTTTCTGCCCGGCGATCACGCGCTGCTGGTACCCGAGACGCGCGACGGCCGCGTGCTGTTTGCCGTGCCGTGGCTGGGCAGGCTGCTGCTCGGCACCACCGACACGCCGCGCGACGAGCTGGCGCTCGAACCCCGCCCTCTTCCCTCGGAGCTGGACTTCATCCTGGGCGAGGCAGCACGCTACCTGCAGCGTGCGCCCACACGCCGCGACATCCTGAGCAGCTGGGCGGGCCTGCGCCCGCTGGTTCGCCCCGCCGACGACAGCGGCGACACCAGGTCGATCAGCCGCGAGCACACGGTGCGGGTCGCGCCCTCGGGCCTCATCAGCGTCACCGGCGGCAAGTGGACCACCTACCGCGCCATGGCCGAGGACGTGCTGCAGCACTGCGTCGACGCGGGCCGTCTGCCCGAGCGCGGCCCCTCGCGTACCGTGGGCCTGAAGCTGGTGGGCGCCGAATCGACGACCGACACCGTACCGGTGAGCATCCATCGACCACAGGGCCTGCACTCCTACGGTGCCGAGGCGCCCGTGGTGGCCAGCCTGCCCGGTGCCGGGCATACACTGACCCCAGGACTCACCGAGGCCATGGTGCGCTTTGCCGCTCGCCACGAATACGCACGCCGCGTGGAGGACGTGCTGGCACGGCGCTGCCGGCTGCTGTTCCTGGACGCCGTGGAGGCCAGCCGCGCAGCGCCGGCGGTGGCCGCAATCCTGCAGGACGAGTTGGGGCGAGAACCCGGACTGGCGGAATTTCTGC
>CAZSYV010000170.1:0-4730 GCA_964610955.1 uncultured Klebsiella sp. | reverse complement strand
CGCGTCGCTGCGACGATGCGGGCAATCCGCTCGTTGTCTTCATCGGGCAGCTGCCATGTGTCGAGGAACAGATCGATGCGCTGCGCATCGGCCAGGATCGCCATGCCTTCGGGCGTATCCGCAAAACGCTCGTGAAGCGCGCGCTCGTGTTCCGGCCAGCGCGCACGTTCTGCGCCCCATGCCTGTGCGAGTTCGGTGAAACGTTCGATGCTCATGATCGCCTCCTAGTGCAGCTCGGAGCGCAGACGCTCGCGCAGTGCCGCACGCCCGCGCGAGAGCAGCGACTCCAGCGCGCCCTCGCTGATTTCCATGATTGCCGCCGCCTGCGCCTGTGACAGGTTCTCGTAGTGGCTGAGCACCAGCGCCGTGCGCTGGCGTTCCGGCAGCGTGGCGAGCGCAGCCTGCACGCGCGCAGCGCCCCGTTCGCACTCGAGGCGCTCCTCCGGGTTCGGCAGCGGGTCGACCAGCGTTTCGTCGAGCGGTTCGTGAGCGCGCCGTCGACGACGCAGCTCGTCGATCGCCAGGTTGTGTACCACGCGGTAGAACCAGGTCGTGAAGCGGGCCCGCCCCTGCCAGCTTCCGGCGTTGTCCCACAGGCGCAGGAATGCGCTCTGCACCACCTCCTCGGCGGTTTCGGGGCTGCCGAGGAGGCGGGTGGCGAAGCGCGCTGCCCATGCGCCGTGGCGACGCACCAGCTCGGCAAGCGCGCGCGGGTCGCGCCTGGCCAGTGCCGCGACCAGTGCCTCGTCCGTCAGTTCAGCGCTGGCGCTCACGCATTTTCCCGGTATTTCCCCTGTCGGCAGTACCGACGCCTGCGTCACGATCGCGATGGTACCCATGTTTGGTGGCATCTCTCCGCAACCACCGGCACGGTGGTGACATATGACGACGCTTATCGATGAGACGCACGCCGAGGCGTGATTCCTTCGGTCCGGGTCGGTTATTGTTCCCGGATGAGAATCTTCTGGCACCTGCGTGGTTTCTTCCGGGCTCACTGGCGCCGCTACGCACTCGCCGGACTGATGCTCGCGGCAGTCGCGGTACTGAATCTGCTGCCCCCGGCAATACTCGGACGGGTGGTCGACGGAATCGCTGCCGGCACGATGGACGCACGGGCACTGGGGCAGCATGCGCTTGCGCTCGTTGCGGTTGCCGGCGGCGTCTACCTGTCGCGCTTCGTGTGGCGCCAGCTGCTGTTCAGCGCCTCCTATGCACTGGGGCGCGAGCTGCGCCAGCAGATCCATGCCCACCTGTGCGGCCTGTCGCCGGCGACGCTTGCCGCGTTTGCCGCGGGTGATCTGATGGCTCGCGCCACCAACGACGTGCAGGCGGTCGAGATGAGTGCTGGCGAGGCGGTGCTCTCCGTGTTCGACGGCTTGATGACGGGTGTGCTGGTGCTTGCCGTCATGGTGTTCGGCCTGAGTGGCTGGCTGACGGCAATGGCACTCGCGCCGTGGCCGCTGATGAGCTGGGCCATGTGGCGGCTCGGTGTCCAGTTGCTCGAGCGCTTCGACACCGCACAGGCAGCCTTCAGCCGTCTGAACACGGTGACCGAGGAAAGCGTCGCCGGCCTGCGGGCCTTGCGGAGTCTCGGTGCCGAGGCACACGCCGAGCAGCTGTTTGCGCGTGCCTCGCTCGGTGCGACTGCGGCCAATCTCGAGGTTGCCCGCATCGATGCACGCTACGATCCGATCATCCACCTGACCGTTGGTGCCTCCTTCCTGATCGCGATCGGTGCAGGTGCATGGATGATCAAGCTCGATCGCCTGACGATCGGCCAGCTCACCAGCTTCACGCTCTACCTCGGGCAGCTGGTGTGGCCGATGTTCGCCTTCGGCTGGATGGCAAACCTGGTGCAGCGCGGCAGTGCCGCATGGGCGCGCATCGAGGAGTTCCTGCACACGCCCTCGGCGGTAGCGGACGAGGGTGTCCTCGATGTCGTCGAAGGACAGCGGCTCGAGGTCGCGATTCGCGAGTTCCACTACCCGGGGCGGGCGCAGCCGGTACTCGAGGACCTTGCGTTCGTGCTCGAACCGGGACGCACGCTGGGTGTGGTCGGCCCCAGCGGCAGCGGCAAGTCGACCTTGCTGGCCCTGCTGGCCCGCTTCTACGAAAGCCCCGAAGTGAGCATTCGCCTCGGCGGCAGGGTGCTGAGTGACTACCGCCTCGACGGCCTGCGTGGCGAGCTGGCGCTGGTGATGCAGGAGTCGATGCTGTTTTCTGCAACCCTGCGGGAAAACCTGCTGCTCGCACGTCCAGACGCCAGTGAAGAGGACCTCGCACGGGTGCTCGAGCTGGCTTCACTCACGACTGACCTTGCGCAGTGGCCACAAGGGCTGGCGACGGAAGTCGGCGAGCGTGGAATCACGCTCTCCGGCGGGCAGCGCCAGCGGCTGTGTCTGGCGCGCGCGCTGCTCGGCGAGGGTCGCATCCTGCTGCTCGACGATGCGCTTTCCGCAGTGGATGCCGAAACGGAGCACCACATCCTCAACGCACTCGAGCGCCACACCAGCCACCTGAGTCGCGTCATCGTCAGCCACCGGCTCTCGACGGTGCAGTCGGCCGACGAAATTCTGGTGCTGCGCGAGGGGCGGGTCATCGAACGGGGCTCTCACGCCATGCTGCTGGCGGGCGGTGGCTGGTATGCCCGTACCTGGCGCTACCAGCAGCTTGCCGCCGCGGCGGAGGTGGCGGTATGAATCGCCAGCGCGTGCTGCCGCGCCTGCTTGCACTTGCGACGCGTGACCGGCGCGCGTTCACGGTTGCCGTGCTGCTGGTGCTGCTCGCCGCCGCGGCAGAGGTTGGTGGGCCGCTGCTGATTCGTGTGTTCATCGACTCCCACGTACAGACCGGACAGTATCCGCTGCGTGCCGTGGTGCTGCTGGCGGGGGCATATGTGGCGCTACAGTGCATTGTCGCTGCCGCGGGGTACGCCCAGAGCGTGCAGCTTGCGCGCATCGCGCTCGATGCCGTGGAGCGGCTGCGCGAGCAGACCTTTGCCACGACGCTGCGCCTTCCCGTGGACTGGTTCGACCGGACCCCGGTCGGTGCCGTGGTATCGCGACTCACCAACGACACCGAGGCGGTGAAGGACTTTTACGTCAACGTGCTGGGGGTCGTGGTGGCCAACAGTGCGCGCGTCGCCGGGATGGCCACGGCAATGCTGCTGCTCGACTGGCGCCTGGCCATTCCCTGTCTGGCCTTCCTGCCGGCGGCAGTGCTGGTGATGTGGATCTATCAACGCCTGAGTGGCGTACGCTTTCGCCGCGTGCGCCAGGCGCTGGCGGTGATCAACGGCGCGTTGTCCGAATCGATCGGAGGCGTGCGTGCGATCCAGCTGATGCGCCGGGCGCAGCACTTCAACGAGCGCTTCGCCGGCCAGTGCGACGAGCATTACCGGGCGCGGATGGCGTCGCTGCGCCTCGACGCGATGATGCTGCGCCCGCTGGTCGATCTGCTGCTCATGCTGTGCATGGCAGCGCTGGTGCTGTGGTTCGGTACCGAGGCACTGGGTGGGGCAGTCGAAATCGGTGTGATCTACGTGCTCGTGAGCTATCTCATGCGGCTTGCCGAGCCCGTCATCGACGTGGCGCATCGCCTGAGCATGTTCCAGAGCGCGATGGTCTCGGCTGCACGTGTCTTCGAGCTGGTCGATCGTGCCGATGCCCGTGTGCCGCTCCACGGTGGTCCACTCCCTGCGGATACGCGGCTGCGAGCCCGGGGTGTGGGTTTTGCCTACCCCGGAGGTGCGGCGGTGCTGCACGACGTCGGGTTCGATCTCGCGCCAGGGAGGTCGCTGGCGCTGGTTGGCGCAACCGGCAGCGGCAAGAGCACCATCGCCGGGTTGCTGCTGCGCTTCCATCGGCCACAGTGCGGGGACATCACCCTGGGCGGGGTCGCGCTCGATGCAATTGACGACACCACCTTTGGCCGGCTCGTCGCCTATGTGCCGCAGGACCCCTTCCTGCTGGCCGGCAGCATTGCCGAGAACATCGATTTCGGCTTCGGGGCGGGCACGGAGCGGATCAGGGAGGCGGCGCACAGCGCCGGGCTCGGCAGCTTCGTCGCCGGGCTGGAACACGGCCTGCAGACTCCGGTTGGCGAGCGTGGTGCGGAGCTGTCGGCCGGACAGCGCCAGCAGGTGATCCTCGCGCGTGCGCTGTTGCGCGAACCGGCCCTGCTGATCCTCGACGAGGCAACCGCGAGCGTGGACAGCGCTACCGAGGAAGCCCTGCAGCAGGTGCTGCGTTCATTGGTAGGGCGGGTTTCGATGGTAGTGATCGCTCACCGACTGTCGACCTTGCGCGAAGTCGACGAGATTCTGGTGCTTGCACATGGGCGTATCCAGGAGCGCGGCTCGCACGCCCAGCTGATCGCGCGCGGTGGACTCTACCGCCGCCTGTGGGAGTTGCAGCGCATGGAGTCGCACGTCGATCTGATGGTCTGAGTGCGTGGCTGCAGCGAGCGCCTCAGGCCGAGGTGCTCGCGCGCCGGGCGTTGGCCGCGTAGTTGCTGCGCTCCAGCCACTGACGGATGCGGGTTGCATCGCCCACCGGGGTGAGTTTGCCCTGCGCATCGAGCAGGATCATCACCAGTGGGCGGTTGTCGATGCGTGTCTTCATGACCAGACAGCGGCCCGCCTCGTTGGTGAAGCCGGTCTTGCTGAGCTCGATGTCCCAGGAGCCGCCGCGCACCAGGCGGTTGGTGTTGACGAAGCCGAGCGAGTAGCG
>CAZSYV010000169.1:0-4836 GCA_964610955.1 uncultured Klebsiella sp. | reverse complement strand
AGCAGGCCGGGCTCGAGCGTCGCTGCGTTGAAGGCCCCGGTTCCCTGCATGCCCTCGGGCTTGAGTCTGGAGTAGAACACACCGACGATGAAGTCGAGTCGCTCATCGAATGTCTTGCCGATGAGCTGCATCTCTTCGGTCAGTTGACTCGCATCGGACGCATTGCCACGTTTGCCGGCCGATCCGAACGGGTTGTTGAACACGTAGTTCGGAACATAGGGTGTGAGCTGTGAGAGCATCGGCAGGAGCGAGCCATCCATATCCCAGTTGTAGTCCACCTTCATCTTCTGATGGCTCACGATATTGCGAAACGTGAGGTTCTCGGAAAGATCGATCGACATCGTATCGATGATCGCACTGTGCTCGATGAGGAAGAACTGATCGGTGTCCAGTGCGATCTTGCGCTTGCCGAGCGACTTCTGCCGGGCAAGAACCGACTGCGTGACGGCCGGATCGAACATCGTCATCGGTGAGAAGATGTTCGGGAAGTTGTAGGCAATGTTGCCAGCCAGGTTCGCAACATTGGGCCCGGGTCCGGCACCGTCCAGAACGATGCCGGTTCCGTTGTCCTGGGACCGCCCACGCAGCACGATCAGGTTGTTCTCGATCGCCTCGGTTGGCCGCCACAGCACGCTTACCCGCCCATGCCACCAGTCCTTGTCGTCGTAGTCCTTGCCTGCGAATCCTCTGCCGCTCGGGTTACCGAAACCGCACAGGTTGCCGCTCGCGACGTCGCACACCCGGCTGAAGCCAAACGCCGTGGGGCCCACGTCCTTCGTGAAGCCGTCACGCTTCACGTCCTTGTACGCGATACGCACCATCAGCGTATCGTCGATCAACGGCAGGTTCAGAGCACCCTCGTACTCACGGTCGTCGTAGTTTCCAGCCTGCACCTGAACGTAGCCTTCGAATTCGTTCGTTGGCTTCTTCGGCCCAAGCAGCACGGCGCCGCCAGTGGTATTGCGCCCAAACAGCGTGCCTTGCGGGCCACGCAGCACCTGCAGCGACTCGATGTCGAAGATGGTTCCGGGGCCGCCCTGGTTGGGAATGATCGTGCCCTGGATCAGCGGCACTTCGGCGAAGTAGTTCACGACACCGACTGGGGCAAGATAGCTCTGGCCTTGCCCGCGAATCACCACCACTTCGGAGTTGCGTGGACCACCACCCGTGGTGACCATCGTGCTGGGGACCTTCCCGACGATGTCATAGAGGTTCCCGATGCTCTGCTGGCGCAGCGCGGCGGCATCAAAGGCACTGATGGCCACGGATACGCTCTGCATGTTCTCGGCACGCCGCTGTGCAGTGACGACGATTTCCTCGAGCGTCAGGGCGGCAGTTGCCGAGGCATCGGTCTGCTGTGCGGTTGCCACTCCCGTGAACGGGCCCAGCAAAGCGCCTGCGATCGCGGTACGCAGCAGCGTGGAACGGCGTGGATGAACGATTGCTCCCATCATCTGATAACCCCTCTGAGTTGCCACTGCGTGGCTTGTTGTAAGCGAGAGTGTCGACAGGATTCACGCGTCACCGCACGAGCAGCGGCAAGACACATGATCAACCCACGGTAGGCTAGAGGACGGAACTCGAATCGATCAAATGAAATATTTGAATAAGAAGTATATTGATAGTTTCGATGACTAGCGCCCTTGTTCTCCCTGGAAGATCGCCCTCAGGTTCCTGCGCAGCCAGAGGTTTCCGGGATCGCTGTCACGTGCTGCGTGCCAGTACAGGTAGACGTCCTGCGGCTCCATCCGCAGTCCAGCCGGAGGATGGCACACCTGAAGGTCGGGAAAGCTCCCGGCGATCCGGGTGAGCGTGGTCCGGGTCCCTGTCAGCAGGCAGTCGGTCAGTGCGACGATCCTGCACGCGGTCCAGTGATCCAGACAGCGCACCTGGATTTCCCGGCTCAGCCGCGCCTCGCGAAACGCCAAGTCGACCAGATTCCAGGACGCATTGCCAAGCGAGATCAGCACATGGCGCTGCCGCATATAGTCTTCGAGGCTGATTTCACCATCGACCACTGCCGGATGGCCGCGGCGTGCGACGACAGCCAGGCCCTCGCGGGTCATCAGCATGCAGCGTATGTGTTCGGAGTGCGATGTCAGTGGCTGGAAGACCACATCGAACTTGCCGGTCAGCAAACGCGTCTCGAAGCGGCTGGGTTCGTAATGCGCAATGGTGATGTCGTAGTCCGACTCGTCGTCCTGACGCGCGATCAGCTCGGGTAGGAAACCGGCCACATCGGTGTTGTTCATGCCGATCGTGAGCTTCTGCCGGACACGTCGCGGCTGTGACGGCACGATCTGGCTCACCGAACTCTCGAGTGTCTCCAGCCCCGCCTGCACCGGCTTGATCAGCGCGCGCGCCTTCGCCGTCGGCACCATCACATTGCCCTGACGCTCGAACAGCGGGTCATCGAACAGCTCACGCAGACGGCGCAGCGAGTGACTCAGCGTGGATTGCGTGACGTGCAGGCGATCGCTCGCGCGCGTCACCGTGCCCTCGCGATAGATCGCGTCGAACACGACCAACAAATGAAGATCACCCCGTCTGATATCGATTTTGGCCATACACTCATCATTAAGTAAATGCGTTACTTTAATGATACGTGAAACACGTACAATCGTACCCTGCCCACCATGAACAACGTGCCTCACTGCTGCTGCCGACAAGAGAATGGACATGACGGATCAGGATGTGAAAGAACTGCAACGCACGGACTCAGGCGATTTGCCCGTAGCTGAAAGGGCTGCGCGCGGCAGGCGGGGATCCCGCGTCGGAAGACCCGCACGCATTTCGCGTGAAGCGATCATCGCCGAGTCCCTGACGCTGCTTCGGAACTGCAGCGTCGAACAGTTCACGCTGGCCAGCGTTGCACGCCGCCTCGGCACGGGATCGATGGCCTTGTACAACTATTTTCCGAACCGGGAGGCATTGCTCGCCGCGACGGCGAACGAGGTCTGCAAACAGTTCCAGATGCCAGCATCAGTGCCCGGGCAGAGCTGGAAAAAGACTCTCAGCGACTGGGTATGGACGCTTCACGAACTCAGCAGACGCTACCCGATGATGATCAAGATCACCGGTTTCGACGGCAGGACATCGCCAGGCTGGCTGAGCATCACTCACGTGGTCGGCGAGACACTCTATGGGCTCGGTTTTCGTGACAAGACGCTGGCCGTGACCGGCTGGCTGTTCTGTGCCCAGGCATTGAGCCTGCTGCAGATCGAAGTCTCGGGTGTCGACTACCACTCGCCAGTCACCCTGACACATGCCGAAGAGCTCGAGCCGCGACAACAGGAGTTCTTTCAGATGCTGCGTCCGCAGTATGAACGGATTTCATCCGACGACGTGCTGCGCGAAGGGCTCGCCGATCTGCTCGCAACCGTGGAACGGCGTATCCCGAAAGGCTCGGCCTGAAGGACTGGCGCCCCGAGATACGCAGCCGTAATGGAGGTGGACGGTGGAACTGGGAATGGTTTTCGACCTGCGTGCTCCCGACTGGGGAACGCCGCGGCGCGAGCTGCTGGCAGCGGCACTCGACATCGCCGCCTGGGCGGACGATATCGGCTTCGACGTGCTTGGCTTGGGCGAACACCACGGCTCAGATGATGGCTACAACCCCTCGCCGCTGATACTGGGCAGCGCCTTCGCCGGGCGGACGCGCCGGATTCACATGCGAACGGCTGTCCTGCTCGCCTCCTGCTATGACCCGATCCGCCTGGCCGAAGATACCGCCATGCTGCAGCTGCTCAGCAACGGGCGTTTCGAGCTGGGGCTGGGGTTCGGCTATCGCCAGAGCGAGTTCGCGATGTACGGACGCCGGGTCGAGGATCGCTTCGCCCATACCTGCAAGGTGGCAGAAGTGCTGAAGCAGGCGTGGACCGGCCAGCTCTTCGAATACGAGGGCCGGCCGTGCCGCGTCAGTCCGGTGCCGGATACTCCGATTCCGCTGATGCTGGGCGGCCAGTCCCCGGCAGTTGCCCGCGCCGCCGCACGCATCGCCGACGGCTTCCTGATCCCCCTGCAGAACGCGAAGCTCTGGCAACCCTATCGCGACGAGTGCCTGAAGCTGGGCAAGGCCGACCCCGGCGAATATCCGAAGCAGGGACCGACCTTTCTCTGGGTCTCGGAAGACCCCGAGCGTGACTGGGAATGGCTGATGCCCCACATGGTGCACATCCTGGAGTCCTACGCGAAATGGACCGCCGAGGCCTACGGCAAGCCAACAGGCGTCTATGCGCACGGCGTCAGCGCCGAGACGATCCGCGCCAGCGGCGTGTACCAGGTGCTGACGCCGGAACAGACCATCGCCCTGATCGGGAAGCTGGGTGACAACAGCTCCCTCTATCTGACTCCCCTGCTCAGTGGTCTCGAGCCGAAACGTGCATGGAAGATGCTCGAGCTCTGGCAACGCGAAGTGCATCCCCACGTGCCGCGCGGCATCATCCCGAACTGGTGCCACACCCCACGGTAAGTGCCATCGACCCGGGGAAAACCATGGCCATCAAGACACTCGGCATCGATCACATCCACTTCAATGTGTTCGACCTGCAGCGTTTTCGGGAGCTGATGCAGAAGCTGTTCGGCGCCGAGATGACACCGGTTGGCCATCTCGAACCCCTGGGCCTCTTCAACTCCTGCGTGAGCTTTCGGGATGTGGCGCGAGCGCCATTCATGGACGTGTTCCAGCCGGCAAATGAGTCCAGCCAGATCGCCGAACACCTCCGCCGCCATGGGCAGGGCGTGTCCTTCGTATCGTTCCGGGTCGAAAACATCGAGGCGGCCGCGCAGCATGCACTGGACTGCGGTCTGCACGAGATATCGCGAACCGGCTACCGC
>CAZSYV010000168.1:0-4954 GCA_964610955.1 uncultured Klebsiella sp. | reverse complement strand
CTGCGCTCGCGCGGCTGCAGGAAGTGGCGATCGCGCGTGGCAACCTGTTCGATGAGCTGATGGAAACGGTGAAGTGCGCCTCGCTGGGGCAGATCTCGCAGGCACTCTACGCAGTGGGCGGTATCTACCGGCGCAACATGTGATGTGAGCGCTCCCGGCGACTGCGCTGCCCCGCTGCTGCATCGGCAGCAAGATGAGCCGTCTGTGGCACGGCACGATGAGGCCGGCGGCAGTACATCCCCCGGGCCGAAGACCGGCAGATGCAACTTTCAGAGTCTGCGTTTCGACAACGATCGATCAGGCATGGAGTTTGTGACGCGCCACGAGCTCGCGTGGGTCTTCGCCAGTATCCTGTTCCGATCGCGGATCGTCTGCAACGATGACACGGTCTCGCCCGGCATTCTTGGCCTCGTACAGTGCACCGTCGGCGCGCGCCAGTAACGTTGCAGCAGTATCGGCAGCCTGCGCCTGCGCCACGCCGACGCTGACGGTGATCGTGCGCTCTGGCCAGGCGTGGGCCGCGAATGCCGCACGGACACGTTCGGCCACCTGCCGGGCCGAGTCGGGATCGGCACCCTCCAGCAGGGCAACGAATTCTTCGCCACCAATGCGCGCCGCGTGATCGCCGGGCCGCAGGGAGTGACGCAGCAACAGCCCCATCAGCCGCAGTGCCGCATCACCCGCCGGGTGACCGAATTCGTCGTTCTAGGCCTTGAAGTGATCGGCATCGAGAATAAGCAGGCAGAAATTCCGGTCCTGGGTGCGCAGGCCATGCAGGCGCTCTGACAGCAGCGCATCGAATGCCCGACGGTTGGCCAGACCCGTGAGCGCATCGGTATGGGCCAGGTTATCCAGTGTGGCAGCCCGCGAGTACTGAAAATGGGCGTGATTGCTGATGTACGCTACCCACCAGACCAGCACAGAGATACAACCGCCCGTCACGAACGCACTCAGCGCAGTCAACAACGCATCGTCCATGCCGAGTCCGGTACGTGCCCACTGGATAAGCCAGCTGAAAACCAGCGGCAGCAACATCGCGGGCAGGAGCAGGCGCCGCGCGATGTAGCCCCCCTGACCTTGTGCAACTGCCACGGCACAGAGCGGTGAGAACGGGCGTGCGGCAACCCATGCGAGCGCATTGGCGAGCAACAGCATGGCCGCACCGGGTGTTGCAGGGCTGAGAACACTGTCGACGCCCGTCGCCGTACTCACACCCAGCGCGGCAAGTGTGATCATGCTGGTTCCGAGCATGACCAGTGCAAGTATCTCGGCGGCGCGACTGTCACGGCAACAACAATGGATCGCTGCGTGCAACCCGAGCACAACGAAGAATACGCCAACCGCGATCGGCATCGCGCCCATGCCCCAACCGTCATTGCCCGCCAGTATCCAGCGTCCCAGTCGCAGATCGATCACACCGAGGCGCTCGATCAGCGACAGCGCTCCGAGCACGAGTGCCGCCAATGCCAGCGGCAGTCGCAGCCGCCGTGACAGTGGCGCCTCGTTCAGCACGGCGAGCAATGCTGTTGCACCAATGATGAAACCGACTGCCGTGTCGATGCGAATGGGGCGTGTGCCGATGAACAGCGCCGCCAGATCCGGCGCTTCCATCTGCCAGCCGAGCACGATGAAAATGCCTGCAGCCAGTGTGACCCAGGCAGTGCCCCTGGCATATGCGAGAAAGGCGTTTACTGCACCGGGCTCATGTCCCGTGCCTTCGTTCTGGGCAGTCGTGATCGGCGTCATGCATCCGGCCTCATCGCAACATTGCCGGATGTGCGTTGTCCGGCGTTCTCCCTTGGGATCGCCCGGGTCAGGCTGGCCGCTGCCTCGCGAAACTCCGCGAGCATGCGTTGGAAGATTTCCGCCACTGGCTCGATTCGCTCGATACGGCCGGCTACTTGCCCGGAAAGTGCGATCGATGCCTCCATGTCGCCCCCGAAGTACAGGTTCTGGACCGTCCCGAGTTCGGTGAGCGGGACACGCTCGTCTCGCTCGAGGCGTGTGCTGCGCTGTGTGCGCAACGCGCGCAGTCCCGGTCGGCCGAATCGGTTGAGAAATACGGTATCGGTCTCGGTTGCACCGAGGATCGCCTGCTTGAAGTTGTCATGCACCGGCGATTCCGCCGCTGCGACCATGCGAGTGCCCATCTGGACGCCCTCGGCGCCCAGCGCGAACGCAGCCGCCATCGAGCGGCCATCGCAGATTCCACCCGCTGCGATGACCGGTACCTCGACCTTCGAGCACACGAGTGGCAGCAGCACCATCGTGGCGACATCGCGTGGATTCTTGAACCCGCCTCCTTCGCCTCCTTCCACCACCAGGCCGTCGACACCGGCGTCGACCGCCTTCAATGCCGCGCCGAGCGAGGGCACGACGTGAAACACCGTCAGCCCCGCTGCCTTCAGCTGCTTCGTGTAGAGCGTGGGATCACCGGCGGAGGTGGTGACGAACCGAACCCCCTGGTCGACGACGAAGTCGATGATGTTCGGATCGCGAATGAAAAGTTGCGCGATGTTCACGCCGAACGGCCTGGACGTGAGCGTTCGCATCCTGCGGATCTCCTCGCGCACGGCGTCGAGTTCGCCCGATGATGTCTCGATCATGCCCAGTCCGCCGGCATTCGAGACTGCCGATGCAAGTGGTGCGCGGGCAATCCAGCCCATGGGAGCCTGAACGATCGGGAGATCGATGCCGAGCATCGCGGTGATACGGTTACTGAACATCGGCTCTCGGTGCTCCTGCGACTTGCTCATTCGTGTCCGTGACGGAGCGCAGATTGGATTTCGCTCTCGGCGAGCTCGACACGCTGGAGTTCCTTCGGTTTCCAGCGGTGATCCCAGCCGCGCTTGTGCGGCTTGCAGAGGCCGCAGCTGCGTGATTTCGACCGGTAGCGTTTTCTCATTGCGGGGCCTCGCGTTGGCGTTCGGCTGCTCGCGGAAGCAGGAAAAAACCCTGCTGCGGCGGCATGGATGCGATGATGGCTCAGGCGCCAGCTTGCCGGAGCTTTCAAAGGGTGGCAATGGACGATGGGAGCAGTGGACATTTGCCGACGCGCCATCTATAAAATCGCGCGCAAACCGTTCCAACGCTCCGAGGAGCCCCCCATGATCAAGGTTCTTGGCCACAAGGCCCCCGACACCGACTCGACCGGCTCTCCGATCATCTGGGCCTGGTATCTGTCCGAGGTACGCAGGCAGCCTGCCACTGCGGTGCTGCAGGGCGAGCCCAACACCGAGGCGAGCTGGATGCTGAAGAAGTGGGATGTCGACAGGCCGGCGATCATCACGGACCTGGCGCCGGGTGAGAAGTGCGTGATCGTCGACACCAACAATCCGGCCGAACTGCCCGAGTCGATTGCTGATGCCGAGATCATCGAGATCATCGATCACCACCTGCTGGCGGGGGGCATCAGCACGCGCTCGCCGATCAGCATTACGCTGCGCCCGGTGGCCTGCACGGCGACCGTGATGCACGACCTGATGGGCGATGAGGCGCTTGGGCGAGCACCGCGTGCCATCAAGGGTCTGATGCTGACCTGCATTCTCTCGGACACGCTGGAGTTTCGCAGTCCGACGACGACCGAGCGCGACCGCTTCGTTGCCGAAAGGATCGCGGCTGATCTGGGTATCTCGATTCCCGATTACGCTGCAGAGATGTTTGCAGCCAAGTCCGATGTATCGGCGTTTTCGGACGAGGCGCTGTTGCGCATGGACAGCAAGGAATATGTGCTGGGCGGCAGGCAGCTGCGCATCTCGGTGCTCGAGACCACGGCAGCGCAGGTCCTTCTGGATCGCAAGGATGCGCTGATGCGGGCGATGCCGGCGGTGGCTACGGCCGATGGCGCCGACCAGGTGCTGCTGTTCATCGTCGATATCCTGAAGGAGCAGGCCACGCTGCTGGTACCGAACGACTTCGTCCGGCAGATTGCCGAAAAGAGCTTTGCGGCAACCGTCAGCGGTGACACGGTCGTGCTGCCCGGCATCGTCTCGCGCAAGAAGCAGATCATTCCCGCGCTGGTGGTGTGAGGCAGACGGCGGCGCGTGTGTGTTGGCAAGCACATTGCGCCCTCGGCAATAGCTCGGGTAAATCGCTCCACCATCCCGGTCTGCTGCAGACATCTTCTCCTCATGGTTCGGTCTGGGCGGCAGCCCATGGGTCTTCGCCGATCCGAAGCAACACGGTGACAGTCGTTTCATCCAAATGGATGATGGAAACTGTCATGCCGTATCGAAAATGAGCGTGCAATCCAGAAAAAGAGAGCCTATTCCAACCGGTGAGCTGTCACCGGTCGAATGTAGATCAATACCAAAAGGAGGCTCGGATGCACCATCGGGTGCTCTTTTTCCTTTCTGACAACCACGCGAATTCGCAAACGGAGCAGCAGTAGATGAAATACGAACGGAATGCTTGCGCATGGGCCATTGCCGCATCGCTCACGACTGGTGCCGTGTTGTTGCCTCAGCAGGTTCATGCACAGACCGCGGGTCTGGACGAGATCGTGGTGACCGCGCAGAAGCGTGAGGAAAGATTGCAGGATGTGCCGATTTCGATCACTGCCGTCAGTGGTGAACAACTCGAGAATCGAGGTATCGGCGGTGTCTCAGGGCTCAATGCGTTGGCACCCAACCTCATGTTTCGCCCTGCGGCAGGTTCCAACCTCATTTCCGTCATCTCGATCCGTGGCAGCGTCGCCTCCCAGCCGGCAATCTGGTTCGATCCGGCAGTTGGCCTCTATCTGAACGGCGTCTATCTTGGCAAGTCGCAGGGCAGCGTCTTCGATCTTGTGGATGTCGAGCGTGTGGAAGTGCTGCGTGGGCCGCAGGGCACCCTCTTCGGGCGCAATACGGAGGGAGGTGCGATCAACTTCATCAGCCGTCAGCCTTCGGGCGAGTTTGGCGGCAAGGCTGGCATCGAGTACGGAAAATTCGACCGCAAGGTCGGCAGGGTCAGC
>CAZSYV010000167.1:3724-4963 GCA_964610955.1 uncultured Klebsiella sp. | reverse complement strand
GGCTGCAGTTCACCGGCACCTCGCACCACACCGGCAACCACATCATCGAGTTCGACGATGCCGACCATGCCCATGGCGTGGTGTATTCGAAGAACGAGCATGAAACGGGGCCCGAGTGGGTGATCATGCAGATGCTCTACTGGGACAACTACGAACGCATCGACGGCAACTGGTACTTCCGCCGTCGCCTGCCGTGCTACTGGTATGCAACCGACCTGAACAAGCCACCGATCGGCGACAAGAAGATGCGCTGGCCGGGACGTGAGCCCTACGACGGCGCCTGGCACGAACTGTTCCCCTCGTGGAAGGAGTTCTGGGCCAACCCCCCGTCGGGCGATGAGCCGGAGGTTGCCGCTCCGGCTCCCGTCGGAGAGTTCCTGAAACGCATGCGCCGCAGTACGGCCGAGCCGCGAATCCGCGTGCGTTGAACCATGGTGGCCGCCACCCCTGGCAGCCGCGATCCAGCCGATCTTCAGACCGGAGTCACAAGGTCATGACCTCACACCTCTTCGAACCCGTGCAACTCGGCGAGCTGAAGCTCGCCAACCGCATCGTGATGGCGCCGATGACGCGCAGCCGAGCGGGCGAGGGCGATGTGCCAACTGCGCTCAACGTCGAGTATTACCGCCAGCGCGCCAGTGCCGGGCTGATCGTCAGCGAGGGCACGCAGCCAAGCATCCATGGCAAGGGTTACTGCCGTACGCCGGGACTGCACAGCGAGGCGCAGATCATCGGGTGGCGCGCCGTCACCGAGGCGGTGCGCGCCGAGGGCGGCAGCATGGTCGCTCAGCTCATGCATTGCGGGCGTATTGCCAGTCAGCTGAACAAGGACCCCGAGGCTGAGACCGTCGCCCCGTCCGCCATCCGTGCCGAAGGCAAGATGTATACGGACAAGGCCGGGATGGTCGATTTCGACATGCCTCGCGAGTTGCGTCTCGATGAGATTCCGAACGTCATCGCCGAGTATGCGCACGCCACCCGCGCCGCACTTGCGGCGGGATTCGACGGTATCGAACTGCACTGCACCAGCGGTTACCTGCCGGCGCAGTTCCTGTCCTCGGGCTCGAACCAGCGCAAGGATGCCTATGGCGGCAGCGCGCAGAACCGCATCCGTTTCGTGATCGAGGCACTGGAGGCGATGATCGAGGTCGCCGGCAGCGGTCGCATCGGCATGCGCATCTGCCCGGGAAATCCGTTCAACGACCTGCATGACGACGACCCGAACGAGACCTTCGCCAC
>CAZSYV010000167.1:0-3624 GCA_964610955.1 uncultured Klebsiella sp. | reverse complement strand
CTGCTCCGAGGCGAGACACTCAGATCAGGTCGCGATTGGTGAGTTCCTGCTTGAGGTAGGCGTAGTAGATCGGGGCGGCGATCAGGCCGGGAATGCCGAATGCTGCCTCCATCACCAGCATGGCGATGAGGATTTCCCAGGCGCGCGCGTGGATGTGACCACCGACGATGCGCGCGTTCAGGAAATACTCGAGCTTGTGGATCAGCATCAGGTAGAGCAGCACGCCGAAGGCAACGAGCAATGACTGGCTCAGGCCGACGATGCAGATCACGGTGTTCGAGACCAGGTTGCCGACGATCGGAATCAATCCGGCGATGAAGGTCACCAGGATCAGTGTCTTGGTGAACGGCAGCTCGCTGTCGAGTGCCGGCAGCACCAGCACCAGGAACACGGCGGTCAGTGCGGTGTTGATCGTCGAGATCCAGAACTGGGCGAATACCACACGGCGGAACGAACGCACCAGCAGCCGCGCGCGCTTGGCGAGCGAGGCGCTCAGTGGTCGCGGGTGGCGCTGTGCGCTTGCTGCCTCGAGTGCGAGCAGTGCACCGATCACCATGCCGAGGAGTATGTGTACCAGTGCGCGGCCGAAGCCGGTGCCTGCGACCTGGAAGAACGCCGCGTTCTCCTTCAGCCATGAGACCGCTGCTGCCCGCAGCGCATCGGCGTCTGCCGGCATGTAGGTCATCAGCCATGACGGCAGGCTGTTGCGCGAGTTGTCGATGATCTCCGCCATGCGGTGCGCCAGAAGCGGCAGGCTCTCGCCGCTGTGGCGCAGGAACGACACCAGTCCTCCCAGTGCCAGGGCGACGAGCGAGATCACCACGGCAGCGATCAGTGCCACAGCGGCAAGGCGCGCACCCTCGTGGCCGAACAGCGGCAGTCCGAGCAGGGGGACCAGCACGCCGACCAGTGCATAGACCAGCAGGCAGGCGAGCAGGGCGGGCAGCAGGTGCAGCGGCAGCACCAGCAGCAGCATACCGATGAATACCGTAGTGACCGTCAGGTCGAGACGTGGCGTAACGGGAAGGCTCATCGCTGATGTATTGCTGCGCTGGTTCGGATGACCCAAGCATAGCGTGCGCGCGGTGCCGATGCGCAGGCGCTCAAGCGGTGATATCCACGCGAAAACGGTCCAGCAGTGCAGCGAGCCCGGGCTCATCCGCAAGCCGTGCCGCGGCCTGTTCGGTCCAGGGTTCGAGGTAGCGCTCGCGCAGCCCTGCAACCAGCACCGGCTCCTCGCGCTCGGTGGTCAGTGCGAACACCTCACACACCAGGGCCAGGTGATCGGGTGGCAGGCGCCGCTCGCCGCCTTCGAGGCCGAGGTAGTCGGCCGCACGCATCAGGTCCTCGCGCACAGCAGCGCCATCGCGTCCGAGCAGCGCGTGCAGCAGCAGGCTGACCGGGGGCTGGGGGTTGCCGGTGTGAAAGACGTTCCAGTAGCTGATGCGCAGCGCCGCAAACTCCCCCGGCAGGCCGAGTTCATGCCAGGCCTGTGCGTGTTCGGTGTCGCTGGCGAGCGGGCTCCACAGCCTGGCCCATGCGAGCAATCGCAGGGTCAGGGCCTTCGGTGCGGCGGGACCGTTCATTCGAGCGCCAGCCAGTCGGTACTGACCGACTTCAGTCCGGCGCGTTCCTGTGAGGCTCCCGCCCAGATCGCGATGGCGATCTGACGACGGGCAGCAAGTGCTGACCAGCGCGGGATGTCGAATGCGACCCGCCACTGCCCGTCGTGCCATTGGGCGTCGATGGTTGTGCCCTCCGGTGGTGCGGAACGCTGCACGGTACCGAGCCCTTCGGCACGGATCAGGAACGCTTGCCTGCGATCCGCCTTCCACAGGAAACCCTCGACCGCTCTGGCCGGTGCACCCATGGTGATCCACGGTGAGTCGTCGGCCAGTGGGGCAAGCACCGCACAGGCGTCCGGGAAGCGATCGGTCTCGTTGACGGTGTGGCGCACCGGTGCCGCACACGCCCAGCCCAGCATGATCCGCCAGCCCTCGCCGGACGACTGTACGTCGAGTGATGCCGTCGGGGTCAGCGCCGTCGTGCGGTCGGCGAAGGCGACGGGAACGTAGCCCCCGGGCTGCATTGCGGTTGGCGCTGCATTCAGCGCGATGGTCCTGCTCATGGTCGATGTCCCCAGTGCGGTTCAGCTCAGCACTTCACGCTGGCGTTCGCCGAGCCTGAAGTTGTCGTTCCAGTCGTAGGCGATCAGCAGGTCCATCAGCTCGCTGCTGCCGCCCTGGCGGGTCTTCTCGCGCTCGGCGACGAGGATCTCGAGTGCCGGGCCGACCGCCTTGCCGAACAGCGACTCGAGGTAGGCGAGCGGGATGCGTGGCTCGTCGGTCGGGCGACCTTTGGCATCGAGCTTTGGTGGACTCATCGGTGGTACATAGAACACGTTTGGTTCGAGCCCGTACTCGGGATGCAGCGGAATCGCCACCTTCCACTGTTCGACCAGCTTGTGGATCGGCCCATCGGGGTCATCGCGATAGCCGACGAAGCGCAGTCGGCCAGGACACTGGCGCGCGCATGCCGGTGCCACGCCTTCCTCGATGCGTGGCAGACAGAAGATGCACTTGCTCGAGACCTGGCGCACGTGGTCGTAGTAGACCTTCTTGTAGGGACAGGCCTCGACGCAGAAACGGTAACCGTGGCAGCGGTCCTGGTCGACGAGAACGATGCCGTCCTGCTTGCGCTTGTGGATCGCACCGCGCGGGCAGGCATCGAGGCATGCCGGGTGCGTGCAGTGGTTGCACAGTCGTGGCAGGTAGAAATAGTGGTTCTCTCCGGGATAGTCGCCGGCTCCGTGGTCCTCGTCGAAGTTTGGCCCCCACTTCACTTCCTCGCGCGGGCGCAACCACTCCTTCACCGGTGCGCCGGTCGAGGCCAGCACGTCCTTGTGGTTGAAGGTCCACGCGCGACCATAGTCGCTGTCGATGTTGGGGATCTGCCCGCGCTTGGTCGCACCGTCGAGGTCGCGTCCGGCGGTCTCGGGGTCGTGCACGTTCGCCGGGTAGCCCTTGCCGGGCATCGTCTCGACGTTGTTCCAGTAGGCGTAATCGGTGCCGGTGTCGGTATTCCACATCTTCTTGCAGGCCACAGTGCAGGTCTGGCAGCCGAGGCACTTGTTCAGGTCGAGGACCATGGCGATCTGACGGTCCGGGGTCGGGACAGCGTATTTCATGCGGGTTCACCGTTGCTGTGAGTGCGTACCACCGGCTTTATGCCGGTAGGCTGTCCAGTCCATGGGCGGATGCCGATGCGCACGTCATGCACTGCACTGCCCGGCTGGTAGCGGTTCATCAGATGGTCGATCTGCCCGTAGCCACCCGCCATGTGCAACGGGTTGACCAGCCCCGCGATCAACGACTTGTGCGATTCATGATTCGGGAACTGATGTGGTTCCCATGCGTGATAGTAATAGGCCACCCCGGGGCGGACGGCACTCGAGTGCTTCACGCGCATGCGTATCGAGCCGTAGTCGTTGAAGAGTTCGGCATAGTCGTGGTCGGCAATGCCGAGTCCTGCTGCTTCGCTGGGGTTGAGGTAAACCACCGGTTCCCCGCGCTGCAGGCGCAGCATCATCGGTGTGTCGCGCCAGCTCGAGTGGATCGACCAGCG
>CAZSYV010000166.1:0-4976 GCA_964610955.1 uncultured Klebsiella sp. | reverse complement strand
GTCGGCAGCGGATTGCGCTGGAACCACAGCAGGCTCATACACCGGGGCTGCTGCCCGGCCAGGATGGTCTGGATGATGGCAGGCTCCAGCAGCGTCAGCCGCAGCAGTTCGTTGACCGTCGAGTGGTGCAGGCCTTCGCGCTGAGCGATGTCGCTGCCGCTGCTGACCACCTCATCGTCCAATAGTTGCTGCCAGTAGAAGGCCCGAGTTAGTGCCACCAGCAAGGGCTGGTCGATCTGGGTAGCCATCTTGCCGGGCGCATTGAGCTGGCCGTCCGGGCGTACCACCACCTTGCTGCCGCCACGTTTGCGAATCTTCAGCGGGATGAAGGTGGACAGCTTCACCTGGTTTCCCAACCTTGATGGAGCCATCGGAGCTGCATCTGGTCGGGATACAGGGTGACCTGCCCGACAAGGGACAGCACCAGTTGCGCCTGGGTCTTGTCGATGAGCATGCCCCACACATCATCCAGCCGCTTCATGGCGGACACGGCGAGGTCTCTGTCGAAGACCGGCTCACCGTGGTGCTCACTCAGCAATTTGTCCAATAACTGTTGCGGATCACGCAGCCGCTGCCGGATCTGATCGATGACGATTTCATGGAGCACGCTGCACGACAGGTTTTCCGGCTGAGGGAGTGATTCATCGGGCTGGCCGCCCGTTGGTGCCATGTAGTAGCGGTAGCGCTTGCCGTCGCGCGCCGAGGATTCGAAGCAGCCGAATGCCCGCCCGTCGTGCCAGAACAAGCGTCCCACCAACGGAAAATCCAAACGATCTCTGCCCTGATTGGGCACCCCTTTGCGGCGCGCCCGCTGCGCCATCACTTCATGTACCCGCTCCCAGAGTGTCAAATCCACGATCGGCCGGTGCTGGCCACGATGCCATTGCCCTTCGTAATACACCTCGCCGATCAGCACTCGGTTGTTCAGCAAGCGGTACACCACGTTGCGGTCAAACAGCTCGCCGCCCCGTTTTTTCCGATCCCGGGTGACCCAGCTTTTGGTTTTGTAGCCGCGCTGTTGTAGAGATTCGACCAGCGCGCTCATGGAATCCAAGTCCAAGAAACGCTGAAAAATGTCGCGCACCATCGCCGCCTTCGCATCTACCACGGCGAGGCGCTGCTCATGGTCAATCCGGTAGCCCAGTGGAGCTGCCGTGCCCTGCCAACGTCCGCTGGCGCGGGTGGCCGTCAATTTCTCGCGCGTGCGCTCGCCGATCAGCTCCCGCTCGAACTGGGCGAAGCTGGTCAACAAGTGCGGGTTCAGTCGCCCCTCTGGCGATTCGGTATCCAGCGGCTGTGAGACGCTGACCAGACGAATGCCGGGGATGGTGAACAAAGGGAGCACGGTCTCGAGATCGGCAATGCTTCGGCTGAGGCGATCAAACCGATGCACCACGACGATATCAACCTTGTCGGACTGCATGTCATCGAACAGGCGACGCAGCGCCGGGCGTTGCAGGTTTGCCCCGGAATAGCCGTTGTCGGCGTACACGGCTTCAATGGCTTGCCAATTTTCGTGGCGGTGCGCTTCGATGAACGTCAGGCAGGCTTGCGTTTGCACCTCGATGGACGGCATCTGTGCATCCTGCTTGTCCTCTACCGACACGCGCACGTACATCGCGCAGCGCAGCGGGCGCAATACGCTGTTCTTGGCGGAGTCGGTGAGTTCAGCATCCATAAACAGCATCATTCCAGAGGCCGCAGTGGGCAGCCAGAGCTAGAATAAAATATGTATTTGACTCCATATGACTTTGAATCCATAATTTGCGCATGACTTGGATCGTTCTCTTTCATGACGCCTTTGACGCAGAGTTCAGCGACCTGAAAGAGGATCTGCAGGACGAGCTGTTGGCGCATGCCCACTTGCTGGCTGAGTTCGGTCCGAACCTGGGTCGACCCACGGTCGATACGCTCAAGGGGTCGCGCCACACCAACATGAAGGAGCTGCGCTTTTCCTGGAGCGGTCAGGTCTGGCGAGTGGCATTTGCCTTCGACCCGCAGCGGCAAGCCATCTTGCTGGTAGGCGGTGACAAAGGCGGTGCGGATCAGCGCAGGTTTTACAAACGCCTGATTCAGGTCGCTGATGAACGCTACGACGAACACGTGGGCAGCTTGGCCCAGCAGAGCAAGGAGAACCATCATGGCAAGAAAACTCGATGACGTTATGGCCGCGCTGCCCAAAGCCCGTCAGCAGCGGGTGGAAGCACGCGCCATGGAGCTGGCCACTCTCAAAGACCTGCGCCAGGCTGTGCAGCAGACGCAGGAGCAACTGGCCGCCACTTTGGGCGTGCGTCAGGACACCATTTCTCGCCTGGAAAAGCGCAGTGACATGCTGCTCTCGACGCTGCGCCACTACATTGAAAGCATGGGCGGCAAGCTCGAGCTGGTGGCGCAGTTCCCAAACCGCCCGCCAGTGGTGATCGAGCATCTGGGCGTGGATGTCACCCCTGAGCACAAGCCTGCTGGCGCTGGACGCAGAGCCCACGCGGCGGTTTAAAGCCACGCTTGCGGACACGATTTCGACGTATAGCGGACGTGGCTTCATATTCGGAATTGCCACCAATAATGAAACCCCAACCGTTCTCGGTTGGGTTTTTTTATTCGCGCCATCCCTGGCGCTCACCCTTCGGGTCGTCGCTTCGCGACGTTCGGCGCCGCTCCTGCGGCGCACGTCTTGCCTGATCGCGCCGGTTCCCGCGTGTTCTTGGGGGTTCCTGCGGAAGCCTGCCGGCTGAACCGGTCAGCCTTCCAGCCCGTTCCGGGCCACATTCCACTCTCTCCTGGCCATTCCTCGCTCCGACCTCACTCCCTGAAACTGACCCGAAGTCCGCAAAGGCCACAAGTCAGCGCCATACAGATCAAAGAGTTACGCGCGGACGAATCAAGCGGTTGGATTGCAGTATTGGCTGCCGGAGGGGACACACGCTCACCCCAGCGAGCTGTTCGCACTTGCAGTTTGTCAGAAACTCGCATATATTTTCATACATGAACACGACGACCAAGACCGCCGAGCTGATTCGCGAGCGCATCGAGGCGATGCCGATTGGGGAGCCTTTCACCCCGACGGCATTCCTTGAGTGCGGCACGCGTGCGTCCGTCGATCAGACCCTCTCCCGCCTCGTCAAGGCAGGGTCGATCGAGCGAGTGACGCGCGGCGTCTTCGTGCGTCCTGAGGTCAGCCGTTTCGTCGGCAAGGTGATGCCTGAACCGCTGAAGGTGGCCGAGACCGTTGCCAAGACCACTGGGGCGGTTGTCCAGATTCACGGTGCCGAAGCTGCGCGTCGGCTTGAACTGACCACTCAGGTTCCAACCCAATCTGTATTCGTGACATCTGGCCCGTCAAAGCGCATCCGCGTGGGCAAGATGGAGATCCGACTGCAGCACGTCTGTCAGCGCAAGCTGGCCCTGGCCGGCCGACCTGCGGGGCTCGCGCTTGCGGCGATGTGGTACCTCGGCAAGAAGGAAGTGACTCCAGCCCTCGTCGAGAAGATTCGGCGCAAGCTGGGATCGAGCGAGTTCGAAGTGCTGAAGTCAGCCACCAGCTCGATGCCTGCGTGGATGAGCGACGCCATCTTCCGAAGCGAGCGGATGGCAATTCATGCCTGAGTCTTTCCTTCATCTCGAACCAGAAGAGCAGTCCCAAATTTACCGGGCGTTGGCTCCGCAGCTTGCACGCTCACCTGTCGTACTGGAAAAAGATGTATGGGTCTGCTGGGTGCTGCAGACCCTGTTCACCATGCCCGATCGACTTCCGATGGCCTTCAAGGGCGGCACCTCACTATCCAAAGTGTTCGGAGCCATCGCACGCCTCTCCGAGGACGTGGACATCACCCTCGACTATCGAGGACTGGACGGAACCTTCGACCCATTTGCCGAAGGGGTCTCGCGCAATCGGCTGAAGAAGTTCAGCGAGGATCTCAAGTCCTTCGTGCGCGACCATGCTCACGGTGTCGTGGCGCCGCACTTCCAGAAGATGCTGGCCACCGAGTTCAGCGCCGACGCATTCCGTCTTGAAATCAGCGATGACGGCGAGCAGTTGCGAGTGCACTACCCGACCGTGCTGGAGAAATCCGGAGACTACGTCGGTAACAGCGTCCTGATCGAGTTCGGTGGCCGCAACATCACCGAGCCGAATGAGGAGCATGTGGTGCGGCCCGACATTGCGGAACTTGTCGCTGAACTCGAATTCCCGCAGCCGACCGTCAGCGTGCTGTCCCCGGCACGTACCTTCTGGGAGAAGGCGACGTTGATGCACGTCGAATGTCAGCGCGAAGAGTTCCGCACAGGCGCCGAACGTCTGTCACGCCATTGGTACGACTTGGCGATGTTGGCCGACATTGAACATGGGCACGCCGCTGTGGTCGATCGCGCTCTGCTCGCAGACGTCGTCAAACACAAGAAGGTCTTCTACAACGCGAGCTACGCCAACTACGACGCATGCCTGGCCGGGCAGCTCAAACTGATTCCGGAAGACACCGCACTAGCCGCGCTGCACGATGACTTCCAGCGCATGATCGGTGCCGGCATGTTCATCGGCGAGCCTCCCGCCTTCGATGCCATCGTCGATCGCCTGCGCGCGCTGGAAACGACAATCAATCAGTGACCTCCAGCTGGCGTTGAGCCGGCAATCCTCTCCCTCTGCTCCCACAGCGCCGGCGGATCAACCGCCAGATCGAACAACGTGATGTGGTTCGGCAGTGCGTCGTCCAGGATGGCAGCCACGATGTCGGGTGCCAGCGTGGTCAGGTTGACCATACGGCTGACGTAGCTGTTGTCGATGCCTTCCCGCGTGGCGATCTCCTTCAAGGACTTCGCCTCTCCTGATTCCAGCATGGCCAGCCAGCGGTGCCCCCTGGCCAGCGCCAGTTGGATGGATGTCGGTGCCACGTCCCACGGTCTGACCGGCGCAGTTTCGCCGTTCGGCAAGGTGACCAGCTTGCGGCCGCTGCGCCGTTTGATCTGGATCGGCACGGACA
>CAZSYV010000165.1:0-4984 GCA_964610955.1 uncultured Klebsiella sp. | reverse complement strand
ACCTCGACCAGGGGCATGCGGTGCACCGGGTTGAAGAAATGCATGCCGCAGAAGTTTTCCGGCCGTTTCAGCACGCTGGCGAGTCGTGTGATCGAAATCGTCGATGTATTGCTGGCGAGGACAGTTTCCGGCCCGACCCGGTCTTCACACTCCTCAAGAGCCCGCTTCTTTACCCCTTCGTTCTCGATTACCGCCTCCACGACGAAGTCGGCCGTGGAAAAACCGGAGTAATCAAGCGTCGGCGTGATCGCATGCAGAACCTCCGCCATCGCGCTGGCGCTCATCTGCCCACGATCGACCCGTGCTGCAAGCAGACTGCCAGCCTCACGCATGCCGAGATCGATGCCCTTTGCAGCAATATCCTTCATCACGATCGGCACCCCGCAGCTCGCCGACTGGTAGGCAACCCCGCCTCCCATCGTTCCGGCACCGAGCACGGCCGCACGCTCGACCTTGCGTCCGGTTGCTGCCAGGCGGCGCGCCTTGCGGGCAACGGCCTGCTCGTTCAGGAACAATCCGATCAGGCTGTCGGCCTCGTTGCCGGCAGCCAGTCTCGCAAAGCCTGCTGCCTCGACCTTCTGCGCTTCATCACGAGTCAGCAACGCCGATTTCTCGATCGATTTCACGCCAGCAAGTGGCGCATGCAGGTTCGGGCCAGCCTGGGCGCCAACCACGGCCCTTGCGGCGGTGAACGCCATCATGTACTCGGTACGGTTCAGCAACACAGGACTCGTCTTTTCACGGCGTCGCGCAGCGTAATCCAGACGACCATCGATACACTGCGCCAGCAACTCGAGCGCAGCTCCACGCAGCAGCGGCGCCTCGACGACCGCGTCTACCGCACCAACGCACAGCGCCGCATCTGCACCCTGTTCCTTGCCACTGCAGATCCACTCGATCGCATTGTCGACGCCGATCAACCGCGGCAGTCGCACCGTTCCACCAAAGCCCGGGTTGATGCCAAGCTTCACTTCGGGCAGGCCGATTCGCGCCGTGTGGGCGAGCACCCGGGCATCGGCTGCCAGGCACAGCTCGAGACCACCGCCGAGTGCGCTACCGTTGATCGCACACACGCTCGGCACCGGCAGATCCTCGAGCGCATTGAAGATGGCATTCGCACCGGCCAGCATCGCAAGCAATGCTTCCTCACCCTGGCGAAACAGCCTGCCGAACTCACCGATGTCTGCTCCGACGATGAAGTAATCCGCCTTGCCGCTGGTGATGAGCACACCGCGCAACTCATCCCCTGCAGTGACGAGCGCTGCCAGGGCTTCCTGCAGCTCACGCAGTGCAAGCTGGTCGAACTTGTTCACGGCATCACCGTCACGGTCGAAACACAGCTCGACCACACCACCGTCCAGCATGTGCAGGCTGAGTGTCTTGCCCTGATATTGCATCTGAAACTCCTCACCGCGACGGGGTCGAACGCGGCTGATTATAAGCCCCACCCCCTGTCTCGGCAGCACCACGACCGTGCGCGTGGCGTTCGCACACGAAGGCGTGCGTCACATCCATGAAAAAATCCCTTTGCCAGGGCTGTCATCAACCCGTCAGACAGGCCGGATCAAAGGTGTAGCCACCCGCGAGCCAGTCAAGCAGCTCATGTACGCAGGGCGAATCGAAACGCGCGTAGCGCTGCATCAGTTCGTGACGTCGTGCAGCGCCCATCGCTTCCAGACCGGTGTGCTGCAGCAGATGCAGATCGCGTGCAAGTCGGTCGGCCAGTGCGACACCGCAACTCGAACGGGCAGCCGCCAGGAAGGCGGTATCGGGGGCGTAGGACTGCTTCCCTGCGTAGAGCATCGCCAGCGTGTGCAGCGGGATCCTGGACAGCCAGCACTGGTTCATCGGATTGACGAAGTGTGCGGCAACGATGCCATCGGCCAGCTGCGCACTGCGGCCACGGAATGCGTCGATGCGCAGGAACTGCGACCCCTTTTCGCCATCATTGACCGGGTAGTTGTCCCACAGCACCGGAGCGCGTCCCAGTGTAGCCGCAATTGCCTGCAGTGCATCGATCGGCTGTGCTTCGGCACAGACGCGCTCACCCGTCCAGAAGATTCCAAGCTGCTGCGGCAGCAGACGCCCCAGATCTTCCCAGTACCTCTGCGGCATTGCACCGAAAACTCGCTCGAGCACCGGATCGCTCGAATAATAGCTGGGACATACGATGGCATGCGTTGCACGGCTTGTTTCGAGCGCAACCGCGACGAGCTCCGCCTGACGCTCGGCAAGCGCATCGAACCGACGCGGCATGTCATCGAACAGGATGCACAGCAGCGATGCTCCAAAGTCCTCGAGATAGCGCAGCTTGTCGCGCCAGCGCTGCAACGCCACTGCCGAACCGTCCTCGACCAGGCCCAGCGGACTGAGACCAAAACCCCACAGCAGACCCGCGCGCGAACAGCACTCTGCGATCTCTCGCATGCGTCGTTCGTCATCACCAGCCCATGGCTCGCTCCAGCGACGACGCAGGCAGGCATCGCCCTTTGGTGCGTGGATGTAGTAGCGAAAACCAATGGAGGCGATGAAATCCAGACACTCGAGACGGTCCGCATCGCGCCACTGCCGCCCGTAGAATCCCTCCACCAGGCCGGGCGCAAACGACAAGGGTTTCATGAGCCACCCTCGATCACGGCGGCGCGCCTGAACAGGCGCATAAAGTTGGCCGTGGTCGCCTGCGCAACCTCATCCGGGCTGATGCCCCTGATGTCGGCGATCGCTCGTACCACATGGATCACGTGACGGGGCTCGTTGACCTTGCCACGGTACGGTACCGGGGCGAGGTACGGTGAATCCGTCTCGACGAGCAGGCGATCAAGCGGAATCTCCCGCACGACCTCGCGCAGTGCCGCGGCATTGCGAAAGGTGATGATCCCGGAGAACGAGATCATGAAGTTCAGCGCCAGCGCGGCGCGGGCCATCTCGATGCTTTCGGTGAAGCAGTGCATCACACCGGCGCAGGAGCGATCGGCATGATGTTCGAGCAATTCCAGCGTGTCCTCACGCGCCTCGCGCGTATGCACGATCACCGGTAGCCCAGCCCGGGCAGCAACTTCCAGCTGCATCACGAAACGCTCGCGCTGCAGCTCCTTCGAGTCGGCTCCATAGTGATAGTCGAGTCCGATCTCGCCAATGGCGATCACACGCGGGTTCGCTGCGAGCCTCAGCAACTCGGCAGCCTCGATCGAGGCGTCCTCGGCAGTCGATGGGTGGATGCCGATCGCCGCGTAGACCTCGGGGTGCATGGCGGCCTGCTCGAGCACGCGCACCAGATCATGGCGATCAACCGCCACCGAGAGCATGCGCCCCACGCCTGCCGCCCCGGCAGAGCGCACGATCTCGTCAACCACCAGCTCGTGCGGTGGCCGCGTCAGGTAGTCGAGATGACAATGGCTGTCGATCAGCATGCACGTACTGCCGCTGTCGTCGCTCACATCGTGTGCGTCGGACGTTCCGACTCGAGTGTACCGGCGAGGTAGGTCTCGATCTTGCGCGTTGCCGTGTCGTCCTGGCCGTTGAACTGCACGCCGATTCCCGAGGCGCGATTGCCCTGGGCACGCTTCGGTGTGACCCAGACGACCTTGCCCGCCACCGGGATCTTCTCCGGCTCGTCCATCAGGTTGAGCAGCATGAAGACTTCATCACCGATGCGGTAAGGCTTGTTGGTCGGGATGAACAGGCCACCATGCTGCAGAAATGGCATGTACGCTGCATACAGCACCGCCTTGTCCTTGATGGTCAAGGACAGGATGCCGTTTCGAGTACCTTGCGGAGCATTCATGGATCGTATTGCGGATTCGCCGTGCTGCTGCTCAAGGTTAGCCAGTCGATTTCATTTTTGCCAGCTGCGCCAATCACCCCGCCTGCCACCGGGAGCCGGTATGCGGTGAGCTGCCATGGCCTGATGCACTGCAGGTGCTGTGCCAGTCGAACAGCAACGCCTCGAGCAGCAGCTGGGAATTCGGGTTCGCCGTCGATGTGGCATCGCGGCGTGCCTCGACGACACGGCGCAAGGCGTGTGCAACCTGGCTGCCCCCCAGAACGGGCAACAGTTCGGCATGAGTTGCAGCTGCTCGCGGAATTCGTGCACGGGCAGCGTCGCCGCAGGCGAGCACGCGGGACAGATCGACCAGGAACAGGAAGATCCAGTCGAGCAGTTCCAGCAACTCCAGATCACTCCACTCGGCAGCCAGGTCGGCGATCCAGGCCCGGGGCTGCGCCGCACGCCGCATCACGTCCAGCATGCGGTCGAAGCCGGGCAGGCTGTTGTTTTCGTGCAGACGCAGCGCCAGCAGCGGCATTCCCGCCGCGACACCAAGCAGATCGGCGGCATCCTCCACGCCACAGGCTTCACGCAGCCAAAGTGTGGCCCGTTCCAGCGATGGGGGTCGAAGGTCCAGTTGCAGGCAGCGTGAACGCACCGTCGGCAACAACCGCGCCGGGGCGTCGCTCAGCAACACGATGTACGTGCGTGGTGCGGGCTCCTCGAGACTCTTCAGAAGGCTGTTCGCGGTGGACATGTTCATCGCATCGGCAGGATCGATGATTGCAACCTTGGCCTGCGCGACACTCGCGGTACGCATGACGAATTCTGCCAGGCCGGCACGAATCTGTTCGATGCGGATCTGCCGTCCCGGTTCCTCGGGAAACACACGCAGGAGGTCTGGGTGCGATCCCGCCTCGAAGAGCCGACAATCACGACAGTGCCCACACGCAGCCCCGTCGTCTGTAGCCCGGCACAGCAGCGACTGCCCCAGCAGTTCGCCAAGCAGCCGCTTGCCGATCCCCGCCGGTCCACTGAGCAGCAAGGCATGATGCAACTCCCCCCGGACAATGGGCATGCGCAGACGTGCCCACTCCTCGCGCTGCCAAGGCAGGGGAGCCCTCTGGAATGCTGATGAGTTCATCGGGGATTTTCGCAACGTGCGGCAAATTCATCGACCGCTGCAATCATCGCCGCACGCACCTGCTGCAGGTCTCC
>CAZSYV010000164.1:0-5123 GCA_964610955.1 uncultured Klebsiella sp. | reverse complement strand
GTAGCGTGCGTTGAGTTCGCGCATCTCGGCCTCGTCGACGATGCGCACGCAGATCATCGCGTCGGCGTGTCCATCATCGAGGGCGGCGCGCACCCACCTGCGCACGCTTCGTGGCGTCGGGATCTCGCCGACAGCGCCCGCTGCGCACTCCATGCTGATGTGTCCCGGTGGCCTCACGAAGGTGTCTGCCCGCGCTTCGGTGCGGCTGGTGCGCGCGCATCCTGGGCCTCGAAACGTTCATAGGCCTCGACGATGCGCTGCACCAGCGGGTGGCGCACGACGTCGCGCGGCGTGAACCAGTTGAAGCCGATGCCTTCGACGCCTTCGAGAAACTTCACGACCTGGATCAGGCCCGAGGGCGTGCCCCGCGGCAGGTCGATCTGAGTGATGTCCCCGGTGATCACCGCCTTCGTGCCGAAGCCGATGCGTGTCAGGAACATCTTCATCTGTTCGGGCGTGGTGTTCTGCCCCTCGTCGAGGATCACAAAGGAGTGGTTCAGCGTGCGCCCGCGCATGTACGCCAGTGGGCACACCTCGATCACATGGCGCTCGATCAGCTTGCCGACATGCTCGAAACCAAGCATCTCGTAGAGCGCATCGTAGAGCGGGCGCAGGTAGGGATCGATCTTCTGGGCGAGATCACCGGGCAGGAAGCCGAGCTTCTCGCCGGCCTCGACCGCGGGGCGCACCAGCAGGATGCGCCGCACCTGTTCGGTCTCGAGTGCCGCGACCGCGCTGGCGACTGCCAGATAGGTCTTGCCGGTTCCTGCCGGGCCGATGCCGAAGTTGATGTCGTGCTGCTGGATCGAGCGCACATAGTGCTGCTGGCTCTTGCCGCGCGGGCGGATCAATGCCCGCCGCACCCGGATCGTGCCGATCGACGCCACATCGCCATCGGTGGTCTCCAGTGTGCCTTCGGCCTCGCGCAGCGCGTCGATGCCCGAGCGCTGCAGGCGCAGATGTACCTGATCGGGGTCGAGTTCGGATTGCTCGGCCGCTTCATCGTAAAGCTGGATCAACACGGCGCGTGCCGCGTTGCGTGCATCCTCGCTACCTTCGATCACGAAGCGCTGGCCGCGGTTGCGGATGCTGACGCCGAGGCGCTCCTCGATCAGATGCAGATGCTGGTCGAATGGTCCGCACACCTGGGCGAGGCGGCGTGGGTCGCCGGGTTCAAGGGTGAACTGGGTTCGCTGGTCGTCGTCCAATGGGAAAGCCGGAGCCTCTTGCGGCACTTATAGGCAGTGAAGAATACCGTCATTCCGGGGTCAGGCGAAAGCGTCGTCGTTCCCCGTCGCTTCAACCCTTGTCGCTTCTGCCCTTCGTCGTCATTCCCGCGAAAGCGGGAATCCGGCTGCGCTGGCGTACGCCCCGGTGCCGCTGGTGGACGGCACGAGCAGCGCGACATCCTTGTAGACCGGGGCCACGCCTGCGAAGCCGACAGAGAAAGCCGTCTTGAAAGCGGTGTAAAGCGTGTTCAGATTTGCCTTGTTGATAAACATGACACCTCCGAGATGTGAAAATGATCAGTCGATCCTGACCCAGACGCCGCTGGCGTCCACGTCGACAACCTTGCCCGCGGCCTTGCGCGCCACGCTGTTACTCACCCATATCGCGCGAAGCATCAGGTCGCGACCTTCTCCTGTCAGGACACCAAGCAGGCGTCGCAACGCCGGGGTCGCGGTGTCCCTGGTGATTTTGACTCGTGCGGTCATTGGGGTAGCCTTTTGTTCGACCCATCGGACGAGCAGCCCCTGCCAGGGCCACCAATCCTACGTTCGGGGCGACCGGCATGTGGCAGCGTGCCGGTTTATTCATTGCCATCGTTCCGGCGGTACAGGCGCACGCGCACGCCCACGCGCCACGACATCTGGGCACTGGCCATTGTGGTAACCTCGCATCAGTCCTGCAGGTTGTGGAACGCGCTCCGATACAGCCCTCGACTGCCCGCCCTGCGCGTAGAGCGGAGTCTCTCCTTCACGGCGCTCCCCACCACAGCACACCATTGCGTTGGCGATTCAGATAACTGACATCACTGCCGTGAAAGAATGTCATGTCACGTATGAATCCCGTCCTGCAGCTCCGCTACGAACACCAACACGCGACCGCGACCGGGATCGTAGGCTTTGAGGACGCGCGCGCATTCGGTACCGACCGCTGGTCTGTCCACGTTCCAGCTGCGTCCAGACCTCGAACGGGTTTTCCATCAAGTCGGGAAGCCAGGGCAGATAGCGGCCACGATCCAGATGTTCCGCGATGTGCTCGACCAGGTGTGCCGCATCGACCAGGACGGGCAAGCCCTTCACGTCGAATGACGGGTTCCCGGGTCTCGCGTTCCTGTGCGGCCTGCAACGCTCGCGTTCGCGAAAGCTGTTCGTGTTCCCAGATGTCGCGCCCCAGCGCATAGCCGAACCCCGGATCAACGCCTGCTGGCGTCTCCACGGTGTGTGGGCCGCCGGGGCTGCGCTGGCCGATCAACACACTCTGCATATCCACGTCCGGCGCTTCGTCCGGGCCGCTCTTCCCCTGTCGCTGCGGGTCACGCGCGTTCAGTGCGCGCACGGTGCACTGGCAACCCTAACCATTGGGTGGAAAATGTGTCATCCACCAGTCGTCATCGGCGTGCAGCACCAGGTTGTTTCAGGTCAGGTGCAGTGGACGCGGATGCTGCACGGCGTCGCTGTGCACGTACTGCCAGAACGGCCGCACTGCCTTCAGTGCCTGCAGCTGCTCGTAGCGGCCCGCCGCATAGCTGGTGCGCAGGTTGGTCTCGTAAATGACGCGGCTGCGCCAGTTGCGGCCGCCGTTGTGCTCCCAGCGGTGCTTCGCAACGATGCCGTCGAAGTCCTCGCGGAAATCGGCGAGGGTTCGACTCTCGCTTATCGCGCGTTCGACGGCCGTGTAAAAGTCCGCGACGATCTCATCGCGGTTGGCGCTGGCGACCATGAGGGCGTGATCGTGCGCGCCCCCGAGGTTTTCATGCAGATAGGGATGGGTGGCGTTATCGTACAACCGGGGTCGGGTCGACGGGGAGGTCAGCCTGCCGAGCTGCAGATCACTTCGACCCGCTCGGCTCGCAGCGAGTTCGGCAGCGCCTCGATGATGCGTACGTCGACGAAGCGCCCGATCAGTGTCTGGTCAGTGCTCGGGAAGTGCGCAAGCCGGTTGTTCTCGGTGCGCCCCTGCAGCCGCCCCGGGTCGCGCTTCGAGACGGCAGTGACCAGGATGCGTTCGATGCTGCCGACCATGCGGCGCGAGATCTGGAATGCCTGGCGGTTGATCTTCTCCTGAAGCTGCGCGAGGCGGGCCTTTTTCACCGGCTCCGGCGTGTCATCGGCAAGATCGGCCGCCGGCGTACCCGGGCGCGGGCTGTAGATGAAGCTGTACGACTGGTCGAAGCCGACCTCGCCGATCAACCGCATCGTGTCCTCGAAATCCGCTTCGGTCTCTCCCGGAAAGCCGACGATGAAGTCCGATGAAATGCAGAAATTCGGGCGTGTCTCGCGCAGCCTGCGGATGATCGACGTGTAGTCGGCCACCGTATGGTTGCGCTTCATTGCCGTGAGTATCCGGTCCGAGCCGCTCTGCACCGGCAGGTGCACGTGGCTGACCAGTTGCGGGATCGTTGCATGGGCATCGATCAGCGCCTGGCCGAACTCGATCGGGTGCGAGGTCACGTAGCGGATGCGCCCGATTCCGGGGATCGCGGCAACGAGGTGCAGCAGTTCCGCGAAGTCGCAGATCTCGGCCCTGTGGTCCTCACCACGGTAGGCGTTGACGTTCTGCCCGAGCAGTGTCACCTCGCGTACACCGTTTCCCGCCAGGTGGGCAATCTCGGCAATCACGGCGTCCACCGGGCGGCTGATTTCCTCGCCGCGCGTGTACGGCACCACGCAGAAGCTGCAGTACTTGCTGCAGCCTTCCATCACCGAAACGAAGGCGCTCGGGCCATCGACCGATGGATCGGGGAGGCGATCGAATTTTTCGATCTCCGGGAAACTCACGTCGACCACCGGCTCGGCGTGCTCGTGCGAGAGCGCGGTGTCGAGCATTTCGGGCAGGCGGTGCAGTGTCTGCGGGCCGAAGATCATGTCGACGTAGGGTGCCCGCTGCCCGATATCACCACCCTCCTGGCTGGCGACGCAGCCGCCGACGCCGATCACCAGCCCCGGACGCCCGTCCTTCAGCTTGCGCCAGCGCCCGAGCTGGTGGAACACCTTTTCCTGCGCCTTCTCGCGCACCGAACAGGTGTTCAGCAGCAGAACGTCGGCCTCCTCGGCGCTCTCTGCAGGTATCAGACCGTGGGTCTCGCGCAGCAGGTCGAGCATGCGCGCGGAGTCGTACTCGTTCATCTGGCAGCCGTGCGTCTGCACGAATACCTTGCGGGGGCGGTTTTCGCTCATCGCGGCAACGGGGTTGCGGAAAAGGGCCGCGATTATAGCCGGCCGCGTCCAGGCATGCACGGGCACGGCATGCTATGCTCCGCGCCCTCCCCGAATCCCCGACGCGCGAGCACGATGTCCATGGCGGTCGAACCGATCTACAAGGTCATATTCCTCAACCAGAACCAGGTGTTCGAGCTGTACGCGCGGCAGATCTATCAAAGCGACCTCTACGGCTTCATCGAGGTCGAGGACTACATCTTCGGCGAACGCACGCAGCTGCTGGTCGATCCGTCCGAAGAGAAGCTGAAGAGTGAGTTCGGTGGTGTGAAGCGCAGCTACATCCCGATGCACGCGATCATCCGCATCGACGAGGTGGAAAAGGAAGGGTCGGTGAAGATCCGCGAATCAAAGGGTGGCGACGGCAAGGTCATGAGCTTTCCCATGCCCGGCATGCGCCCCCCGCTCGGCACGGATCCCTCGTCCGACGCGTAGCGGGGCGGTGCACCCTGATTGCACCATTTCCCCCTGTGAAAACGACTTGCGTCATCCTCACCCCATCTCGTCGCTCTCAATCTATCTCCTCACCTCACCCTACCTCGTCACCTCACCCACCTCGTCACCTCACCCATCTTGTCACCTCACCCACCTCGTCACCTCACCCCACCTCGTCACCCCCGCGGAAGCGGGGGCCCAGTACGACGCACTTTTGCTGGGTTCCCGTTCCCGTTCCCGTTCCCG
>CAZSYV010000163.1:0-5158 GCA_964610955.1 uncultured Klebsiella sp. | reverse complement strand
AATCGAACGCAAACGAGCGTTTTTGGCGCATATCAACTGGAAGTTCCGGATTAACGCTGATCACCTTGCTGCATTTTACGAGCGAGGAGCGAAGGCCGGGCAAACGTTCAACTACCATCAAAAGTGCGCAATCCAGCTAGCATTTGATCGATGCGAACTCAATGTTCTATCAAGCCTGCTTTCGCAGTACGGAGTACCGGCGCCCATAGTTAGGATGCTGGTTGATCATGCGAATTGTGCCAATGAAAACGACACTCGAAACCACCTCCATAGCGAGTTGACTGCTCCCTCCAAGCTGCGCAAAGAGGCGGGCAACCGGGATGTTGAATTTGAAATTCTGAAGGCTCTGTTTGCGTCCTTCACATGGGTGTCTCTACCACCGAAGGAGATGCACCGATTCTACGATCCGGCCTTCGATGAGGTCAGGTATCAGCCGTCGTTCTGGAACGAGATCCAAGCACGAGCCCCAAAACTATTCCATCGTGATGAAGCGGTGCATCTTCTGGTTGTCGCCCCTTCGTGGGCTGCGCAATTCAACTCGCTGCGGTCCCTTCGAGATGCCTTACTTGGTCGTGTGCGCGATAGCTATCAGGTTCTAAACAACTATGGATTTCTGCTGGTCATGATTCAGCCAACGACTATCAAAAATCGAGATGTGTCATGGGAGTTGTCTGCTGACGTTGCACTTTTCGGTGAAAAGCATATTGAGCAGCCTTTGGATCGTGCGTACTTCAGGCACGAGAAAATCAAGGCCGAAACGCTTGCACACGTGCAGGCACTGGACCCCAAGGACGCCCATTTTGAACTAGCCAATGAAGGGTTTACATATCGCGACTGTCTTGTACTTCGCCGCAAAGGTTCAGAGGGCCTAGAACAACTTCTCGTGCTTCAGAAGAATCATCGCGATGAAACTGTGGTTCCGTGTCCTACATGTCGATCAGACGAGGTGGAAGGGAATTCGTACCCTAGTCTTGGTGTCAAAAGCTGGGAGTGTCGCAACCCGCTTTGCCCAGATCGCAGCAAGTACAACCGGGGAAAACGATATTCCTTCCGCGGTCTCTCAATGCAAGAAGCGATTGATGATGAGCGGAACGATATTCCTACGGAGTTTGTAAGAAAGTGGCGCCGTGATGTAGTTGAGATTACCTCCCATGCAGAGGTAATCGAATTGATGGTCCGCCATTATTCGATTTGGGGAGACAAAATTCGGTGTTTTGGCTCACTAGATGATCAGCAAGATGCCGTCCTGGGTCGGTCGTTGAGTTGGGAGCCAATGCCCGGCGTCGGAACAGGTGAAGCGGTGGACTGGTTCGATACTGCGGCCTTCTTTAAGCGGTTCGGAGCTGCTTCTCAAGTAATGCCGGACACTGGAATCCAGCTCGGCGACAAAAACCTCCAGGTGAGATGCGGAGATTCGCGGAAAGTTCTAAAGACAATCGACGCAGCTTCGGTTGACGGCGCGGTGACCTCGCCGCCGTACTACAACGCCCGCGAGTACTCGCAATGGCCAAACATGTATTGCTACCTCCAGGACATGTTTGAGGTTAATGCGGAAGTCTTCCGGATCCTCAAGCCCGGCTCTTATTATTTTTACAATATTTTCGACTACTTTGATAACGAAAATATTATTGCACTGTCAGCGATGGGGCAAAAGCGCGTGACGCTTTCCGCTTATACGGTCGATCTATTTAGAAGGATCGGCTATGAATGCGTTGGCAACATAGTTTGGGACAAAGGCGAGATCGAGGGTAAGCGAGGATTCAATGCGGGAAATTTTGCGCCGTTCTACCAGTCCCCGTTCAATTGCTGGGAGCACATATTGGTATTCCGAAAACCAGGTGGCGATCATCGATCATTCGGCGGGAGCCGCGTGCTTCAGGCAAAACCGGTGATTAAGATGGTTCGAGGTAAGAATATCCACGGGCACTCTGCTCCATACCCTGAGGAGATTCCGAGACTGTGCGTAGATTTGCTGCCACCTGGCTCGGTAGTTCTCGATCCGTTTGGCGGAAGCCTGACTACCGGGCGTGTTGCTGCTAGCGCCGGGAGGCACGCGATCTGTATAGAGCAAAGCCGCGAGTATTGCGATCTCGGGCTATCGCTCTATTCAGCATCTGCATCACCTCAAGCAGCGCTAGTCCTCAGCTAAGCTAGCTGGAAATTTGCAGCAGCCAGGTCCACCTCAGGCAGTTCACAGACCTTTTTTCCGCGACCGGTGGCAGGAATCACAACGGCCTTTGCTTTCTGTCTCTGTGTCCAGCGGATGGTCGCATCCGCATCTGCGTCTACAAGCTTGGCTGCGATCAGCACCATGCCCCGAGGCGCAAGAAGATTGATTTTTGCGCCTTCGGACAGTGTCACGACCTGCTCGGTTTTGAGGTGTTCGCTCTCGGTCGCCATTTGCTCGACAGATTCTGCATCTTCTTCAACCTCTGAAATCTGAGATCCTGCGTGGACTAAAGCGGCCGCACCGTTCTTCTTGCGCTTTGGAGGTGTGTACGTAATCGCCAAAGACTCGCCGTCGTCACTGTCGAAATAGTGCGAGAAGGGAATATTTCCCACGCGATACCTGATGGCTTGAACGCGAATCTTCTCTGGGCTCGCCTCAAGTCGGGACCAGGCCAATGCAACCATATGCTGTTCTGGATGAGCGCCATCGAAAAGCACTCGGGCGCGTTGCCTGCCCGGGACTTCATCACCCTCCCAACACCGAGTTATCCCGCCATCTGGCCAGGCAAGGATGGTCGATCGCTTCTCAGGGTTGTCCAATAGGAACTGGGAGCCAGGAAGCTTCTGCAGCCAATGAGCCATCGCCCATCCTTCCTGCATTCGAACATCTGCCATGGTCATGCCGTAGAGCCGACACATGCGGACGAAGTCAGGCAAGGTTCGAGGCCGGAAACCAAAAAGAATCCACATCAGGGCAGTTTCAGCGGTCAAATGAGTGGTCCCGCCGAACTCATGAGAAGGTCGCTTGATCACGTTGCAGCGCCTGCACCGCAAGACCATGTTTTCGATGAAGTCCGCATCGAGAGGGTCTTCGTATTCCTCTCGCGGTTTGTTGTGATCGGCCTGTAGCTCAAGGCGTGTGCCACAGTCATGACACTTGCCGTCCTGTTGGTAAAACCAGTCCATGACTTTCGCCATCACGTTACCTTTTCCATACCGGCGCTTGAAGCCGTCGGAGGAAGCTAGGCTCGTGCCCACCTGAGATGGATTCATGTGCCCCAGAGTGAGCGTTGTGATTTCCTTCCAGGAAAGCATTCCCTCTGCAATGAGTTTTTCGAGGAGAGCCCGCCACTCATCTGCTTTCCACTCTTCATCATTGAATTTGTTCTTTTCTGTCATTTATTTCCCCTGAGGCGAGCTTGTTGACAAGCTTGATTATCTCAGGAGCGGTTCTTGCTAGCCAGCATTGCGTCAAGCATCAATTGAACCTCTACCTCCCGCCGCGTGACGAGTCCCGGCAGCACTTTCCCGCCGCCATGGACCCATCGGCGAAGTTCACTCCCGGCGGCAGTCTAGTCCCGCTGATTGACGCGCCGACGCAGCGTTGATGTCTGCAGCCGCCCCGCGTCGAGGCTGAACTGAAGGCCACGATGGTGGCGAGTCGCCCCTCTGAGGTGGTGCTCAGTGACAGGTCACTTCCTGATGCTCGTCGCCATCTCCATGACCCACGCCTGCAACGCGCTCAGTTTCTCTGCGTTCTCGTGGCAGGTCTGGTAGTTGGCGGCAACGGTTCCGGCGACGGCAGAGAGCGCAATGCCTGCGGCGGCCGCATCAGCATCTCGGGCGGGCTCGGGCAGTTCACCTGCGGCGGCAGCGTCGTGCAGGCGCACAAAGCCACGGTTGATAGTGCAAGCAGCATCGGCTTGAACGGGCACATAGACAGGAACCTCCTTGATGATGGTGTCGCCCTTCTCGCGGACGATGCGGATGCGGTCGACGTACTGGGTGACCACTTTGACGGTGGATTCGGCCTGCTTCTGGCGAACAACGGCCACTTGGAGGGTTTGCTGCTGGACGGCGGCATCCCACCGGGCTTGGACGTGTTCCGCGCCCTTGATCCAGCCGAAGCCGATCAGTGCAGCGGCGAGCAGGACGAGGGCCAGCCAGCGGTACGGCCAAGGAAACAGGCTCATTGCGCTTCCCCGAGGCATTGCCGGTACTCGGCCTGCCGACGCGTGGCCAGCCCGCCGCACAGACGAGCGTTGGCGGGCAGCGCGCAGTCCTTGCCCTGGAAAAAGCGCCAGCGCAGCAGTTCGGCGCAGGCTCCGGCGTAGTCCTCGGCGTTGAGCTTCCGCACCAGTGTGGACTGGCAGAACGCGCGGCTGCCCACGTTGTAGGAGAAGCTCACCAGCGCGTCGTACTCGTGCTGCGCCAGCGGCACGGTGACGCATTGCTTCAATGCACCCTCGAACTGCTGCACATCGGTCAAGGCGCGCGCCAGTGCTTTCGGCGGCGTGGTGGTATCGCCCAGCTTCACTCCGGTGGTGGTACCGAATCCAATGGTCGGCACATCGCCCTTGACGGGGATCACTGCGCGGTCGGTGTAGCCCTCGTGCAGCACGATGCCGATCAGGGCAGCGGCGGACAAGGTCAGCGCCGCCACCGTCCTTCGTTGCGGTGGCCGGATCATTGGTGCATCTCCGGCTGGGCAACGAGCCGTGCGATGGCCGCGCCGATGCTGGCGCTGAAGGCCAGCAGCACGAACAGGCCACGCGGCAGCACGTCGCCGAACAGCGGCACCACCACTTCCGCCGCCGTGAAGATGGCGGCGACGATGGACAGGCGGATGCTCCAGGCACGGCGCGCGATCTTGCGCCAGTCGTCGAGCAGGCAGATCTTGCGGGCGGTCATTGCGGGCCTCCCATCAGCTTCAACTTGATGGCAGCGCCGACCAGCAGCGCGGCCAGGATGCCGGTGGTGATGACCTTCACCGTGGTCTGCCACGCCGTGCGACGGGCATCGCGCCACGCTTCCAGCAGGTCGCGCAGCTCGCGGATGTCCTTTGCGGCGCTGCCGTTTTCTAGGCCGAGATGGGCGAGGCAACGCTCGGCTCCGCGTTCGGCGGCACGGTCGAGCAGATCGTCGAAGTCCTCTTTGCGCAGAAGCAGCATGTTCTCCACGAGGGCGGCTGGCGCTTGTTGTTCGGGTT
>CAZSYV010000162.1:0-5219 GCA_964610955.1 uncultured Klebsiella sp. | reverse complement strand
AGGCCGTTCTCGCGCACCACGGTGCGCTGTGCCTCGTTCAGCGTCTCGCGATCGAACGGCATGTTCATGCGCAGGATGTGCGCCGAGCGGAAGAGACGGTCGGTGTGTTCCTGCAGGCGGAAGATGCAGGTTCCGCGATCGGCCGTCCGGTATGCGCGCACGCCTTCGAACACGCCGAGCCCATAGTGCAGGGTATGGGTCAGCACGTGGGTGCGCGCCTCGCGCCACGGCACCAGTTCGCCGTCGAACCAGATCACGCCATCCCGGTCGTCGAAAGTCATCTGCTCGCCTCCTCCCTCGCTGCATCACCCAGCAGCGCAGCCCAGACGCGCACGACCTCGTCACGCAGTGACTGGAACTCCGCGGCCGGTACGATTTCATCCTGCTGCTGAAGGGCGAGTCTGTGAGCCGCGGCACGGAAGGCCTTGTAGGCTTCGGTGAGCACATGTGCATCACGCGGTGTCATCAGGCCGCTCTCGCTCAGCGCCTCGAGAATACGGATGTTGTCCGTATGGACACTCAAGGCTGCCTGATTTCCCGACCAGGCAAGGACGCAGTATTGAACCATGAATTCAATATCGACGATACCGCCGACACTCTGCTTGAGATGGAAAGACGGACTTTTACCGTCGCTGCAATCGGCCGGCAGCAGGTGTGTCCGCATCTTCTCGCGCATCGCCACCACCTCCTCGCGCAGGCGCCCCGGCTCGCGCGCCAGCGCAAGCACCTCGCGGCGCAGGCGCTCGAAGCGCTCCGCGAGGCGCTCGCAGCCCGCGACCGGACGGGCACGCACCAGCGCCTGGTGCTCCCACGTCCACGCGCGCTCTTGCTGATAGCTGCGGAAGGCACGGAACGAGGAAACCAGCAGACCCGAGGCCCCCGAGGGACGCAGCCGCATGTCGACCTCGTAGAGCTGCCCGAGCGCGGTGTAGGCGGTCAGTATGTGGATGATGCGCTGACCGAGGCGGGTGAAGAACACGCTGGCCTCGATCGGGCGCGGGCCGTCGGTGCCGAGCGACTCGTCGGCATCGTGCAGGAACACGAGATCCAGGTCGGAACCGTGACCAAGCTCGATGCCGCCAAGCTTTCCATAGGCAATGATCACGAAGTCCGGGTTGCACGGCTCCCCGGGAGCGCGGTACGGCGCACCGTGGCGCGCGACGAGGTCGTGCCAGGCGAGCGCGAGAACGTGCCCCAGGATCGCCTCGGCAAGGAAGCTCAGGTAGTCGCTCACCTTCATCAGCGGCAACGCGCCGGTCACCTCGGACGCCGCGCAGCGCAGGCTGTGCGCGAGCTTGAAGTAGCGCAGGCCCTCCATCTGGCCCTCGAGATCCCCTGGAGCGACGCGCAGCATGTGCTCGTGCAGCTCGGCGGCGAGTGTGGCGCGATCCGGCGCGCGGTGCAGCCACCGGGGGTCGACCAGTTCGTCGAGCAGTACCGGCTGATTGGCCAGTGCCTGTGCAATCCAGGGGCTGGCGCTGCAGAGCTCGACCAGCCGCGCGAGCGCTGCCGGATTCTCCTCGAGCAGCACCAGGTAGGCGCTGCGGCGCAGCACCGACTCGACCAGCGCCAGCGTGCGTGCAATCACACGCGAGGGATGCCGATCGGCTGCCGCAGCCGCCAGCAGCAACGGCATGAAACGCTCGAGGCGCTCGCGTCCCGCCGCCTGCAGCGCCTGGACGCGTGGCGAATCGCGCAGGGCGACGAGCAGCGCCAGCGTCTCCCGGGGCGCCTCGAAACCGGCAGCCGTGAGGATTGAAGCAGGCTCGTCGCTTTCCTGAGCCCAGAGCGTGCGCCAGGCCTCGACCGCGGCCCTCGGCTGCTCCTCCTGCGCCACGGCGACAACGTCGCCGAAGTGTGCGCTCACATTCGCCCGGTGCACATTCAGAATGCGTGAAAAGCCTGCCCAGTCCGGATATCCAAGCGCGAATGCCAGGCGCAGACGTCCCGTCTCGTCATCCGGGAGCGCCTGCGTCTGCTGATCGTCATACGCCTGGAGCGCATGCTCGGTGCTGCGCAGGAACTCGTAGGCCTCGCGCAGCTCAGCGACGACCGCCGGCGGCAGGCAGCCCAGTTCGCCGAGCGTCCCGAGCACCCCGAGCACGGCACGTTCCTGAAGCCGTGGCTCGCGCCCCCCGCGGATCAGCTGGAAGGACTGCACGATGAACTCGATCTCGCGGATCCCCCCCGAACCGAGCTTCACGTCCGCGGTCTTGCCGCGGCGCTGCACCTCGCGGTTGATCATCGACTTCATCGCACGCAGTGCCTCGATCGCACCGAAGTCGATGTAGCGGCGGTAGGTGAAGGGGCGCAGTCTCGCGAGCAGCCGCGCACCGCCAGCCCGGTCGCCGGCGACCGCGCGCGCCTTCACCATCGCATAGCGCTCCCAGTCGCGGCCGTGGCTCTGGTAGTACTGCTCCATCGCGTCGAAGCCAAGCGCCAGCGCCCCGCCCTCACCCCAGGGACGGAGCCGCATGTCGACGCGGAACACGAAGCCGTCCCGGGTGCGCGCATCGATCGAGCGGATGACGCGCTGGCCCAGGCGAACGAAGAACTCCTGGTTGTCGAGCACGTGCCTGCCGTCGGTCTCGCCGCTCTCCGGAAAGGCAAAGATCAGATCGATGTCCGACGAGAGGTTGAGCTCCCCGGCACCGAGCTTGCCCATACCGATCACCACAAGGCGTTGCGGCGTGCCGTCGGCTGCCGAACGCGGCTCCCCGTGGCGCAGCGCGAGCGCTGCATGCGCATGCGCGAGCGCCGCATCGAGTGTCGCCTCGGCGAGCCAGCCGAGCTCACGCATCGTCCCGGCAAGCGTCGCCGTGCGCGTGAGATCACGCCAGACGATGCGCACCATCTCGCGCCGGCGCAGCCGGCGCAGCACCGCGCCGAGTGTCGCCTCGTCACAGTCCGCCGGCAGCTCGCGTGCAAGCCACTCGCGATAGTCGGCAGCGGTGCGCGCGCGATCCAGTTCGCCACTCGCCACCAGCCCGGGCAGCAGTTCCGGGTGCTGCTCGAGGCTCTGCGCGACAAAGGCACTGCAGCACAGCACGCGAGCGAGTGCCCGGCCAAAGGCCGGATCGACAGCGACCTGGCGCTCGAGCAGCGCCCGCCCATCGTCGTGCAGCGCAGCCTCGATCCGCCCCCAGGTGGCGAGCAGTGCTGCGCGCAGCGGCTCGGGGATCGCGGCGGGGTCGATCACGCGCTCCCCTCCCGGTGCGCGCTCTCCTGTGGCGTGACGCGCAGCACCTCCTCGAGCGAGGTCAGGCCGGCGGCAATCCTGCGTGCCCCGGCCAGGCGCAGCGTCTGCATGCCGCCACGCATGCCGATGCGGCGCAGTTCCTCCGTATCCGTATCCTGGCGGATGACGCGCTGCAGCGTGGCATCGATCGGCAGGATCTCATAGATGCCCTGACGGCCCGCGTAGCCCGTGTTGCGACACTCGAGGCAACCACCCGGCGCGTATACCCGCTCTGGTTTTTTCGCCTTCCAGGGTTCGACCAGACGCATCCAGACCTCATCGTCGATGGTGGTGGCCCGCTTGCAGTGCGGGCACAGCAGGCGCAGCAGGCGCTGTGCCATCACGCCAAGCACGGTGGCACGGATCAGATAGGCCGGGACGTCGAGTTCGAGCAGCCGGGTGATGGCGCTCGGGCTGTCGTTGGTGTGCAGGGTCGAGAGCACCAGGTGGCCGGTGAGTGCGGCCTGCACGGCCATCGCGGCGGTTTCGTGGTCACGAATCTCACCGATCATGATCACATCCGGGTCCTGACGCAGCAGTGAACGCACACCTGCAGCGAAATCGAGACCGATGGCATGGTGTACCTGCACCTGATTGAACGCCGGTTCGACCATCTCGATCGGGTCCTCGATCGTGCTCACGTTGACCTCGCTGGTGGCCAGCTGCTTCAGCGTCGAGTACAGCGTGGTCGTCTTGCCGGAACCGGTCGGCCCCGTCACCAGCACGATGCCGTGCGGCTGGCCGGTCATCGCCTGCCAGCGCTCGTGGTCGGCATCGGCGAGGCCAAGATCGGCAAAGCTGCGCACCAGGACCTCGGGGTCGAAGATGCGCATCACCAGCTTTTCGCCAAAGGCCGTCGGCAGCGTCGAGAGTCGCAGCTCGATCTCGTTGCCGGCGGGCGTGCGCGACTTCACCCGCCCGTCCTGCGGGCGGCGCTTCTCGGCCACGTTCATCCGCCCCAGGATCTTCAGGCGGCTGGTCACCGCCATCGCCACCGCTGCCGGCAGCTGGTAGACCGCGTGCAGGATGCCGTCGATGCGAAAGCGCACGTTTGCGTGCTCGCGCCGCGGCTCGATATGAATATCGCTGGCACGCTGTTCGAAGGCGTACTGCAGCAGCCAGTCGACGATGCTGACGATGTGCTGGTCGTTGGCGTCGGGATCCGCGATCCTGCCAAGCTCGACCAGCTGCTCGAAGTTCGTCGCCGCGGCGCCGCCGCGCGGGGTACGCGCCCCGCTTGCCCCGCTGATCGACTTCGCCAGGCTGTAGAACTCGACCGTGTAGCGGTCGATGTCCCGCGGATCGGCGAGCACGCGCCGCAGGGGACGCTTCAGGGCATGCGCAAGGTCGGCCTCCCAGGCACCGAGAAACGGCTCCGCGCCGGCGATCACCACCTCGTTGGCACTGCACTCGACGGCGAGGATACGGTGCCGGCGCGCAAACGCGAACGACATCACTGCCGTGACCGCGGCAACGTCGATCCGCAGCGGATCGATGTGATACGGCGCCTGCCCCGCACGGGGGGCCAGCCACGCGAGCAGGCGCTGCAGATCGAGGGGGCGCCCGTCGACGGCTGCGAGGAGCTGCCAATCGGCGACCTGGTTCAGGGGATGCAGCGCCGTGTCGGCACGTGCGCGCGGCGAATGGCGCAGGCGGCGCGCATCAGCCGCATCGAGCAGGCCATCCGCAGCCAGCGCGTCGAGCAACTCGCCGAGTTCGACCGGCCTGCCGCTGCTCAAGGCTGCTGAAGTGGACATGCGATGCGCCTGGCGTATCCGGTGGCAAGGGGCTCATCGTAGCAAACGGCGGGGACCTCCGGCCCGGGCACTGTTGCGCCATCCCCCGGCCCTCCGCGATCCCCACGAAAGCGGGGATCCGGGTGCCAGCCACGGCCCTCGGACGGCTCTTCAGTCGCCATCCCCACGAAAGCGGGGATCCAGGGCTTCGTCGCGCCTGGAGGGAAATACCTACAACCGTCATC
>CAZSYV010000161.1:0-5234 GCA_964610955.1 uncultured Klebsiella sp. | reverse complement strand
GTCCATGGTCACCGGCATTGCAGTCGATGATGTCGAGTTCGTCGATGGCGTCGAACTCGTGCTTGTGCAGCCACGCGGTGAAGACGTTGGTCACACCCGGATCGAACCCACTGCCCAGCAGTCCCATGATGCCGCGTGCCGCGAAGCGTTCGTGGTAGGCCCACTGCCAGCTGTACTCGAACCTTGCCTCCTCGGGCGGCTCGTAGTTGGCCGTGTCGAGGTAGTCGACGCCGGTTTCCAGGCAGGCGTCCATGATCGGCAGGTCCTGGTAGGGCAGTGCGACGTTGATGACGAGTTCAGGCTGTTCACGGCGGATCAGCGCAGCCATTGCTGCCACGTCGTTCGCATCCACCTGTGCCGTGGTGATCGTCCGTGGAATCTGTGCAGCGATCTGCCGGCACTTGTCCTCGTTGCGGCTGGCCAGCACGATCTCGGAAAAGACCTCCGGTACCTGCGCGCACTTGTGGGCCACGACCTGACCGACCCCCCCTGCACCGACGATGATGACCTTCGCCATTGGCGCTGCTCCTTCCAGTCCTTTCAGTCTTCGAAATAGGTGTAGCCGCGCAGGCTGGCACTGAACAGTTCCAGTATGTCCTGGCGCTCGACCGGGGCGATGCGTCCGCTGCGTACCGCGCGCTCCGCCGTGCGCCTGAACTGTTCGAGCAGTTGCTGCGGCTGGTACTCGACGTAGCTCAGCACGTCGGCGATGCTGTCACCACCGACTTCGCGCACGAAGTCGAAACTGCCGTCGCCGTTGATGCGCACACTGACGACGTGCGTATCCCCCATCAGGTTGTGCAGATCCCCCAGCGTCTCCTGATAGGCGCCGACCAGGAACACGCCGAAGTAGTACGGTTCGCCATCCTGCAGCGGATGTACCGGCAGCGTTTTCTGCAGGCCTCGCGGACTGATGAAATGATCGATCTTGCCGTCGGAGTCGCAGGTGATGTCGGCGACGATTGCCTGGCGTGTCGGCTTTTCACGATGGCGGTGCAACGGCATCAGTGGAAACACCTGATCGATTGCCCAGACATCCGGAAGTGACTGAAACACCGAAAAGTTGCCGTAGTAGATGTCCGACAGCGAATCCTCGAGCCCATCCAGTTCCGGCGGCAGGCGTTTCGCGCTCTGCGATTCGCGCACGATGGCGCGCACGATCTCGAGGAACAGTCGCTCCGAGAGCGAGAGTGAACGCAGGCGGATCTGTCCGCGCTTGAACAGATCACGGATTTCATCACGATAGTAGACCGCGTCGTTGTAGCACTCCTGCAGATTTTTTGTGCTGACGCCAGCGAGCACCTCGACGAGATTGTGGACGAGATCATGTTCGGAGACATCGATCTGCTCGGGGACTCCACCGGCCTCGAAGCGCGTGACATCGAGGATGTTGAACAGCAGCACCGAAGAATAGGCCACGGTGGCTCGACCCGATTCGGTAACGATCACCGGATGGGCAATGCCTTCCGGATCGAGCGTCGTCATGATCGTCTCGACGATGTCCGTGCAGTATTCGTCGAGCGAGTAGTTCTTGCTGTATTCGAAGTTGGTCTGTGTACCGTCGTAGTCGACTGCCAGCCCGCCACCCAGGTCGAGGTAACCCAGCGCGGCACCTTCCTTGACCAGGTCGACGTAGTAGCGGCTGGCCTCGAGCACGCCACTGCGGATGTCACGGATGTTCGGGATCTGCGAGCCGAGGTGGTAGTGCAGCAGCTGCAGGCAGTCGAGCATGTCGTGCTCGCGCAGCACATCGATCAGCTCGATGATCTGTGAGGTGGTGAGCCCGAACAGGCTGCGATCGCCGCTGCTCTCGTTCCAGTACCCGCCGACCCTGGATGCGAGCTTTACGCGCAGGCCGAGAATCGGGCGTACGCCGATGCGTTTCGAGCAGGCGAGGATCACCGGCAGCTCGGCTGGAGTCTCGATGACGAAGGTGCAGCGGTACCCCAGCTTCAGTGACTGCAGGCCGAGAGTGATGAACTCCTCGTCCTTGTAGCCGTTGCAGATGATGTGGCTGCAATCGGGATCGAGGCTGGCGAGTGCGATCAGCAGCTCTGCCTTGCTCCCGACCTCGAGTCCATGACCGTAGTTCGCACCGAATCGGGCAATCTCCTCGATGACCTGACACTGCTGGTTGACCTTGATCGGAAACACGCCACGGTACCGGCCCTGGTAGCCAAGGTTGGCGATTGCACGAGCGAAGGTCTCGTTGATCAGCGTCAGCTGCGAATCAAGCAGGTTCTCGATGCGCAGCAGCACCGGCATCTGCAGGCCACGCTGCTGCATGCCGGCGATGATGTCGGGGATGCTCACGTTGACCCGCTGGCCGTCGCTGAGGACACTCACCGTGACTGCACCATCGTCGGCGAGGTCGAAGTAGCCGGCACCCCAGTTGCGGATCCCGTAGAGTTCGGCCGAATCGGCCGGTGTCCAGTTCGTGTTGCCGTTGCCTTTCAATTTCTGCCTCATCCTCCAGAGGGTGCTCGGCGGGGTGGGCGCGGATATTGCGATCATGGGTAGCAAAGATCAAGCCCTGCCCGAGCCCGGATACTGGCAGCATCTGGGAAATCGCCGGCTGGCGCACGTCTTGTCGCTCAGTCGCGGCGCAGGTGGTCGGAGATCGCGATCGGGTTCGGGCAGTTCAATACCACGATGTATGAGGAGACGACGAAGGTCAGGATTGCCGTTGCCTGGATCAGATGCGAGGCCTCCTTGCCGATCATTCCGAAACCGGCTGCCATGTAGGCGATCAGCAGAGAGAATTCACTGTTCTGGCCAAGTCGCAGTCCGACGTCCCAGGCGAGTGCGGGAGTTTCACTGAGTCGCCCGAGCAGGAAGCGAAACAGCAGCGGTTTGATCGCGAGCATTGCGACCGACAGCACCAGTGCCACGAGCCAGATTCGCTCGAGTACGCCGAGATCGAAGCTGGCGCCGAGCGAGAAGAAGAACAGGATGAGAAAGAAGTCGCGCAGCGGCTTCAGGCTGATCGCGATGTACTGGCTGATCGGACTCGAGGCAATCGATACGCCTGCCACGAAGGCGCCGATTTCGGGGGAAAGCCGCATCAGCGATGCAAGCTCGGCAAGTCCGAGGCACCAGCCGATGGCGAGCAGAAAGATGTACTCGTGGAATCGATCGAAGCGATGGATCAGGCGGATCAGCACCAGCCGAACCAGCACGAAGGCGACGGCGACCAGCAGCGGCAGTGCGAGCAGCGCCGTCAGCAACACCCCGACTTCAAAGCTGCCACGACGGCTGCCCATCAGGGCGACGAGTACGAGGATGGCGATCATGTCCTGCAGCAGCAGCAAGCCGATCATCAGTTCGCCGGTACGGCGGTGGTGCAGCACGGTTGCCGGTAGCAGCTTGATGCCGATGATGGTGCTCGAGAACATCATCGCAATGCCGCTGATCAGCGCCTCGGTCGCAGTGAAGCCTGCCGCGATTGCCACTGCACCACCGACCAGCGCGAAGCACAGCGAGCTCGCGATGGCGATGAGCGTCGAGTTGCGTATCGTGGTGATCAACGCCCGTGGCTGCATGTCGAGCCCGAGCAGGAACAGCAGGAAAATGATGCCGATGTGTGCAATGTCCTGCAGCAGGGGCAGGTCGGTGATCAGCGACAGGCCGTAGGGGCCGATCAGCGCGCCGAGCGCGATGTAGGCAATCAGCAGTGGTTGGCGCGTGTAGAGGGCAAACGAGGCGAGAACCGCTGCCCCGGTGAAGATCAGGAAGAACGAGAACGTGACGGTGGAGTGCTCCAACGGTCTGCCTTGCCGGACTGACTGGGTACGTGTTGCAGTATATCAGTCGTCGAGCGTCGCTCCGGCAAGATTCGGCCGCAGCCAGCGTTCCATCTCCCTGGCACTGACGCCCTTGCGTGCAGCGAAATCCTCGAGCTGGTCGAGGCCGATGCGTCCGACCGAGAAATAGCGTGATTCGGGATGCGAGAAGTACCATCCGCTGACCGATGCTGGCGGGTACATCGCGAAGTTGTCGGTGAGCTGGATTCCCGCCACGCGTTCGGCGTCGAGCAGGGCGAACAGCGTACGCTTTTCGGTGTGGTCGGGGCACGCGGGGTAGCCTGGGGCAGGGCGAATGCCCCGATAGTGCTCGCGGATCAGCTCCTCGTTGCTCAGTGATTCATTGACGACGTAACCCCACAGGTTGCGGCGGACCTCACGGTGCATGTACTCGGCCAGTGCCTCGGCAAGGCGGTCGGCGAGCGCCTTGGCGAGGATTGCCGAGTAGTCGTCATGCTTGGCACGGAATCGCTCGACGAGCTCGTCTGTGCCAAAACCCGCGCTGACCGCAAAGGCTCCCATCCAGTCGTGAGGGCCACCGGCGGGTGCAATGAAGTCGGCAAGGCTGCGGTTCGGCTTGCCATCGGCGTGTACCTGCTGCTGACGCAGGAAATGCAGCCTGGCTGCCTCCCTGCTGCGGTTTTCGTCGACGAACAGCGTGACATCATCGCTGCCGGTGCGCTCGGCCGGCCAGAAACCGATCACCGCATTCGCGCGCAGCAGCTTTTCGTCGATGATTCGCCGCAGCATCGCCTGGGCATCGTCGAACAGGGAGCGTGCAGCGCTGCCGATGCGCGCATCGTCGAGAATTGCCGGGTACTTGCCCGAGAGGTCCCAGGCGATGAAGAACGGTGTCCAGTCGATGATCTCGAGCAACAGGTTCAGGTCGATATCGGTGAATACTCGAATACCGGTGAATGAGGGTCGCGGAGGCTGATAGCTCTGCCAGTCGAGGTGCAGGGCATTCGCCACGGCGTCGGAGAATGACAGCAGTGGCGTGCGTTTTCTGCCCGCAGCGTTGCGTTCCCGGATCCTGGTGTATTCGGCGCGTCGTTCGTCGATGAAGGCGGCGCGCTGCGTCTGGCTCATGAGCGTGCTGATCACGGTGACGCCGCGTGAGGCATCCGGGACATAGATCGTCGGACCGCTGCGATAGGCCGGTTCGATCTTCACGGCAGTGTGTGCCTTCGACGTCGTGGCGCCACCGATCAGCAACGGGATATCGAAGCCGAGGCGATCCATCTCCGCGGCCACGTGCACCATCTCGTCGAGCGAGGGGGTGATCAGGCCGCTCAGTCCGATGGCGTCCACACCCAGCTCGCGGGCTGTCGCCAGGATGCGCTCGCAGGGAACCATCACACCGAGGTCGATCACCTCGAAGCTGTTGCACTGCATCACGACGCCGACGATGTTCTTGCCGATGTCGTGCAC
>CAZSYV010000160.1:1979-5257 GCA_964610955.1 uncultured Klebsiella sp. | reverse complement strand
GTGAGGAAGCGAGGAAGCGAGGAAGCGAGGAAGGGAGGAAGTGAGGAGGTGGGGAGGTGGGGAGGTGGGGAGGTGAAGAAGTGAAGAAGATCGAGGTGCTGATGGTCTGCCGGGCGAACATCTGCCGTTCACCGATGGCCGAGGCCCTGCTGGCATGGCAGCTGCGCCGTGCAGGGCTGCAGCGCTGCGTGCGTGTGGACTCGGCCGGCACGCACGTGGCGCGTGGCGGCGAGCGCCCCGACGCGCGTGCACTGCGCGCGGTTGCCTCGCTGGGCGCCGATGCGGGCAGGATCCGCTCGCGCGCACTGCATCCGGATGATTTCGAGCGCCATGACCATCTCGTGGCGCTGGATGCGGGCAACCACGAGCACCTTCGGCGCAGCTGTCCTCCGGAGCTTTCGCACAAGCTGCACCTGCTGCTCGAATTTGCCCCCGAGACCGGGCTGGTGGAGGTTCCGGACCCTTATTTCGGCAACCAGGCGGGCTTCGAGCGGGTGCTCGAGCTGGTGAATGCGGGAACGGCGGGGCTGCTGCTGTGGCTGCGCCGCCAGCATGGTTTCTGAGCGCAGTTTGCCCCCCCTGTCTCGCCGGTGAAGGCCCCGGAGGACGTAGGTCCATTGCTTGCGAAGTGTCGAAAAATTTTACATCATGTGCGCCAGTGCACAGAGTCCGACGCCAGCAGCGTTGCCTGGGTGCTTGATTTCCTTCCGTGGCAAATGTAGTGGCTCAGGATTTGCTGCTGACCTCACCGGACCTGCAGGTCTACCCCGTCGCATTCCTCACCTTCTGCAAAGGGGTGCGGGTAGACGGGTGTCGTGGCGTGAGGCTCGATGAATCACGGCTGAGGGCGTGTGAATGAGTGAGGAAACGCCGCTGTCTCCGGCCGACGCCTTCGCGGCATATTTCGACGTCGACCTGGCGCTGACGCCAGAGACCAGGGCGCAGGTATTCGGCGTTCGCTACCGCGTCTACTGCGAGGAATTCGGCTACGAGGAATGCAGCGCCTTTCCCGATGGGCAGGAGCGCGACCACTACGACGCCGTCTCGCTGCACTGCCTGATCACGCACCGCGGCAGCGGCCGCCCGGCGGGCTGCGTGCGCCTGGTGCCGGCCGATGCCAGCCCCGAGATTCGCCTTCTGCCACTCGAGGAGCACTGCGCCAGCAGTCTGGATCGCGAGCTGCTCGACTCGCTGGCGCTCGATCGCGCGACGATGTGCGAGATCTCGCGCCTTGCCGTCGACGGCCAGTTCCGCCGCCGCGCAGGTGAATCGGTGAGCCGCTTCGGCGCCAGCAAGGCGCTCGATGTCTCGCAGCAGGAAGAGCGCAGTTTCTCGCTGATTTCGGTGGCGGCCTTCCTTGCCGGCACCGCCCTGACCGAGCTTTCGGGGCGCCACAACGTCCTGGCGATGATGGAGCCCTTTCTGCCGCGCATGCTCGAACGCTCAGGGATCCATTTCCGCCGGATCGGCGCCGATATCGACTACCACGGCATGCGTGCCCCGTACCTCGGGCGCACCTACCAGGATGGGCTGGCCACGATGCGCCCGGAGCTGAAGCAGATGTATGAAATGATCCAGGCACGGATCCGCAGTCAGTTCGAGGCGATTGCCAGGGTGGGCTCATGAGTGCACGACACGGTCCACTGGTCGAGGACTTCCGGCGTTTCTTCACCGTCGGAGTGGTCACGAGCGAGGCGCAGCGACAGGAAATCCACCGCCTGCGCTATCGCGTGTACTGCGAGGAGCTGCGCTACGAGGACGCCTCGGCATTTCCCGATCGCCTCGAGAGCGACGAGTTCGACGTGCGCTCGCTGCATTGCGCGGTGATCCACCGCCGCAGCGGCATTGCCGCCGGCTGTGTGCGTCTGGTGTTCGCACCCGATGGCCCGCAGTTCACACCGCTGCCGATCGAGAAGCACTGCGCGCACGCGCTCGACCCGGCCGCTGCGGGCATGATGAAGCACAACCGTGACTCGATCTGCGAGATCTCGCGCCTTGCTGTCGACGTCCGTTTTCGCCGCCGCCCCGGCGAGGCGTACAGTCGGCTCGGTGAACGCTTCAGCTCACTCGATATCGGTCACCAGGAACAGCGTACCTTCTCGCTGGTTGCCATCGCCGCGTTCATGGCGGCAACGGCACTGACCGAACTGACAGGGTTTCACAATACTTTCGCGATGATGGAAGCGTGCCTGCCGCGCATGCTGGCACGCTCCGGACTGCACTTCGAACGGGCCGGGCAGGAAATCGACTACCACGGCCGACGGGCTCCCTATTTCATCACCACGGCATCGGCGCTCGAGCGCATGGTTCCCGAGCTGCGGGAGTTCTACCGCGAGATCCGCCGCGAACTGGCGCTTCCCGATGGACCCCACTCGGCCCGCGAGGCCTGCTGAAGTCCCGGTTTGGTCTATGCTGCAGGGGCATTGATGCACGCCGACTGGAGCCCCTGTGGCGCAGGACTTCGACTACCACCGCGCCTTCCACCGCAACCTTGGCTGGGTGACCGAGGCCGAGCAGGAGCGGCTGCGCGGCTGTCGTGTCGCGATTGCGGGCATGGGCGGCGTCGGTGGCAGTCACCTGCTGACGCTCACCCGCCTCGGGGTCGGGCGGTTCAGCATCGCTGACTTCGACCGCTTCGAGCTGGCGAACTTCAACCGCCAGGCGGGCGCCACCATGAGCCACCTGGGGCAGCACAAGGCCGAGGTGCTGGCGACGATGGCGCTCGACATCAACCCCGAGCTCGACCTGCGCCGCTTTGATGAGGGCGTGACGCGCGAGAACCTCGATGCCTTTCTCGACGGGGTTGACCTCTACGTCGACAGCCTGGATTTCTTTGCCGTCGAGGCCCGGCGCATGGTCTTTGCCGCCTGCGCCGAGCGCAGCATCCCGGCAGTCACGGCAGCACCGCTTGGCATGGGCGTGGCCTTCCTCGCCTTCCTGCCCGGGCAGATGAGCTTCGAGGACTACTTCCGCATGGAAGGGCACACGGAAAGCGATCAACTGCTGCATTTCCTGATCGGCCTGTCACCGGCGATGCTGCAGCTGCGCTACCTGGCCGACAGGGGGCGGGTCAACCTCGACGGCCACGAGGGGCCCTCGACGCCCATGGCCTGCGAGCTCTGCGCCGGCGTTGCCGCAACGAATGCGCTGAAGATCCTGCTCGGGCGCGGCAAGGTATTGGCTGCGCCCTGGGGCCTGCACTTCGACGCCTACCGCAACCGCCTGGCGCGGACCTGGCGCCCCGGCGGCAACCGCCACCCCATCAACCGCCTGACCAT
>CAZSYV010000160.1:0-1879 GCA_964610955.1 uncultured Klebsiella sp. | reverse complement strand
CTGGTGTCACGCCGGCCCGATACGCCGGATACGCACCTATTGTTCGATGTGCGCTTCGAGCCTGCCGCTGACCCCGCGCCCGACCCGCTGGCCGGCTGCATCACGCAGCGCGTGGTGCAGCGCCGTGCCATGTCCATGCGCGCGCTCTCGGCGCAGCAGAAGGCCGAACTCGCCCACAGCCTGCCGGCGGGCTACGAGCTGCGCTGGTTCGAACCGCTTGGGCTGCGCTGGCGGCTTGCCCGCTTCATGTTCGCCAACGCCAAGCTCCGCCTGATCATCCCCGAGGGGCATGCCGTGCACAGCCAGGCAATCGAGTGGGGCGCACGCTTCAGCGAGGACCGCGTTCCCGAGCAGGCGGTCGGCGTCGATCCGCTCACCGCCCGCCTCATGCGCTGGGCGATGGCCAGCTGGGGGCGGCTGCACTTCATGAACACCTGGCTGCTGGCGCACCTGCCGCCGCGGCTGCTGATGGACCTGATTCCGGGCGTACGCTGCGCCGCGCACTGTGCGCTGCTCGCCCCCGCGCCGCCCATGAGCATCGATGACTACCTTGCCGCCGGCAGCGCCCTGCAGCGCTTCTGGCTGAGCGCCACCCGCCACGGCCTGCTGATGCAGCCCGAGATGACGCCGGTGATCTTTGCCCGTTACCACCGCGAAGGGCGGTGCTTCTCCGTACTGGGCAAGGCCGCCGCCATGGCCGCTGCGATCAGCCGTCGGCTGGACAGCCTGCTTGGCCGGCATGAGCCGGAACGGCTGTTCTTTATGGGACGTATCGGCTCGCGCCCCGTGCCGCGGTCGCGTTCGATGCGCAGATCGCTCGATGCCCTGAGCGTGGCGGCGACGTCCACCATGGAATCGGATGGCGCCTGAGCCCGGTGTCGAAATTTTTTACAGATGGGTGTTTCACCGATTTGCCAAACAACACAAATGCTGAAAAACATTATTTAGATCAATAAGTTAAATTCTATGGCACAGCTGTTGCCTTTATGTCTGTGTCCATCACACTACGCTATCAGGAGATAGTCATGGCAACGATCAGATCATCAAGGAATGCACTGGCGGCTGCCGTGCTCGCAGCAGGTTTGGGCTCCGCTCCCTTTGCGATGGCAGCTCCTCAACCGTTTGATGTGAATCCGAACTCCATTCCTGGGGTATCAGCCGGTTCGATATTCACTGCTGACTTCATCACAGGCGGCTCCACGACGCGCCTCGTGCTCGACAGCGTCATTTCCGAGAGCTACAACTACAGCGGCGTTGGCTACATCACCTACGGGCAGTTCCAGCTCAATGGCGCTCCTGTCAACGTGCCGGACACCCGTCTGGGTTTTGATTACCAGCTTTATGCCTTGTTTAACCAGACGTTCACCTGCGGCGCTGCATTGGCCACGGGGGTCGAATGCGGTGTCACGTCCGCCAGCGTGCAGTTGTTTGCCTCGCCGGGCCTGAACAACGTTTACACCCAGGCAACGCTTGCTGCTGATCCATCCGTCACGGACACGGGATCGAACGATATCCTGCTCGGCTCGGCGAGCACGGTGATTTCGGGTGTTGCAGGTCTCAATGCACTGGGTGGCGCATACGAGAACATCATCACGGACTTTGTGTTGACACTCGCTGGTGACAGTTACTTTGTCGCACCAGTTCCTTTTTACAACCTTGCCTTCAGCAACTTCAACAACACGAGTCAGGGCGTTACGGCAGCTGCAGATGGCAGTGTTTTCGCAGTCGTCAATGAGAACGGTGGGTCGGACTTCAACCAATCCGTTCCGGAGCCGGCCTCACTGGCGCTGCTCGGCCTGGGCCTGCTTGGAGTGGCTGGCGTATCCCGCCGCCGCCGCGAAGCGGTCTGAGGAAAACTACCCCGTCTGGGGTGTCGACC
>CAZSYV010000159.1:0-5367 GCA_964610955.1 uncultured Klebsiella sp. | reverse complement strand
CTAGTGCAGCGTCGCCAGCCGCTGCCAGCTGTCGACGACCACATCCGGGTTGAGTGACATGCTTTGAATGCCCTGCTCGAGCAGCCACGCCGCCAGATCCGGATGATCCGATGGGCCCTGTCCGCAGATCCCGATGTAACGCTGGTTGCGGTTGCAGGCATCGATGGCGAGCTTCAGCAGCATCTTCACTGCCTCGTCGCGCTCGTCGAAAATCCCTGCCACCAGACCTGAGTCGCGGTCGAGTCCGAGCGTCAACTGGGTGAGATCGTTGGAACCGATCGAGAATCCGTCGAAATGCTCGAGAAAACGTTCGGCAAGCAGTGCATTGCTCGGGATCTCGCACATCATGATGATGCGCAGCCCCTTTTCGCCACTTCGCAGGCCGTTTGCTGCCAGCAGTTCGACCACTGCCTTCGCCTCGGCCACCGTGCGCACGAAAGGCACCATGACCTCGACGTTGTCCAGTCCCATGTTTTCCCGAACATGGCGCAACGCGCGGCATTCGAGCTCGAAGCACTCGCGAAATCCCTTGTCGATGTAGCGTGAGGCGCCACGAAAGCCGAGCATGGGATTTTCTTCCACCGGCTCGTATTGCTGCCCACCGACCAGATGGGCGTATTCATTCGACTTGAAGTCGGACAGGCGCACGATCACCGGCTTTGGATGGAATGCCGCAGCGATCGTCGCCACCCCTTCGCTCAGCTTGGCGACGAAGTATTCCGTTGGCGAGGCGTAGCCGTGAATGCGCCGTGCCACTGCCTCGCGCAGGTCTCCCTTCAGCCGATCGAACTCGAGCAGTGCCTTCGGGTGTACGCCGATCATGCGGTTGATGATGAACTCCAACCGTGCAAGTCCGACGCCATCGTTCGGCAGTTGACAGAAGTCGAAGGCGCGGTCGGGGTTGCCGACGTTCATCATCAGCTTGAAGGGCAGTGGCGGCATCGTGCTTACGTCGTCGCTTGCCACCTCGAAATCGAGCTGCCCCGCATACACGTGCCCCTGCTCGCCCTCGGCACAGGAAACCGTGACCAGTGCCGCATTCGGAATCCGCTCGGTGGCGTCGCCGCAGCCCACCACCGCCGGGATGCCCAGCTCGCGCGCGATGATCGCCGCATGGCAGGTCCGTCCACCACGGTTGGTGACCACCGCAGCGGCACGCTTCATGATCGGCTCCCAGTCGGGGTCCGTCATGTCGGTGACCAGCACATCGCCCTCGCGCACCTGCTCCATTGCTGCGACGTCGTGGATCACCCGCACCGGCCCCGAGCCGATGCGATGGCCGATCGCCCTGCCCTCGCACAGCACCTCACCCTTCTCGCGCAGCAGATAGCGTTCGACCCGCCCCGGGTGCTGGCGGCTGCGCACCGTTTCCGGGCGAGCCTGCAGTACATAGAGGCGACCGTCGTCACCATCGCGCGCCCACTCGATATCCATTGGACGCTGATAATGCTGCTCGATCCGCAACGCAATGCGTCCGAGTTCGAGCACCTCCGCGTCGGAGATGCAGAAGCGGTGCTGCAATTCTTCCGGTACCGGTTCGATGACCGTGGTCGAGCCAACGGCGGCATCGTGCGTGTAGACCATGCGCAGCTTCTTTTCGCCCAGGTTGCGGCGTACCACGGCATCCTTGCCCTGCCGCAACGTTTCCTTGAACACGTAGAACTCGTCGGGGTTGACTGCACCCTGCACGACGGTCTCGCCAAGCCCGTAGGCGGCGGTGATGAACACCACACCATCGAATCCCGACTCGGTATCGAGGGTGAACATCACTCCGCTCGCGCCGGTTTCGCTGCGCACCATGCGCTGTATCCCGGCCGACAGCGCCACCTGCGAGTGATCGAAACCCTTGTGCACGCGGTAGGCGATCGCGCGGTCGTTGAACAGCGAGGCGAACACTTCGTGGATCGCTTCGATCACGTGCTCCAGGCCACGGATGTTCAGGTAGGTTTCCTGTTGGCCGGCAAACGAGGCGTCGGGCAGATCCTCGGCCGTTGCCGAGGAACGCACTGCAACAGACACATCGCGGCCTTCACCGAGCTGCCTGTAGGCTGTTTCGACCTCGCTGCGCAACACCTCCGACAGAGGTGCTGCGCGAATCCAGTCGCGAATCTGTGCGCCGGCCCGGGCGAGTTCGGCCACATCATCGACATCCAGTCGCGCCAGCCGCTCGGCAATCCTGCGGTCGAGGCCATCCTGCGCCAGGAATTCACGGTAGGCATCCGCCGTGGTCGCAAAACCGTTGGGAACGCGTACGTCCGCGTGGGCGAGTGCCCCGATCATCTCGCCGAGCGAGGCGTTCTTGCCGCCGACCCGTGGCACATCGTTCATTCCCAGTTCTTCGAACCACATCAGTTGCCGTGTCATGTTGCCTTTGTCTCCGTGAGCATCACTCCCGCTCGGCGCGGGTCGTTAACATGGCAGAATCCACCTTCCAAGTCATCCGGAATGATCATGAAAAGAACGGCTTTCTTCGTTTCCGACGGTACCGGAATCACTGCCGAGACACTCGGCGAGGCGCTGCTGGCACAGTTCGAGGGTGTCCAGTTCGACTTCGTGCGCATGCCGTATGTCGACACCGAGGAGCGTGCACGTGATGCGGTGGAACGCATCAACGCCGCTGCAGAGAGCGATGGCATCTCTCCGATCGTGTTCGACACCGTCATCCACCAACATCTGCGCCAGATCATCGCTTCCTCGCACAGCGTGATGTTCGACATCTTCTCGACCTTTCTTGCCCCCCTCGAGCAGGCGCTTGGCGTACCGTCCACGTTCACCGTCGGTCGAGTGCACGACCCGCAAAGCGGTCTTTATCACGCACGTATCGAAGCGGTGCACTATGCGCTGGCGAACGATGACGGTGCGACGGGCAGCGAGTACGGCAAGGCGGATGTGATCCTGGTCGGTGTTTCGCGCAGCGGCAAGACGCCTTCGTGCATCTACCTCGCGATGCAGTTCGGCGTGCACGCGGCCAACTATCCGATCACCGACGATGACCTGCAGTCGACTCGTCTTCCCCCGATGCTGGCGCGCCATCAGGAGCGGCTGTTCGGACTGACGATCGATCCGGCGCGCCTCGCCGAAATCCGCGAGCAGCGCCGACCTGGCAGTCGCTATGCGTCACTGCGCCAGTGCGAGGATGAGGTGCGCCAGGTCGAGGCGATGTTGCGCCGTCACCGCATTCCGCACCTGAATTCGACGCGCATGTCGGTCGAGGAAATTGCCACGCGGATCATGATGGAAAAGGATCTGCGTGGGCGAAAATGATGCCGGGTGAAGTCATGCCGGGGGGACGCCGTTTGGCTGCTGCAGTCCGGAGGCCGCCAGCAGCTGCGTTGCTGCAGCGTATGGTGTCGTTTCGCCACGCAGCACGCGCTGCTCGAGGCGTGGCAGTTCCTCGCGCACCCTTGGGTCGGCACGAAAGCGCTGCTCGAGCAGCTCGCTGATCAGGCGTCGCAGCCACTGTGTTCTTTGCGCCGCGCGCTTGCGTTCGAGTTCTCCGTTGGCCGTGCTGGCAGTGTGATATTCCTCGATCATCTCCCAGACCTCGCGGATGCCGCGGTTCTCGGTTGCGGAGCACACCAGCACGCGCGGCGTCCATGAGTCGCGGTGCGAGAGCAGGTTCATTGCGTTCTGGTAGTGGCGGCGGGTGCGCCGGGCAAGGCCGAGGCTCTCGCCATCCGCCTTGTTCACGACCAGTGCATCGGCAAGCTCCATGATGCCGCGCTTGATGCCCTGCAGTTCATCGCCGGCATTCGGCAGCATCAGCACGAGAAAGAAGTCGACCATGCCGGCGACTTCGTATTCCGACTGCCCGACACCCACCGTTTCGACGAGAATCACGTCGTACCCGGCTGCCTCGCACAGCAGCATGGTCTCGCGGGTCCTGTGTGCCACTCCGCCCAGGGCACCACGCGAGGGTGAGGGACGGATGAACGCTGCCTCCTCGCGTGACAGGGTTTCCATTCGCGTCTTGTCGCCCAGAATGCTTCCGCCAGCGATTGGTGAGCTTGGATCGACGGCGAGTACGGCCACTCGATGGCCGGCGCGGATCAGCTCCATGCCGAAGGCCTCGATGAAGGTCGATTTTCCGACTCCAGGGACTCCACTGATGCCGATGCGGATGCTGCGCCCGGTGTGCGCCAGCACGCGCTCGAGCAGTCTCTGGGCTGCGGCGCGATCTTCCGCGCGCAGACTCTCGACCAGCGTGATCGCCTTTGCCAGTGCACGTCGCTGGCCGCTGCACAGTGCGTCGATGTCGATACTGCCCACCGCGCAGGCTCAGCCCGCCGCCGCCGTGATGGCGCCAAGTACCTGATGCACCGCCTGCGGGATGCGCGTACCGGGCCCGAACACACAGGTCACGCCGGCTGCGTACAGGAACTCGTAATCCTGCCGCGGAATCACCCCACCGGCGATCACCACGATATCGCCTGCTCCCTGACGGCGCAGTTCCTCGATCAGCTCGGGCACCAGGGTCTTGTGTCCGGCAGCAAGCGAGGACACTCCGATCGCGTGCACATCATTCTCGATCGCCTGGCGTGCGACCTCGGCCGGAGTCGAGAACATCGGTGACAGATCGATGTCGAACCCCGCATCCGCAAATGCAGTCGCAATCACCTTGGCACCACGATCGTGGCCGTCCTGGCCCATCTTGCACACCAGCATGCGCGGGCGGCGCCCGTGCCGGGTAACGAAAGACTCGATGTCCGCCCGCAACATTGCCCAGTCCTCGTCGTTGTCGTAGGCACTGCCGTATACGCCCGAAATGGTGTTCGTGCTCGCGCTGTAGCGGCCCCATTCGCGCTCCAGTGCATCCGAGATCTCGCCAACCGTTGCGCGTGCCCGGCTTGCGCGAATCGCCAGATCAAGCAGGTTGCCCTGGCCCGTCCGGGCTGCCTCGGTCAGCGCGTCGAGTGCCTCCTGGAGCACACTGGAATCACGCGTTGCACGAATCCGTGCAAGACGCTCGAGCTGTGCGTCGCGCACTGCACGGTTGTCGATCTCGAGGATCTCCACCGGCTCCTCCTCGGCGACACGGTATTTGTTGACGCCGACGATGATGTCTTCCCCACGATCGATCTTCGCCTGCTTGCGTGCGGCCGACTCCTCGATGCGCATTTTCGGCATTCCGGTCTCGATGGCGCGTGCCATCCCGCCCTGCTCCTCGACCTCGCTGATCAGCTCCCAGGCGCGGTCGGCCAGTTGCTGCGTCAGCGATTCCATCATGTAGGAGCCGCCCCAGGGGTCGATGGTTTTGGTGATCCCGCTCTCTTCCTGGATGATCAGCTGCGTGTTGCGGGCGATGCGTGCCGAGAACTCGGTCGGCAGCGCGATCGCCTCGTCGAGCGCGTTGGTGTGCAGCGACTG
>CAZSYV010000158.1:0-5415 GCA_964610955.1 uncultured Klebsiella sp. | reverse complement strand
GCTAACGGTTTCGGGCTTGGCGAAGGTGGCGTTTTCAACACTAATGTTGATGCGGAGAACCAATCTTTGATTAACCACAAAACTGTCTGCGGAGCACTGAACCGCCACTTTTGCCAAACCCGTGTTATCGGATGCCCTTCTGTCTTTCGTGTCCAATTGCATTGTCTGTTTGTATTTAGTCATAAGGTGTCAAAGTGCTTGACTGTCATGGGTTGAGCGGTTGCGTATTTTTATTTTTTAAGGGATGGAAATTTTTAAAAACAATTTTTTCTTGGGTTGGAAAAAAGCACACTCTTTTGCAAACTTTGGTCTGCGGGCTGGCTTGGAGCAGTTTGCAAATGTGTGTGCTTTTGTGTGGTTAGAAATACAGATTAAAGTCGTTATTTTGTCCATTACTTTTTTATTAGATGTTTTTCTCTAAGTTCTTCTCTAACTATTTCTAATTCATCATGTGAAATAATATCGTATCGTTTGAGAAATTTTAAATTTTTCAGTTGTTCATCAAAAGTCAAGTCTGGGTCAAAAGTCATATATTCATCTTTAAGTTTTTCTTTTGTTCGTTCTCTTATGTTGTTAATAAATGAAAGAACTTCTTTCTCATTTGGGCTGTCAATGAAGAATTCTAGAGTCTTGTTGCCACCACTCAAAAAGTAATGTGCCGTAAAATATTTCTGAATAGTCCACGACAAAACTGTCCCCCACATAAAACAAAAGAAAACAAAAAGCCACGCAAGTTTATTGTCGGTATTGCCGTCTGTAAACGCCTGAAAAGTCAAATGTGTAGAAACGATAAACAGTCCACCAAATAAAACTGCGTTACCAATTCCTTCTCTACTTTTAACTTTTGCCAGTTCCAAACCAAGGTCGTCATAACGAGCTTCCCATTCTCTATCTGTGAATAGAGACTTTTCCTTAATAGTTACTTTAGTATCATGTAGCTGAAAACTTTTAGTCGCAAAAAAGAAACGCTGACTAAAAGTTTCTATAGATTTTGTTTCTTTCATGTCAATGCTTTAAAAGAGTGATTGTAATTTGACTATCAATATTTTTAGAACTTAGTTGTCAATAATAAATTCATCCCAACCATTTTTTTTAATTTCTTCATCTGTTGGGTCAATTATTAAATCGTTGGAGTTAGAAGCCTTTGAATTTTCTCTGTTAATTGCTTGAGGGTTTTCCCATTCAGAAAAGCACTCATCACAGAGTATAACAATTTTGCTTGATAGCTTCTCTTTAAAAATTTGAACCCAACCTTGGTCGCAGATTGGGCACCATTTAATTTTGTTTTTAAAATAATTATTGTCCATTGTAGCTTGGATAAGAGGTTATAATTTCGCTTGAGTTTTTCTTTGTGACTATTCTCATATAATTCAAATTTTCACCTTGCCCTGAATAACCACCCTGATAGCCCGCATTTTGATAGGGTATAAAATAAACATCCATGTCTCCTTCTCTTACCATTGTTCCGCTTGCTCTATTTTCCCATGCTTTATTTGTGGTTTCAATTGGATTACCATAAAAAACTCCATGCTTTTCTTTCTGCAAATTATTTCTTGCATGGTCCATTATATGTTTATCAGCAGTTTGTCCTTTTCTATTTAATGTCGAATAATTTAGTTGCCCTAAACCGTCAATACCACCAGTAAGTTTTCTAATTTCTCTAATATCAATACCCATCCTAGAAAGTCCTTGTGCAACTGCTTTACCACCATATTTATTCATCAATTCACCCATGCCACCACCAGCCAAGTCACCAATAAATCCGACAGCAAAATCTTGTAAAGCTCTTTCTTGTGTATAATCAGTTCCTGCATCGAGGGCATTTACCATTACATCACCAATTGCGGTAGCTGCGGCTCTTCCAAGTCGTCCACCTGGTGTTTTCCAAGGTATAATGCCGCCTTCTAATGCCGACCTGCTTACTTGCCACCAATTAACTGCACCAAACGATTTTTCAATATCACCTGCACATGCAGGGTTGAAATAATAATTCATGGTGGCTTGCATGAGCATATCTGCTGCACCGCCTGCACCTGCTTTTAGCAGTAAAGGAATTATGGGAAGTTCGCCATCCTTATCAACAAATCTTATTGGATTGTTAAAGCAATGTGAATAGGGCGACCATGCAGGCATGGATGAAGTTTTCGGGTCAACACTCAAAAAGCGTCCTAACCTTGCATCATACATTCTTGCTCCAAAATCATACGCAAAAGCAACAGGGTCAATTAAAAATCCTGTTTGTGCTGTGGTGTCAATAACTGTTATTTTGTTCGTAGATGTTTGATAAGTGAAATGTCCGTAAGGTTCAAATTCTCGTGTTACAAATACTTCCTGAAACAGCCCACCGTAAAGCGTTGTAAACTTTTTACGGTGTTCGTCTTTCGGGTCTATAGTTGTAAATGGTGTTGGGTTTTTATCTTCAAAGTTTTCGGGAATTATGCCTGTCATAATGATTTCTTGCATGTCAAAGGGCATTTGTCTGTAGCCCAATTGATAAAGCAAAGCGAGATGTCTTTCAAGTTCATAAACTGCCTTTGAAATTGCAGAATTTGATTTGAGTGCATTAATGTCATTGATGCTATTTTCTTTGGCGTAATCGGTTACTCTTGTGTCTAATATTTGTTGTTTAAGCAATAAGGCATTAAGGTTTAATTTGTCATGCTTCAAAACTAATTCAGCACATTTGAGCATGAAATCATCATCTTTTGAGCCGAATTTATGTTCATAGCTTTTGGCAAGATTTACCAAACACAAACCAATGCTTTGTTTGGTGTCAAAGCTTCTTAAAGCAATTCCGCTTTTAATTCCTTCCGTTGTCGTGTGGGTTAAAGTTTGGATTGTCCCATCTCCGGGATGCCCTGCCGTTGCAAGTTCTACATTATAGTAATCGCCTTTTTTGTCTCGGTGTTGAATGTATATGTGTTGCGGGGCTGTGCAAATTCTTGCATCTGATTGTAACCTGTCCGATAGAATTTTAAATAATGCAGTAAGAGCAAAACAGTTTCCTTTTTGTTCTTGGGAATAGAGCAAATTAATTACTTGAGAGTTTGACCAATCTTTTATTCCGAATGGGTCGTGTGAAGCATAGGTAAAAGGTAGATGATTTACTGAATAAAAATTTGTTGTGTCAGTCAGGTAAGTGAAAATTGCCCAATTCGCCACTGATTTTTTGTATAATGCTTTTTTCTCATCGGGCATGTGGCGAATGTCATCCAAATTGAACCTGCCATATTGATTGACTTTTACATTAAAATCAATACTATCACTCTTATCATTGTCTTTGATAAGTAGCTTGATGAAGTAAAGGTGAAAATCTATGTTACGCTGAAACTCTTCATAATTGTGCTGACTATTGTAATATGGATTTTCACTTATGAAAACCGCTCTTTCAAAGTTTGGCTCTATTTTTCCTTCCAACATAGCTTTTAGTTCATCAAAAGCGGTTTCAAAGTTTTCTATTTCCTTGAAAATCCTTTTTGGGATGTTGTAGTTTCTTGGTGGCGGGTAGTTGTAAACTACCGTGTCAGTTTTGAGTTGAACAATATCAACAGGTGTTTGTGAAACACTGTCCTTAACGACTGGCTTTTGTGTTTTACAAGCACCAAAAAGCAACATAGTTGCTATAATTATTCGCATGTAGGATTTCATCATAGTAAAAGTATTAATTTATGAATAATGATTTTTTTGATTTTGCATTTATCTTTTGCGCTGTTTGAATTTTTCCTTTGTGGTCGTAATAAGAAAGCATCCGTAAATATTCTGCTTCGGGAAAATCTTGAATGCCTAATTTGCTTACGCTCTCCATGTAACCGTAATAATTTTTGTATGCCTGTAAAACATCAGGATATTGTTTAATCTCATTAAAGTCTTTGATTTTCTTTTCCTGAATTTTGCTGTTGAAGTCGTCAGCATATAAGCGTTTGTGCAAGTAGTTGTTTGCTGTGTTTATGAAACCTTGTTTTGGAAAATATGGCTCTGCGGTTTGGATGCAATCAACGATAAATGATTTGTCATGTAGCCAATGCTCTTTGATAAAGTTAACCGCTAAGTCAAAAAGCACGGAAGCCACAACCTGTTTTTTGTTTAGTTCGGTTACGTATAAACTGTTTCGTTGTGCTTCTGCCATTACAGGAAGCGTTTCAATGTAAAATGAGTTTGGTAAAAACTTATCAACCGTTGTTTCATAGTTAATTACTGCACCTTGATTGTTTTTGAAACGGATAAATGAATGTTGTGGATTGTAAGCCAAATTAGCTTCAATTCCGAGTGCTTCGGCTAAAATCAAATAAGTTATTGGAAAAGTGTGGCATTGTCCGCTACCTGTGGCTATTGTTTTGGTTACAAAATAATTTCTCCTGTCTTTACCTGAAAGCACGTCTATGTAGTCGTAATAATAGGGGATATGTCCTTTTTTCTTTCCGTCAACGGTTATGTATAATGTGTCAGCCATAAATTTTTGAATACCAAAATGCAATGCTTCGGGGTCGCTTTGATTGTAGTTGTTTTCTTTAAGCCATTGAAGTATAAAATTCACATTGTCTGTAATTGTTTTGTTGTATTCGTTGTAAGTTAAATGCAGGTCGCCAAAAGCAGCTTCCGAAAAGTAAAAGGCATCTTTAATGCTCAAACTTTGTTTTCCGTTCAGCATTTCTTGAATAACTTGTTTTGCTTTAATGTAACCCGATAAGTCATTTTTGAAATAGTCTGAATTGTAATAGTCTTTTTCGTTGGTTATTGAATTGATGCTTTGATTTTCTCTTAAAAGTTCGGTCATTTCTTTCTCCAACTTGGCTTGTGGTGTCATTTGGTTGAAGTTATTTTCTGCTGTTGGGTTTCCGTAACCTGATTGTTTTTGAAGTTGCTGTATTCGATATTGTTCTGCTGCTTTTTTGTTCTGTTCGGGTGTCAACCAAGGTCTGTTCATGTAAGCTCCCATTTGTTGCTCGGCATTTCTGTAAGTCTGCTCCATAACATTGTCTGCCGTTGACCCCATTGGGTGTCTTTGTGTCGGTGTTTGTGATGGTTGATTTGGAAATTGAGGTGTCTGAGGATATTGAATTTGTCCGTAGCTGTCAATGGAAAACAAGATTGTCAAGATGCACAAAACCCAAACAGAGCGTGGGAAAATTTGGCTCTTTTGGTTTTGCTGAAGGGTCGGCTTGTGTGTCGGGCAAAACCAAATGTGCCAAATGCGGGTGAGCCATAAAATTGTTTTTAAAAATTGCGGGTGGGCAAAAAATAAAAATACATTGGGTCGGTCTGCGTGTTGGTCAGTCGTCCGATGTTGTCTAATGTGGTTAAACTTCTTTTTCATTTTCCGTTACGTTATTTCTTGCACGGTCGTCCTTTTAGGGTTTCCGATAACTTGTTTATACCCGATTGAAAACTTCGCTAACGAATCCATTTTGGGTGTAT
>CAZSYV010000157.1:0-5478 GCA_964610955.1 uncultured Klebsiella sp. | reverse complement strand
AGTTTCAGCTTGATATTGGCCAGGCCGCTCTTCTTGCCGAGCACGATCCTGCGCTCGGCCGCGACGATCGCAGCAGAGTAGGGCTCGATCGCCTCGGGAATATGGAACTGCGCGGCCACCGCGCCACTTTCGCGGGTGTAGAGATATTCACCGACCACTGGCTTCCACCCGTCAACGGTGTAGTTGCCCGCACGCTGCACCAGGCGCGAGACTTCGCGTGCCTTCGTGAGGTCGATCTCGACGGGAACGCCATACAGACAGCGCAGCGCCAGGGCGACCTCGCAGATGTCGGCGTTGCCCGCACGCTCGCCCATGCCGTTGATCGTACCCTGGATCCAGTCTGCGCCACCGCGCACTGCTGCAATTGCCGCTGCGGTTGCCAGGCCAAAGTCATTGTGGCCGTGCCAGTGCAGCGGAACCGATTCGCCGATCCATGATCGCACTTCCGCCACCAGTCGCTCGGCCGCCTCCGGTGCACAGGCACCGATGGTGTCGACCACGGTGATTTCGTCCGCCCCGGCGCCGAGTGCGGCGAGATAGACCTCGCGCAGGAAGTCGAGATCGCTGCGTGTGCTGTCCACGGCAAAGAAGTTGACGCGTTCGATGCCGTTTTTCTTCGCGTGGGCAACCGATGCCGTGACACGCTCGAGCACTTTCTCACGGGTGAACCCATAAGCTTGCATTTTCAGTTCGCTGGTCGAGATCTCGATCAGCGTGTAGCGAGTGCCAAGCTCGATGTGCGCGTCGATGTCGGCCTGAACGCAGCGCGCGAAGCCCCAGATCTCCGACTTCAGGTCGGCGGCAAGGATCTTGGCGACTGCGCGTGTGTCTTCCTCGGATACGCGGGGGAAACCCGATTCGATCCGACCGATCCCGAGTTCGGCGAGCTTGCAGGCGATCGCGAACTTCTCATCGGCGCTGAAACATACCCCGACGGACTGCTCGCCGTCGCGCAGCGTCGTATCGTAGAAGCGGATGGTCTTGTTGCGATCGAAGCCGGCCTGCACAGACTCGGCCGCGTTGAGTGAGCTGGTCCAGATCTGATCTGCTGAAATCTTGCCCATGGTATGCCGAAACTCCGTATTCGTTGTGACACCCTGCCATTGCTCACTGTCATCCGTGCACTCGCCGGGTAGTGTGATCCTAGGTCGTCGACGCCATCCTGTCTTGTCTGTCAGCGTGTGATTCGTTGATCGCCGCGGCAGCCTCGGCGTGGCACTCAGCCGTGCTCGCGCATGAACCAGTCGTAGATCTCTCCAGCCGTCGCGAACCAGACATCATCCCGCGCGCGCATATGATCCAGCGCCGCCTCGAAATAGCCGATGCGGTGCGGCACACCCATGATGAAGGGGTGGATGCTCATCGACATCACGCGCGGCTGCCGCTGCCCCTCCTGGTAGAGGCGGTCGAACTGGTCGATCACACGTTGCAGCCAGACGCGGGATTCATGCGTGTGAACCACCATCATCGGCAGATCGCTCAGCTCGAGTGTGTACGGCATCGCGACCATCGGGTGTGAGTTGGTACGCAACAGCACCGGATGCTCGTCCATCGGCCAGTCGGTGACATAGCGAAAGCCTGCTTCGGCCAGGTAATCGAGCGTGTCGAGTGTCTCCTGCAGCCCCGGACCCAGCCAGCCGCGCGGAGGATGGCCCGTGTACTCGCTCAGCACCTTGAAGGAGTCGTGAATGTTCTTCTGCTGGTCGGCTACCGTATGCAGGGCTGCCTGGTGGTAGCCATGCCCCATGAATTCCCATCCTGCATCGCGCATCGCACGTGCAACGGGCTCCCCGGCGCCAAGGCACACCCTGGCGTTGATGGCCGTCGACGCACGCAGTCCGCGGCTCTGCAGTGCGTCCAGCAGCCGCCAGATCCCCACACGCATTCCGTACTCGTGCCACGCCCAGTTCGGAATGTTGGGCACCGTGGCGACCTTGGCGGGCGATGAGACGTACTCACGTGGAACGGGCTTGTCGATGTCCCATTCCTCGACGTTGACGACCGTATAGACGGCTATCTGCTTGCCTTGCGGAAGTTCCCAGCGCGGGCGCTGGGTGATTGCCGAGAAGTCCATGCGTTCATGGGGACGTTTCATGACTCCCGCCTCCCTGGTCGTGCGTTTCGCCGTGTCTCCTCAGGCAACCGTGCCGCAGATCTGCATGATCAGCTGAATGTACACACGGATGATGTCCAGCATATCGCCGATGTGCACGGCCTCCCCCTGGTGCGTCGAGAAGCCCGCACCACCGGCACGGATGCGCCCTGCAGAGCCGTAGTTGACCGTCGGGATGCCGTAGCGGTTCATGTGTGCCGCATCGCTCATCCAGGTTTCGACACCTTGCTTTGGCGCTTCGCCGAACTGCCTGGTGTGTGCGCGGATGACATGCTGCATCAGTTCGTGATCGTCCGGGATCGATGTCCCGGGAACGGTCATGTAGGGTTCGACACGCGAGCCCTCGAGTTCCGGGTGGTCAGCCACCACTCGTGCCACCAGATCGCGGACCTCGTTGTAGGCGACGAGCGGCAGCGCCTCGGGGAGCGTGCGCACATCCATGTAGATCACGCAGTTGTCCGGTGTGCGCGCACCGCGCCAGCTCCAGCCGCCCTCGATTGCTGCAACGTTCACGCGCGGGCGGAACTCGCCCAGGCTATGGCGTGCACAGTAGTCCGGAATCCATTCGTGGATTGCATCCAGAACCTTGCGTGCGCGGTTGATGGCGTTTCTTTCGACACTCGACCACGCGGTATGGATCAGGTGTCCGGGTACCGTGATCTTCAGCCAGGTGCTGCCGCAGTGGCGAGGGATCAGCATCATGTTGGTCGGTTCGCCAAGGATGCAGAAGTCCGCGACTGCACCGTGCGTGATCGCGTACTTCGTACCGACGCCGTAGCCCTGGAACTGTGGGCCGTCATGGTCGTTTACCGGCGACTTCTCGATTTCGCCGGCAACGCCTGCAATGACCACGTCGCCGCCAAGACGAATGCCGGCAGCGCGAATCGCATCCACTGCAGTCACATAGGTGGCCAGCGCGCTCTTCATGTTGAAGGAGCCCATGCCATAGATCCACTCGTCGTCGACCAGCGTGCCCTTGCACTGGTAGCCGATGCCGCGGTGGGCCTGTTCGGGGCCGAACGAGGTATCCATATGGCCGTTGAACATCAGGGACTTGCCACCACCGCTGCCCTGCAGGCGCCCAACCGCGTTGTAGCGGGCATCACCGATTGGCTGCAGCGTTGCATCGAAACCCGAACCGCGCAGCACCTCGTGGTAGGCGCGTGCCATATCGCCCTCGGAACCCGTGGGGCTGGGAATGTCCACCAGCTGCATCACCAGCTGGATCAGGCGGTCTCGATCGATGTGTGCAATTGCCTTGCTGAGCAGTTGTTCATCCAGTGTCGACATGTTCATTCTCCCGCAGGCGTGTTCAGGCAATTGGTGTGACGAGGCAGCCAAGGGACTTGACGTGCGCTTCGATGAGATCCCCGGCCTTCAGCCAGTTGCGCACCTTCATCCCCGAGATCACGCCGGGCGGGCTGCCCGTGGTGATCACATCGCCGGGTTCGAGGGTCATGTTCGACCACCAGGACACGAGCTCGGCTATCTTGTAGTGCATGTGCTGCGTGCCGGAGTCCTGGCGCAGCTCACCATTCAGATAGAGTTTCATGTCCAGGTTGTTGACGTCGTCGATTTCATCGAGTGTGACCAGCCATGGCCCCAGCGGGCAGGAACCGTCGAAACTCTTGCCCATCAGGATCACGTTGTTCGCGTGCTCGCGCGCCTGGATGTCGCGCGCCGACAGATCGTTGAAGATCGTCAGACCCGCGACGTAATCGAGAGCGTTCTCGACGCCAACCCGAAGTGCCTTCCTGCCGATGATGATGCCCACCTCGATTTCATAGTCGAGCTGGCGGGTGAATGGCGGAGGCGTGACCGCCTCGCCGCTGCCGACCACGCACGAGGGAGCCTCCAGAAATCCCGTCGGGTGTTCGTAGTGGAACTGATTCCAGTCGTGATCCTTCCACTCCGGCGCTTCCCATGTGGTCAGCTCATCGAGGTGCGAGCGGAAATTGCAGGAGGTGTGGATGATCTTCCCGGGGCGGGGCACAGGGGAGAGCAGCTGAACGGCATCCGGCGCGTAGCTTCCGGCGCCGGGCGCCGCCTTGTCGAGCACGCTGGAAACCTGCTGCAGAAGATTCCTTTCCAGTATCTCGATCATCGAGTTCGGCACACTGCCCTGGCCGAGTGCGACGACGTCGCGGTAGTTGTTGCCGTCGAACACGCCGACCGTCTGCTTTCCGGTCGCCTTGATTCTGAACGTAGCGAGTTTCATGCCGGGATCCCTCTTGTTCTGTTTCGCTGTATCGTAAGCGCTTCTTGCGCCAACGTGAAATGACGATGGACAGCTTAGGATGCCTGTGCTGTCCGGTCTTGCCTGCCGATGTGTGATTCGTTGACTGTGCGTGCATCCCCATCGATACTGGCAACAAACCGATTGCCGTGGTGACGCCCGATGTTGTTCGACGCGGTTTTTGTGGCAACTCCTGCCTGGTGGAGCAGGTTGTCATGATGGATAACGATGTTTTGCAGGAATCGGTGCGCGACGCGCACGTGACGGTGGGCACCGAGGTGCGTGATCGTCCGATCCGGCGATTCATGTGCCGTGAGCGGCGGCTTGCCAACCTGGATCTGTTCGAGATCATGATCGATCCGATTGCGATCCATCGCCGGATCGAGGATATCGCCAAGGATCGTACCGACGACTACCTGCTTGCCACCCAACTGCAGGGGACGGTGTTGATCAAGCAGGGGGATTTCGAGTTCACCCAGCATCCGGGTAGCCTCGTGATGATGTCTGCCGGGCATCCATACAGCATCATTCACACCCAGCAGAGTCATCGTCTGATACTGCACTTTCCGGCAACGCTGTTTCATAAGCGTGTTCTTGGCTACCTGAAGACCCCGGTTTTTCGCCCGCGTCTGATGGCCGCCGGGGGGTTGGTCACGGTGGCCTGTGGCATGCTGCGCTCGGCGGCGCTCGATGCCGGGGCATTCAAGTTGCCGGAGCAGTATGCCCTGGCCGAAAGCCTGTTTGAACTCACCGCATCCATGCTGCGCGCCGAAACCGACGAGGAGTATGAAAAGACTCATTCGCGGCAGTCGGCGCTGTTTCGCCGCATTCTCGAGTTCATGGAAGGCCATTTCATGGATGCCGAGATGACGCCCGAAAAGATCGCCAGGGCGAATGGCATCTCGATGCGCTACCTGCACAGCCTGTTCTTCCAGGCGGGCATCTCGGTGAGCAAGTGGCTGTGGGAGCGTCGCTTGCGTGCGGCACGAGACGATCTGCTCGATCCGAACCTGCGCCACATGCGAGTCAGCGAGATTGCCTTTGATCGCGGCTTCAACGATCCGGCGCATTTCAGTCGTTCGTTCCGCAAACGTTTCGATGTGTCGCCGCTGAAGCTGCGCCAGGGCGC
>CAZSYV010000156.1:0-5481 GCA_964610955.1 uncultured Klebsiella sp. | reverse complement strand
CGATGGGCGTGCACACGGGCGACTCGATCACCGTCGCACCGGCGCAGACGCTCACCGACAAGGAATACCAGATCATGCGTAGCGCCTCGATCGCGATACTGCGCGAGATCGGGGTGGAGACCGGCGGCTCGAACGTGCAGTTTGCCGTCGATCCGCGCACCGGCCGTCTGCTGGTGATCGAGATGAACCCGCGCGTCTCGCGCTCCTCGGCACTTGCCTCCAAGGCGACCGGATTCCCGATCGCCAAGGTTGCAGCAAAGCTTGCCGTGGGTTACACGCTCGACGAGCTGCGCAACGAGATTACCGGTGGTGCCACGCCGGCATCGTTCGAACCGTCGATCGATTATGTGGTGACCAAGGTGCCGCGGTTCACCTTCGAGAAATTCTCCGCAGCCGATGCGCGCCTCACGACGCAGATGAAGTCGGTCGGTGAGGTAATGGCCATCGGACGCACTTTCCAGGAGTCTCTGCAGAAGGCGATCCGTGGTCTCGAGGTGGGGCTTGCCGGTTTCGAGCCTCATGTGACCTCGTTCGATGAGGCAACTCTCGAGCACCTGCGTGGTGATATCCGCAACCCCGGTGCCTCGCGGCTGTGGTATCTGGCCGATGGCTTTCGTGCCGGCATCACGCTTGCCGAGATGTACGAGCTTTCGGCGATCGATCCGTGGTTCCTGGTACAGATCGAGGATCTCGTCCGGGAGGAGGCGGCGCTGGCGCAGCGAACGCTGTCGAGCCTCGATGCTGCCGAGCTGTTTCGCCTGAAGCGCAAGGGCTTCGCCGACCGCAGGCTTGCCGGCCTTCTCGGTGCTGGTGAGAGCGCGGTGCGCGAGCATCGCCAGGCGCTCGGAGTTCGTCCGGTGTACAAGCGTGTGGACACCTGTGCCGGCGAATTCGCCTCGGCAACCGCCTACATGTACTCCACCTACGAGGAAGAGTGCGAAGCGCAGCCGAGCACGCGCAGGAAGATCATGGTGCTCGGTGGCGGGCCGAATCGCATCGGGCAGGGAATCGAGTTCGATTACTGCTGCGTGCACGCCGCGCTGGCGATGCGCGAGGACGGGTACGAGACCATCATGGTCAACTGCAACCCGGAGACGGTGTCGACCGACTACGATACTTCGGATCGACTGTATTTCGAGCCGGTGACGCTCGAGGACGTGCTCGAGATCGTCCACGTCGAGCAGCCCGAGGGAGTGATTGTGCAGTTCGGCGGCCAGACGCCGCTGAAGCTCGCGCGGGCGCTGCATGCTGCCGGTGTGCCGATCATCGGCACCACGCCCGATGCGATCGACCGCGCAGAGGACCGTGAACGCTTCCAGCACATGATCGACGGGCTCGGTCTGCTGCAGCCGGCGAACGCGACCGTGCGCTCGGCCGAGGAAGCCGAGGAGGCGGCTGCACGCATCGGCTATCCGCTGGTGGTGCGCCCGTCCTATGTGCTTGGCGGGCGTGCGATGGAGATCGTCTACCGCCCCGAGGAACTGCGCACCTACATGCGTGAGGCGGTGCGGGTGTCGGATGACGCACCGATCCTGCTCGATTTGTTCCTGCGCTCGGCAATCGAGGTCGACATCGATGCCGTTTGCGACGGTGAGCGCGTGGTGATCGGCGCGATCATGCAGCATATCGAACAGGCAGGGATCCATTCGGGTGACTCCGCATGCTCGCTGCCGCCCTACAGCCTGCCGGCCGCGGTGCAGGCGCACATGCGTGATGTCGTGGTCCGCATGGCGCGCGAACTCGGCGTCGTCGGACTGATGAACGTGCAGCTTGCCTGGCAGGATGGCAAGGTCTACGTGATCGAGGTCAATCCCCGCGCGTCGCGGACCGTGCCGTTCGTCTCGAAATGCATCGGGCATTCACTGGCGAAGATTGCTGCACGCTGTCAGGCGGGGGTGTCGCTCGTGTCGCAGGGTTTCACGGAAGAGGCGATCCCGACGCTGTACAACGTCAAGGAGTCCGTCTTTCCGTTCAACAAGTTCCCTGGAATCGATCCGATCCTGGGGCCGGAGATGAAGTCCACCGGTGAGGTGATGGGCGTTGGCGCAACCTTCGCCGAGGCCTTCCTGAAGGCACAGATCGCTGCCGGTGAGAACCTGCCGCGCGAAGGTGTGGTCTTCATCAGCGTGCGCGATGCGGACAAGGCGGGCGTGGTTGGCGTCGCGCGTGAGCTGGTCGACATGGGCTTCAGCCTGGTCGCCACGCGTGGTACCGCGGCCGGGATCGCCCAGGCCGGAATTCCGGTCGAGGTCGTGAACAAGGTGCGCGAGGGGCGCCCGCACATTGTCGACATGATCAAGAACGAGCGCATCCAGATGATCATCAATACCACCGAAGGGCGGCAGGCGATCGCTGATTCGTCGACGATCCGCTCCAGTGCGCAGACGAACCGTGTGTACTACACGACGACGCTGGCCGGTGGCGAGGCGGTGTGCATGGCGCTTCGCCATGGCCCTGATACCAGCGTGCGCTGCCTGCAGGAGATTCACGGAGGGCACGGCTGATGTCTGCACGGGTTCCGCTGACGGTGCAGGGTGCCGATGCCCTGCGCGAAGAGCTCGACCAGCTGAAACGCATCGAGCGGCCACGCATCTCGAAGGCGATCGCGGAGGCGCGCGAACACGGCGATCTGAAGGAAAACGCCGAATATCACGCAGCGCGGGAGCAGCAGGGTTTTGCCGAGGCACGCATCAACGACATCGAGGCAAAGCTTGCAGCGGCACAGGTCATCGATGTGACGAAGATCCCCGAGAGTGGCCGGGTGATTTTCGGTGCGACCGTGGCAATCCTGAATCTGGAAACCGACGAAACGCTGCGCTATCGCATCGTTGGCGAGGACGAAGCTTCGGTGAAGGACAACAAGGTCTCGGTCACCTCGCCGCTGGCGCGTTCGCTGATCGGCAAGGAAATCGGTGACGTGGTCACCGTGCGCACCCCGGGTGGCGACGTCGAGTACGAGATCGTCGGAACGCACCATCTTCCGTAGATTGCCCCTGGCAGCAATGACTGCGCATGCGCATCCGCACTGCTTCAGATGTTCGTTGCAACATTCGTCAGACGTGGGTCAGGGTGTGGATTGTGACGATAGATCAGCACGATCTTGCCGATTTCCTGCACGATCGTGGCGTTGAAATCGGCGACGATCCTTCGTGTCAGCTGCCGACGCAGTTCGCGGTCGCTGATGGCCAGTTTCACCTTGATCAGCTCGTGTTCGCGCAGGGCGCGTTCCAGTTCGGCTCCAACGGCTTCACTGAGGCCATTGGCGGCGATGGTTACCACGGGATGCAGCGCATGACCGATGCCACGCAGCCTTTTTCTGGATTCGGGGTCGATGGTCAGCATGTCGGCGCGTACCGGTCGGCTCGTTCGGGCGCGCATTGTAACGCGGGTGCATGCAGATCCGGTGCCAGGGCTTGAGCGTAACTTGTGCCGGGAAGTGCCGGTCGGCAGGCGAGCGCGGTATTGTCATGCGCTTGCGAGGGAGCCTGGAGGAAGATCCGGTGGCGAGATCGAAGAGCAGCGGTCGCTGGCTGCGTGAGCATCATGCAGATCACTATGTCCAGCGCTCGCGCTCCGAGGGCTACCGTTCGCGCGCCAGCTTCAAGCTGCTTGAGCTGCAGGAGCGTGATCGGTTGATGCGCGCAGGCGATGCCATCGTCGACCTGGGTGCTGCCCCTGGCGGCTGGAGCCAGGTCGCGGCGGACCTGGTGGGCAGTCAGGGGCTGGTAGTGGCATCCGATATCCTGCCGATGGATCCGATCGCTGCAGTAAGGTTCGTGCAGGGCGATTTCACTGAGGATGTGGTGTTCGAGCAGCTGCTGGATGAACTGGGCGAGCGACAGGCTGACCTTGTATTGTCCGATATGGCCCCCAATATGAGTGGCATTCGGGGTGTCGACCAGGTGCGTGCCATGCTGCTGGCCGAACTGGCGCTCGAATATGCCGCCAAGGTGTTGAAACCCGGAGGAAAGTTCGTCTGCAAGGTGTTTCATGGCGAGGGCTTCGATGCGTATGTGAAGGCCCTGCGCCTGGCCTTTGCGCAGGTGTCGACGCGTAAACCCGATGCGTCACGCGGGCGCTCGCGGGAGGTCTACGTGGTGGCGATCGGCTTTCGTAGGCAACCGCAGGATGGTGTATGACGCATGGCAAGGACAAGGCGCTCGCGAGCCGAACGGGTGTGCTGTTGGTGTAGAGTCACCACGAGGATGCAGGCGCGTGAGGGGGCGTGTTTCGATGAGGACTGAATCTTGAACGATATGATGAAGAATCTGCTGCTGTGGGTGATCATCGCGGCGGTCCTGCTGACGGTGTTCCAGAACTTCAACATGCAGCCGCAGCGCGAGCAGGTGAACTACACCGATTTTCTCGAGCAGGTGCAGAGCGATCGTGTGCGCAAGGTGGTGATCGATGGGCTGATGATCGTCGGCGAGCGCGAGGATGGCAGCCGCTTCGAGGTCGTGCGTCCGCAAGTCCAGGACTCCGGGCTGATGGGCGATCTGCTCGATCACCGGGTGGTGATCGAAGGCCGCAAGCCCGAGCAGCAGAGTCTGTGGTCGCAGCTGTTGGTCGCGTCATTTCCGATCCTGATCATCATTGCCGTGTTCATGCTGTTCATGCGTCAGATGCAAGGTGGTGCGGGTGGGCGCGGCGGTCCGATGAGTTTCGGCAAGAGCAAGGCGCGACTGCTCTCCGAGGATCAGGTCAAGACTACCTTTGCCGACGTGGCGGGCGTGGAGGAAGCCAAGGAAGACGTTCGGGAACTGGTGGAATTCCTGCGTGATCCGAGCAGGTTCCAGAAGCTTGGAGGCCGCATACCGCGTGGAGTGCTGCTGGTCGGACCGCCGGGCACGGGCAAGACGCTGCTCGCAAAGGCAATTGCCGGTGAAGCGAAGGTGCCGTTTTTCTCGATTTCGGGTTCGGACTTCGTCGAGATGTTCGTCGGTGTCGGCGCGTCGCGCGTGCGCGACATGTTCGAACAGGCGAAGAAACAGTCGCCATGCATCATCTTCATCGACGAGATCGATGCCGTCGGCAGGCATCGTGGTGCGGGCCTGGGGGGCGGGCACGATGAACGCGAACAGACCTTGAACCAGTTGCTGGTCGAAATGGACGGTTTCGAGGCGAACGATGGCGTCATCGTGATTGCGGCAACGAACCGGCCCGACGTGCTCGACCCGGCACTGCTGCGCCCGGGGCGTTTCGACCGACAGGTGGTGGTGGGCTTGCCGGATATCCGTGGTCGCGAGCAGATACTGAAGGTGCATATGCGCCGTGTGCCGCTGGCTGATGATGTCGATCCGGCGATCATCGCGCGCGGAACTCCCGGCTTTTCCGGAGCGGATCTTGCGAACCTGGTCAACGAGGCGGCGCTGTTTGCGGCACGTGCGGACCGCCGTACGGTTGCGATGCATGAGTTCGATCTGGCGAAGGACAAGATCATGATGGGCGCCGAGCGCAAGTCGATGGTCATGTCCGAGAAGG
>CAZSYV010000155.1:0-5496 GCA_964610955.1 uncultured Klebsiella sp. | reverse complement strand
CCGAAACCGTCGATGATGCGCGCCCACAGCAGGCGGGCTGCGCGCAGCTTCGCCACTTCCATGTAGAAGTTCATGCCGATGCCGAAAAAGAACGACAGCCGTGGCGCGAAGTCATCGATCGCCAGTCCTGCGGCGATCGCGGTGCGCACGTACTCCTTGCCGTCGGCCAGCGTGTAGGCGAGTTCGAGTGCCGCATCTGCACCGGCTTCCTGGATGTGGTAGCCGGAGATCGAGATCGAATTGAATCGCGGCATGTTTCGCGTGGTGTAGGCGATGATGTCGCCGATGATGCGCATCGAGGGTGCCGGCGGGTAGATATAGGTGTTGCGAACCATGAACTCCTTCAGGATGTCGTTCTGGATCGTCCCTGAAAGCTGTGCCTGAACGACGCCCTGCTCCTCGGCTGCAACGATGTAGCCTGCAAGCACCGGCAGTACTGCACCGTTCATCGTCATCGATACCGAGATGCGATCGAGTGGGATGCCGTCGAAGAGGATCTTCATGTCCTCGACGCTGTCGACGGCAACGCCGGCCTTGCCGACATCACCGACCACCCGGGGGTGATCCGAATCGTAGCCACGGTGGGTCGCCAGATCGAAGGCCACCGAGATGCCCTGCCCGCCTGCGGCAAGCGCCTTGCGGTAGAACGCATTCGATTCCTCGGCAGTCGAGAAGCCGGCGTATTGGCGGATCGTCCACGGACGCCCGACATACATCGTCGCCTGCGGCCCGCGCACGAAGGGTTCGATTCCCGGCCAGGTGTTGGCGAACGGCAGCTGTGCGGCGTCCTCGGCGCTGTACAGGGCCTTCAGCGTGATGCCTTCCGGCGTCAGTGTGTCGAGCGTCGAGGGTGAGGCGCCATCGAGCTGCTTGCTGACGATTTTCTCCCATTCCGCACGCGATCCACCCGCGGGGCGATAAGGCCACTCCGCCATCGTTTGTCACTCCTTCACGAGCAGCGCCGGAAGTGGCGCCGAAAGGCAGCGAGTTTAAGGCTCTGGTGAGTTCGTCTCAACGCCAAACGCTGCCCTGCATGCCGGTTCGCCGTCCCGGAGAGTGGGATCTGCCGGCTCTGTCAGGCCACACCGATGCGGCGACGGAGATCGCCCGCAATACGCTCCAGAGTGCGATCGAGCAGCGGCTCGTCCTCGAGGATGCGCCAGTCACCCGTTTGCAGTGCATAGGCAAAGGCCTTGCGCGATGCTTCATGCACCAGACGGCCATTGCGGTCGCAGAACAGCAGTGTGCGTGTTTCTTCGACACGTGACGAAAGCTTGCAGCGTCGGGTGACTCCCGTGCGATCGCTGATCTCGAACCAGGTACCGACGGTGATGGCATCGGCACGCTGCATCGACTCGAGGTTGAGTACCGCGCGGGGCACCGTATCGTCGCCGAGCGCCTGCACCTGAGCGACCGGTGGCATGTCGCGTGCCCGTGGCGGAATCATCGGTGGTGCCTGGATTCGGGCGCGTTCGATCGGAATCACGCGTGCCTCGGAGCCGATCGGTGTTTCGATGAGTTCGGCGTGCAGCCTGCGAATGGCGTCGATGCGTGCCTGCGCCTCGATCGTGTTGCCCTGTGTCTTCTCCAGCGCCTGTGCGATGCGCTCGTAAAGCGTGGGCAACATGCGCTGCAGCGCACCACGTCCCAGAACATCCCTGGGCGAGACCAGCGAACGTGGCAGATCCTCGAGCATGGCGACGGCATCCTGCCACTCCTGACTGTCGACTCCCTTGCGCAGGAAGAAGAGCTGCAGTGTCCGTTGCCAGTCGGTGTTGAAGAAATCGAGCAGTGCAATCGCCAGGTCACAGCCATCGAGCTTCTGCTGCATCACGGCGTGCACGGCGTTGCGCGCCGCGCTGAGCCGGGCGTCTGCAACGGCCTTCTCGCTGGTGCGGCGCTCGAGCTTGATCGCACGCTGCTCGGCGTGCTCGATATGGCCCTGCAGATGCAACAACACCTGGACGAATGCCTCACGCTCGGCGCGCGGCCTTGCGGCCAGTTCGGCGAGCAGCGTCTGCATCTGTCTGAGCAGTGTGTCCTGGGCGCCCTGGTCATGGCCGTCCCAGCCCTGCCCAGCCCGTGCGATCGTGTTGATCAGCTGACGAGCGGGATGCTCACGATCGCTGAAGAACTCGCGATCGACCAGCGCAAGCTTCAGCACCGGCAGCTGAAGCTGTGACAGAAGCGCCTGGACTGCCTGAGGCAGGTCGCGGTCGACGGTCACCGCATCGAAGATCAGCGTGACGATGTCCACGACATTGTGTTCCTCGACACCCAGCTGCGACGAACCGCGAAGCAGGGCGACCGATTCCATCGCGGTACGAATGTCCACGGGTACCCGGAGTCCATTGTCCGGGTGGGGCGACTCGAGGAGCACATCGCCAAGCAGTCTGACCAGTTCCTCTGCGCCCAGGGCAATACCTGACACAGGACCCGCGCCGGTGGCCAGCGTGGTGGTGAAAGGCAGTGTCGAACCGGCCCCCCGCACACGCTGCAGGAGTGCCGACAGCTCCCCATATCCTGCCCCCGTGACACTCGCTGCTGCCGGGAGCGGCGCGCCGCCTGCCGTTGTCGCAGCGGATGTCTGCGAGGCGGTTGCTGTCTTGGTCTTGGCCTGGGTCGAACGCTTCGCCATGCCGCCAAGCAACGGGAGTATGCGGGCGTCGATCAGTACTTCGTTACTGCGCTGGTAGACATCGTCGAGGCTGCCAAGCACATGGGTGTCGAACTGCTGGCACAGCAGTCTCAGGCAGCGAATGTCGCTCTCGATTTCCTCACAGGCGTCGAGGAACGCCCGCGCGATATGTCCCGGATCGAGCGGGTTCTCGCTCTCGCTCGTCTCGCTTGCCGTCGGTGTCAGGCTGCGCATGCGTTCATGCAGGTGTGCGAGAGCAAGCTGTGCCTCGTTGCGCACGCGGGAAACCCCATTGGCGATCAGCAGCTGGCGTTCGAGCTGTTCCTGCGGAACGAGCGAGAGTTCCTCGCTGCCCGGCACGGCGCCAGTCGGGGGGGGGCGCTGGAAGCGGGTGAACCCCGACATCAGCTGCTGTACGAAGCGTGCCGCAATCGATGAGCGCTTGTGCTGCAGTTCACGGCGGAAATCGAGCAGGCGCTGCTCATCGTGTGTTCCGACCGCGCCGCTGGCGAGATCGAACAGGGTCTTGTCACAGTTGCTGAACATCCCATCCAGCAACGGTGCCACGGTCTTTCGCAACAGCGACGCCAGTGTATCCAGCAATGCTGTTGCAGAGGCGTCGGCCCCTGCTACCGAACTGTCTGCATGATGCCCACCCATGATCCGTGACCCCGAGCCAACCTTTTACTGCGCCTGCCTTGTATAGCAGAAGACCACGCCGTGTGGTTGTGCTCGTGGTCACATATCGGTGCGCCGGCACACGGCGCCCCGTGCTTCAGTGATCTGCGGGTGGCTGGTTCAACTCGATCAGCACCCCGTCGCAGCTCTTCGGATGGATGAAGATCACGCGCGCACCGTGTGCGCCGATCCCGGGCTTTTCGCTGAGAAACTGGTAGCCGCGCGCCTTCAGGCGGGCGACGTCGGCGTCGATGTCGTCACTTCGAAAGCACAGATGATGAATGCCGCCGGGTCGGTTCTCGAGGAACCTGGCGATCGGTCCCTCGCCACGAAGCGGGTGCACCAGCTCGATGCTGGTTGGCGGCAAAGGGAAGAAGGCTGTCGTGGTGTGGGCGGACTCGACCTCCTCCGTGCCTTCGTACGGTAGATTGAAATCATCCATGAAGCGTCGGATGGCACGCTCCAGATCGGGTACGGCAATCGCGATGTGATCGAGTCCGGTAATCATGCATTTGCCTCCAGAGTGGCCAGGAACTCCTCGGTTGCAGCGATCCGCCTCTGCTGCAGTTCCTCGGGTGATTCCTCGACGTGGCGTTCATCCGGAACGATCTTGAACACCGGCTGACCCTTTCTGATGATGACGCCCTCGCCGTCCACCAAGATCCTGTCCACCGTGCCGCTGAACGGAGCATGGACCTTGTTGAACATCTTCATCACCTCGACGATGTAGAGCGGATCGCCACGTTCGAAATGCTGCCCCTCGGTCACGAACATGGGGGCACCGGGCGTTTCGCGTGGATAGAACATGCCACCGCTGACGGCGAGGATCTCATCGGACTTCGCCACGGGAGGCGGCACCAGCACCTTCGCCATTTCAGCCTGATGCTCAGGGGCCAGCAGCTCATCAGGAATCCGGATCGACAGGTCAGGATTTACCTGCAGTGCAAAGAAATCGGTTGCGCGTGCCATGTATGGCAGCACCAGCAGCAGCACAAGCGCCGCCTGATAGCCCGCGTGCGCAGCGCGCGCTGCAGTCCAGGTCGGTGCATCGATGCTGCCTGGCGCCTCGGGAGCGGCCAGTGCGACGCAGGTGGTACCCCAGTCGCTCGTTCCCAGGTGCTCCGCGAGTGTGGCGTAGAAGTCCAGGGCATCCTGCAATAGGGCGTTGTCATGATCCCAGATCATATACGCCGGTGGGCAGGACTCGCGCCACTCCATGTTCAGGTAGTGGTAGGTATCGGCCAGCAACTCGATCGGGTTGCGGCAAAACCTCAGTGTGCCGTTTTCGGTCGTGAAGCTGTTGCGGTACAGGCTCAGCCAGCCGGACAGCATGTGCGGCTCGGCGAAGAGTGCCTGGATGGGGCGCAGCAGCAGACTCTGCTTGCGATCGAAGCATTCGGCCAGCGCCTTGCGCTCGGCAGCACCCACCGCGGCCAGTGCCTCACGGCGCAGCTCGGTGAATGCGTGATCGAGATCGATGCGCAGCGCACGCTCGCGCAGGCGACCGACTGCGGTCAGGTACGGCAGGATGAAGCGCGTCGTTGGGCGCGCGTTGATGTTGGCTCCGATGAACCAGCTGACCAGACCGTAGTGAAACTCGAGGTTGGTTGCCAGGTCCTTGCCGGAGATCTTGGTGATGCGCAGGATTTCCGCCAGACGCCGGTAGCTGTCGAGACGATCGCCGCCGACCGTCAGCAACAACGCAATGTTCGAGTCGTAGGCCCCCGCAAGCGTATAGGCCATGAACACATTCGTGTCCGGATTGTGCAGGCTGATGCCCTGGTCGTCGCGGATCTCGCATTCGGTTGCATCCGACCAGTTGCGGATTATTCCCCCGGCATGCGGCTGCAGCGCCTGGTTGGTTGCGTTCAGGCGTGCCTCGACCGATGCATTGTGCCGGTGTACGCGGGTGGGTTTCGGCAGGCGCTGCTTGTGGCGGGCCAGCAGCACCATCGCCTCGACCAGTGATTCGACGACGAAGTCATCCTGTGCGTCCTCGGGGTTGCTGAATCGCAGGCCGTAGCAGAGTTCGGTGACACGGTGCTCGACCTGGATCCGTGTGTTCATTTCCATGAAGAAATGATGCTCGCGCTCGACGATGCACTCGAAGGTCGACACGGAATCGAGACCGACCGCAGCGCCGAAGCGTGCTGCCTCGTCTTCCATGCGACGCAGGATGT
>CAZSYV010000154.1:2492-5516 GCA_964610955.1 uncultured Klebsiella sp. | reverse complement strand
GGCTCGAGCGGAATGAAGTCGAGCGTCACGAAGGCAAACACCAGCTTGCGCACCTTGCCGGCCGCACACAGCATGCCGACGTCGGCACCGCCATAGGCCACCACGGTCAGGTCGCGCAGGTCCGAACGCAGGATCTCGCGCACCAGTGCCATTGGCTTGCGCCGCGGCCCCCACCCCCCGATACCGATCGTCATGCCATCGCGCAGCTGACCCACTACAGCCGCCGCACTCATCGTCTTGTTCATCGCGCTGCTCCCTCAACCCTTGTCGGACAACGGCCCGTCAGTATACCCGTTTTGACCGACAATCACTGAAATGAATTGCTGTCACTTACGCATACCGCTCATGAAAACCTCTCATAAGCCAAAATGCGATCAGAACACGCCTTCAATCTACGCATTTCATGCCGGCTCCTGCAAGCCACGCTGTGGATCATGCGTCACGATGCGACTGATCCGATAGTCGTGCTTCACGAAACGCGCACCAAACGAGCACTGTGCATGACGCACACCCGCAACTGCATACACCCTGTCGTGCAGAAAGGCGTTCAACTGCTCGGCAGACTGCACCATCGTGATCGCCAGGATGTCGCAACGCCCGACCATGATACCGACGAAACCGATCTGCGGGTCACGCGCCAGCGCATCGGCAACACTTCGACTGTAACAGCCGCGATCGACCTCGATGCGGATGAATGCCAGAGTCGGGTTGGCCAGCTTGCGGATGTTGGTGATTGCCGTGATGCGGATCTGCCCCTCGTCCTCCATGCGCCGGATGCGTGAGCGCACCGTACCCTCGGTGACTCCCAGCGCCTGGGCGATTCGCCGGTTGCTGGTGCGCGCATCGCGCACCAGGTGATCGAGAATGCGCCGGTCGACCTCGTCGAGGCAGCGCCTAGTCATCGAAAGGGACCCAGTCCGGCTGGTTCTTCAGCACATCGACCGCAAGCTCCGCATGGATGCGCCGCACGCCCGGGATGTTCACCAGGCGATCGGTGACGAGCTCGGCCAGGTGCTCATGATCACGGGCGACCATCAGCAGCTCGATGTCATGCACACCGACGACGAGGCTCACCGAGAACACTTCGTCGATCCCGGCGAGCGCCTCGGCGACGCTGATCGCGGGGCAGCCCTCGACCTCGACGCCGACCGACAGCAGCAGCTCATAGCCAACGGCTCCGGCATCGGCGACCGCCACCACCTTCATGGCATTCGAGGATTCGAGCTGGCGCACACGCGCGCGAACGGCCGACTCGGTGAGGCCAAGCGCATCGGCGAGCGCACGCAGCGCCATCCGGCCATCGCCGCGCAGCAGTTCGATCAGGCGTCGATCGGTCTCATCCAGCGCCAGCGCTCCCGCCATGCGCACCTCGCTCACGCCAGCCAGGTCGGCTTCAGGCCGAGAGTTCGCGCAGCACGGTCTTCTGCACCTTGCCGGCAGCGTTGACCGGCAGTGCATCGACGAACTCGACGCTGCGCGGCACCTTGTAGTTCGCCATGTTGCGCCGGCACCAGTCGATCACACCCTGCTCGCTGAGTTCGATCCCTGCCTGCCTGACGATGAATGCCTTGGCAACCTCGCCCATGCGTTCATCTGCCACGCCGATCACCGCAGCCTGTGCGACACCCTTGAGCGAGCACAGCAGGTTCTCGATCTCTGCGGGATAGCAGTTGAAGCCACCGACGATGAACATGTCCTTGATGCGATCGGTGATGCGCAGATAGCCCTCGGCATTCAGCACGCCGATATCGCCGGTCTTCAGCCAGCCATCGGGTGTGATCGCCTCGGCCGTCGCGCTCGGGTCATCGAAGTAGCCCTTCATGACGTTGTAGCCACGCACCCACACCTCACCGGGTTCGCCGGCCGGGACCGGCTCGCCGGCTGCATTGGCACAGATCACCTCGACGCCCGGCATGGCGCGACCGGCCGTGGTCGCCACCAGCTCCGGCTCATCGTCCATGTCACTGATCGTGACCACACCGCAGGTCTCGGTCAGTCCGTAGGCGGTCAGCACCGTACGGAAGCCCAGATCGCTGCGCATGCGCCGGATCAGGTCCACAGGCACCGAGGCGGCACCCGTGACCGCAAGGCGCAGCGACGACAGGTCGTAGTTCTGTCGATCGGGATGTGCAAGCAGCGACTGGTAGATCGTCGGTGGCCCGGGAAGCACGCTGACACGTTCGAACTGAATGCGCCGCAGCACCTCGGCGACGTCGAAGCTCGCCACCGGCAGGATGCAGGCACCGCGGATGATCGCCGCCAGCCAACCCGCCTTGTAGCCAAAGGAGTGGAAGAACGGGTTGATGATGAGATAGTTGTCGGCCGCGCCAAGGCCGACGGTCCGGCTCCAGGTATCGAAGCTGCGAATGTTCTGCGCATGCCCGGTCATCACTGCCTTCGGCTTGCCGGTGGTTCCCGAGGTGAACATCAGGTCCAGCGTATCGAGCGGCATCACCCGCGCGGCCAGGCGCTCGACCTCGGCCTCGCTCACGGTGCTGCCCACCGCGATGAAATCACTCCAGCCGGCAAGCCCGTCACGCCCGGCACCAAACAGCACGACCCGCTCGAGCGCGGGCAGTTCCTGGCCTTCGAGCATCCCGGGGTAGTGGTTGCCCGCGAACTCATCCACCGCAAACAGCAATCGTGCCCCGCTGCGCTGCAGGATGTAGGCCGCCTCGGCCCCCTTCAGGCGCGTGTTCAGTGGCACCAGTACCGCACCGATGCTCTGCACTCCGACGGCCGCAAGGATCCACTCGTGACGATTCGGCGCCCAGACCGCGACCCGGTCGCCGTGTCGCACCCCTGCGGCAACGAGTGCCCGCGAGACCTCGCGACAGCGCGCGGCCAGCGTGATGAAGTCGAGCTCGAGATCGCCCTCGATGAGTGCCGTGCGCTCACCATACGTGGCCGCAGCCCATGCCATCAGCTGCGGCATCACCTGCGGAATCGCAGACTCGTCCTGCATTTGATCCTCCTGCGACATATCGCATCGTGAGCGCAACAAATCAACGCAAAATCATATTA
>CAZSYV010000154.1:0-2392 GCA_964610955.1 uncultured Klebsiella sp. | reverse complement strand
CCTACCTGGCCATCATCGCGCTCGCTGGCATCGCCGCAGGACGCAAGCCCCGCGGGGGCAGCACGCGACTCGTCAGACTCCTGGACGATGCCTGGATGGGCCTGCTGATGCCGGGTGCCGGCGCACTCGCCACACTGGACGCCACAGGTGGGGACATTTCCGCATTCACGATGATCTGCCTGCCGGTTGCCATCTTCCACAGCACCTCGACACGGGATGCCATCCTGCTGCAGGCCTGCGGTTTCGCGTGTGCGTCAGCGGGCATCCTGTACTACGCACCACTGGATCCGGCCTCGTGCGCGGTCTTTCTGAGCTTCATCGGTGCGAGTGCGGCGGTATTCGCCTACATCGGCATCCATGTCGAGCAGGCCCGCAAACGCGCGTTCACTGCCGTCTGGGAGCTCAACGCTCGCTCGAGCATGCTCGAGGAGCTCAACGAGCGCCTCGAGCACAAGAGCCAGACCCTTGCCGAGCGAAGCGAGGAACTCGCACGACTCAACGCCGACCTCGAGGCACGAAGCAGCGAGCTCGAGGCGGCAAACCGGCGCCTCGATGAGCTGGCCGGAACCGATCCGCTGACCGGCATCGCAAACCGCCGCCAGCTCTTCGAGGCAACCGATCGCGAATTCGGTCGTGCACGCCGCTTCGGCAGTGCGCTGGCACTGGCGATACTCGATCTCGATGACTTCGGACCGGTCAACAAGATGCACGGCGTGATCGCCGGCGACGAGGTGCTGCGCGATTTCGCCGCGCTGCTGCGCCGCCAGGTACGCAGCATCGACGTCATCGCACGATACGGTGGCGAGGAATTCGTCATCGTGATGCCCGACTGCACGCTTGCTGCTGCCGCACAGCTGCTCGAGCGCGTGCGTGCAAGCATCGAGACAACCCCTCTCAGCTCGCGGCACATCATGATCACCGTCAGCGCAGGCGTTGCGGCGCTGAGCCCCGAAGATCATGACCCGGCCAACATGCTGCATCGGGCGGATACCGCACTGCGCAAGGCCAAGGCCGAGGGCAAGAATCGGGTGGAGTGCAGTTGATCCGCACCGGGTTGCGCAGCAGCGACGACTCCCCCATCTCGATCGCCGCGATTCTCTCCCTCGCGCTGCCCTCGAGTGCAGTATTCCTGATCACGACACTGGTCGCCGTACTGATGATCCGTCTTGCGGCGAACCTCGGCGCCGATGCGGTCGCGGCAGTGAGCGCCGGCACACGGCTCTACAATGTGTTCTTTGCGTTTGCGACCGGCATCAACGTCGGCGCACTGGCCCTGATCGCCAACACCTGGGGCGCCGATCAGCGCGAGGAGGCCGAGCAGTACCTTGCCGTATCACTGCTGATCGCACTGCTGCTCGGCACGGTGATCACGCTGCTGACCTGGATCGGTGCCGACTGGCTGATTGCACGCTTCGATCTCGACCCCGGCGCGCACACCAGCGCCGTGAGCTACATCTGCTGGCTGGCGCTTTTCTACCCGCTGATCGCAACTTCGCTGGTCTTCGGCTCCGGCCTGCGCGCCGCCGGTGATGCGCGCACGCCAATGGTCATCGCGGTATTGGCCAATCTGGCCTCCGCACTGCTCGCATGGCGCTGGAGCACCCACCCGCCTTTTGGTCATGCGCCGCACGTACGCTTCATCGCGCTCGGCATGGGTCTCGGCAACGTGGTGGGCTTCCTGCTCATGCTCGCCTGGTGGCGCAGCGGACGGTTGCGACTCGCCCTCGTGCGCCCGGACCGGCACTACCACCAACGCTTGCGCGCACTGTGGCACATCGGGTACCCGGCAGCGATCGAACAGGGCCTGCTGCAGATTGGTCTGATTGCCTTTCTTTGGGTTGTCGCGCACTACGGCACTGCCGCATTCGCCGCCTACGGCGCCAGCGTGAGCCTGATGTCGCTGGCAATGGTGGTCGGCTTCGGATTCTCGATCGCCGTATCGGTGCTCGTCGCACAACAGCTCGGCGCAGGATCACCAGACAATGCACGCCGTGTTGCGCGCCGCGCGCTCGCCGCCACCATCATCCTGCTCGGTGCACCCGGCCTGCTGCTGGCCTGGTACGCACATCCGGCTGCGCTGTGGCTGACCGGTGATGCGGCAATTGCCGACAACATGGTGCCGATCATCTATGCATTCACCGTCACACTGCCGTTGCTGGCCGTCGAGTTCTGCCTTGGCGGTGCCCTGCGCGGTGCAGGCGACACGCGCTTTCCTGTGCTGAACGTCCTGGCAGGGCTCGTGGTAGTGCGCTTTGGCCTGGCATTGCTGCTCTGGCAGCTCGACTTTGCCGTCGAATGGATCTACGCCACACTGATCGCCGACTACGCGGTCAAGTCGATCCTGCTGGTGCAGCGCTTCCGCTCCCGGCGCTGGATCAGACTGTCCCGAACC
>CAZSYV010000153.1:1413-5549 GCA_964610955.1 uncultured Klebsiella sp. | reverse complement strand
CGGGAACGGGAACGGGAACGGGAACGGGAACCCAGTAAAAGCGCACCGTACTGTCATCCACATCCCCCACGTCTGCGGGAGTGACGACACATTGCCTTTGGTGGGGGCAGGTAGCCAGGTGTCATTCGCCTTGGAACTGGGCGGGGCGCTTTTCGCGCTGGGCAGCCAGACCTTCCTGCAGGTCACGCGACTGCGAGCAGCGCAGCACCAGTTCCTGGGCGGTCTTTGCGTTGAGCGTGTCGTTGGTGATGCCGTCGAGGATGTGCTTCATGGCGCGCACCGCGAGTGGCGCCAGGCTGGCGATGTGTCGCGTCAGCTCCTCGGTGCGTGCGCCGAGGCGTTCGGGCTCGACTACCTCGTGCAGAAAACCGGTCTGCAGCATTGCCTGGGCATCGAGCTCTTCGCTGGCAATCAGCAGTCGTGCCGCATTCGCCGGTCCGAGTTGCGAGGCAAAGCGACGGATGCCGCTGACCGGGTAACAGATGCCGATCCGCGCCGCAGGTACCAGCAGCCGCGCCTCGCTCACGCCGATGCGGTAGTCACAGCACAGCGCGATCTCTGCCCCGCCGCCGAAGACGCTGCCGTTCAGCGCACATACCGAGGGGATCGGCAGTGCCGCCAGCTGGTCGGTCAGCGTGCTGAACAGCTCGCCGCTCATCGTGCCGCCCCGGAACTGATCGAGTGAGGCACCGGCGCAGAAGGTCTGCTCGCCGGAGCCGGTGAGCAACAACACGCGCAGCGTGTCGTCGTGCGCGATCAGGTTCAGGTACTCGCGCAGGCGGCGGATCTCGGTCACACCGAGCGCATTGTGCCGCGCCGGCGCATTCAGCGTGATGCGCGCGACGGGTCCGTTACGCAGAAAAAGGGTCGTGTCATCGCTCATGACGTGCCACCGGCGCATGGAGTGCGTGCATGCTAGCCTATAATTCGCGCCAGGATGCTCCACTGATGGAGACAGTGAAAGGAATTCCGAACCCAATGGCACCAGACCGTTTTGCCCAGATCCGACCGTACCATGACGATGAGGTACGCGGTGTGATCGATCGCCTGCTGACGAGCCGCGAATTCGTGGAAGTCATCACGCGGCTGCGCTTTCCGCGCTGTCATGGGTTCTATGGTGCGTTCCTGCGCCCCGTGGTGGCGCTTTTCCTGCGCCACCAGGTGGCGGGCGTGCACGATGTTGCCTCGTTCCAGGACGTCATCGAGCGCTACATGGCCAAGATGATCGATGAGAGCACCAGTGACTTCACCGTCAGCGGGCTGGAGCGGCTCGATCCCGAGCGTCCGTTCCTGTTCATTGGCAACCACCGCGACATCGTCCTCGACCCGGCATTCGTCAACTACGCCCTCTACAGCGGCGGGCACGACACCGTGCGGATCGCCATTGGCGACAACCTGCTGACCCGCGACTATGTGGCCGATCTGATGCGGCTGAACAAGAGCTTCATCGTCCGACGCTCGGCGAAGGGTCCGCGGCAGGTGCTGGCCGCGCTGCAGGAGCTGTCGGCCTACATCAGCCATTCCGTGCTGCAGGATCGCGCGCCGGTGTGGATCGCGCAGCGCGAGGGCCGTGCCAAGGACGGCTGGGATCGTACCGATCCGGCGATCATCAAGATGCTGGCGTTGGCGAAGCCGCGCGACGTGCCGTTGAGCGACTATCTGCTGTCGCTGAACATCGTGCCCGTGTCGATCTCCTACGAGTGGGATCCCTGCGATGCGCTGAAGGCACGCGAGCTGTACCTGCGTGCGAGCAAGGGCGGGTACGAGAAGGGGGACAACGAGGATGTGGCCAGCATCGGCAGAAGCGTCACGCAGCCAAAGGGCGCAGTGCACGTGAGTTTCGGCGAACCACTCGCCGGCGAGTTTGCCGACGCCGACGCGGTTGCCACCGAGATCGACCGCCAGGTGCTGGCGCTCTATCGCATCCACGACAGCAATCTCGCCGCATACCGCCGCCTGCGACACGCCCTGCCCGAGGGCTTTGGCGATGGCAGCACGCTGGTCGTCGCCGATGCCGAGTTCAACGCGCGGCTCGAGAGGATCGCGCCCGAACACCGCCCCTACCTGCTCACGATGTACGCGAACCCGCTGTTCAACCGGGCCGAGTTCGACGCCGAGGGCAGACCATGAGGCAGTGCTGGTGCGTGCTCAGCGCTGACGCTGCAGCCACACCAGCAGCCCCTGTGCGTTCAGACGCATGTCCATTGCGAGCAATTCGCGAAGCTCGGTATCGCCACGCGTACTGCCGGCACTGCGCAGCAGCGCGACGGTGTACTCGATCAGTGCTGCAGTGAGCAGCTGCTCGCGGTCATCCCCGGGTGCACTCGCCCGCGTGAGGCGCAGATACTCGCGCAGCTGGCGCTCGAGCGATGCCGTGTGCCCGGTGCTGGCCTCGATGCGCCCGAAGTGCGTCAGATAAAGGTAGCGTGGCTCGGCCGCCATCAGCAGCGCAAGTGAGGACAGCATCGGCTCGAACTCGAACTGCACCGGTGTGGTGGTCGGTATCAGGAAGGGTTTTCCCTGGCAGTACAGTTCGCGGTAGCCGATACCGTGGACGTCGCCGCAGAACCAGCCGCGGCTCGCCTCGTCCCAGATGCTGTAGTGGTGGCGTGCGTGCCCCGGTGTGTCGCGGATCAGCAGCTCGCGCTTGCCGAGCGCCCAGCGACTGCCATCGGGCGCCTGGCGCACGCGCTCGGCCGGAGCCGGTACGATGTCGCCGTACATCTCGCGCACTCCCTGCTCACCGTAGACTGCCGCCGAGCCGGCGATCAGCCGTGACGGGTCGATCAGGTGGCGCGCGCCCTGGGGGTGCACGACCAGCGTCGCATTCGGGCAGTGCGCAAGCAGCGCCCCGGCGCCGCCGGCGTGGTCGAGGTGCACATGCGTGGGCATGATCCAGCGCACCTGTTCGAGTGATACCCCGCACTGGTCGAGCGCCGCGAGCAGCGTCGGCAGGGTCGGCACGGTACCGGTTTCGATCAGTGCCGCTTCGCCGTCGTCGACCACGAGGTAGACGGCGGCGAGCTGTGGTCGGTGGTAGCCGGTGTCGATGCAGTGGATGCCGTGCGAAAGTGACTCGATCATGTGTTCTCCCACCGTGTCGTCGGGGCGGTCGTCAGCGCTGGCGTCGATGGCCTGCCGGCCTGCTATAGTCGCATCCTCTCCACGCGAGGATCTTTCTTGCTTACCGCGGACGTCAAGAATGCGATCCAGACGGCCTACAGCAACTGGCTCTCTGCACGCGGCGTGCGCCCGCGAAGCGGCCAGCGCGCCATGATCGCACATGTCGCCAACGCGCTGGCGCGTGGCAGTGACCCTGATGCGGGCGGAAGTCCGATCTGCGTCGTCGAGGCCGGCACCGGCACAGGCAAGACCATTGCCTACGCGGTTGCCGCGATTCCGGTGGCCCGCGCGCTTGGCAAGAAACTGGTCATCTCCACCGCCACGGTGGCGCTGCAGGAGCAGCTGGTGCTGCGTGACCTGCCGGACCTGCAGCAGGCCGGCGCACTCGATTTCAGCTTCGCGCTGGCGAAGGGGCGGGGGCGCTACGTCTGCCCTGTACGCCTCGATGCGCTGCTGCGCGGTGCGCGCAGTGCCGAGAGCGGCCAGATTCCGCTGGTCGAGCCGTCTGCGCCGGCAATCGATCGTGAGACACGTGCCTTCTACGCCGAGCTGCAGGGCGCGTTCGACGAGGGGCGCTGGGCTGGCGATCGCGACTCCTGGCCGAGCGCGATCCCCGATGCACGCTGGTTTCCTGCCACCACCGACCATCACCAGTGCAGCGCAAGGCGTTGTCCGTGGATCGCGAGCTGTCCGTTCTTTCGGGCGCGCGATGGGCTCGATGGTGTCGATTGCGTGGTCGCCAACCACGATCTGGTGCTTGCCGACCTCGCGCTCGGCGGCGGCGCGGTACTGCCCGACCCGCAGGATGCGATCTACGTCTTCGACGAGGCGCACCACCTGCCCGACAAGGCCTGTGCGCACCTGAGTTTCAGCGCGCGTATCGGCCTTGCGCGTCAACAGCTTGCGGAGTGCTCACTGCTTGCCGCCAACATCGGAGGGGCGCCCGGCGCGGGCGAGACGCTGCGTCGGCGCCTGGCCGAGGTGCCGGGGCTGTGCATCGAGATCGACGCGGC
>CAZSYV010000153.1:0-1313 GCA_964610955.1 uncultured Klebsiella sp. | reverse complement strand
CGAGGCACCCCAGGCGCGCTGGATCCGCGCCACCACACAGCTTGCGGGCGAGGACATCGAGGTCTGCGTGGCACCCGTGCTCGCTGCCCCCGTGCTGCGCGATCGCGTCTGGTCCCGTGCTGCCGGTGCTGTCCTTACCTCGGCGACGCTGACCGCGCTCGGCAGTTTCGATCGCATCATCCAGCGCGCCGGCCTGCCGCAGGACTGCGTGTTTGCCACCGTGGCAAGTCCCTTCGATTACGCCGGACGGGCCTGCCTTGCGGTGCCGCGGCTGCAGTCCGACCCCGGCAACCACCCGGAGCACACGCGCGAGATTTCCCACTGGCTCGACGACAGCCTCGACCTCGCCGAGGCGAGCCTGGTGTTGTTCGCCTCGCGCCGGCAGATGCGCGAGGTCTACGACCGCACCGGACTTGCGCTGCGTGACCGCATCCTGCTGCAGGATCATTTCACCAAGCAGGAGCTGCTGCGCCTGCATCGCACGCGCATCGATGCGGGCGAGGGTTCGGTGATCTTCGGGCTGGCGAGCTTTGCCGAGGGAATCGACCTGCCCGGGGCCTACTGCCGACACGTGGTGATTGCCAAGATTCCCTTCGCCGTGCCGGATGATCCTGTCGAGGCGGCGCTTGCCGAGTGGGTCGAGGCGCGTGGTGGCAACCCGTTCATGGAGATCTCGGTGCCGGATGCAGCGCTGCGTCTGGTGCAGGCCAGCGGGCGGCTGCTGCGCACCGAGGAGGACAGCGGGCGCATCACGCTGCTCGATCGTCGTATCGTGACGCGCCAGTACGGGCGGCGGATCCTCGATTCGCTGCCGCCGTTTCGCCGCCAGGTCGCCTGAGATGAGCGCGCACGCCCGCCTTGCCGAATTGCTGCCCGAACTCGAGTCGATGCTCCGCGAGCTTGGGCTGTGGGGCGCCCGTGAGCCGCACCCTGGAGCGCTGGCAAGCACGCAGCCGTTCTGCATCGATACCCTGTCTTTCGAGCAGTGGCTGCAGTTCGTTTTCCTGCCGCGCATGCAGGCACTGCTCGCCACGGAGGCGAGCCTGCCGTCGCGCTGTGCGATTGCCGAGATGGCCGAGATCCACTTTGGTGGGGAGGCGCATGGTGCGCTGCTCGTGCTGCTGCGCGAGATCGACGTCGTGCTGACGACCGCACCCGCGCCGACCCTGCATTGAATCCGCCTCATGCCCTTGCGGGTTCGGCATGGCCGGCTTTGCTGCTATGCTGCCTCGCCTGCACTCGTGGAGATTGTCACTGGGTTCCCGTTCCCGTTCCCGCTTTCGCGGGAATGACGTTCTTTCGCGGGAATGACG
>CAZSYV010000152.1:0-5659 GCA_964610955.1 uncultured Klebsiella sp. | reverse complement strand
ACTTCTGCGGCATGCATTTCTTCAACCCGGTGCACCGCATGCCCCTGGTCGAGGTCATCCGTGGCGAGCAGAGTTCGGAAATGGCGATCGCCACCACGGTGGCGTACGCCAGACAGTTGCGCAAGACGCCGATCGTGGTGCGCGACTGCCCAGGGTTCCTGGTCAATCGGGTACTGTTTCCGTACTTTGGTGCATTCGACATGCTGCTGCGTGACGGAGCCGATTTTCGTGAGATCGATCGCGTGATGCAGGCTTTCGGCTGGCCGATGGGGCCGGCGCATCTGCTGGATGTGGTCGGCATCGACGTTGCGCAGCATGCTGCAGGGGTGCTCGCTGCGGGCTACCCAGACCGTATGGCGCTGGGTTTTCGCAGTGCACTCGACGTGCTTTTCGAGGCGGGACGCTTTGGCCGGAAAAGCGGGGCAGGCTTCTACCGTTATGAATCCGATGCCAGTGGCAGGACAGTGAAGCGCTTCGATCCGGCTGTGGCAGAGCTGATTGCACCGGTGTGCGGTGGTGCGCGTGAGTTTGCCGAACAGGAGATCGTCGAGCGCATGATGGTGCCGATGTGCAATGAGCTGGTGCGCTGCCTCGACGAGGGAATCGTCGACAGCGCCAGCGAGGCCGATATGGCGCTGGTGATGGGCATTGGTTTTCCGGTGTTTCGGGGCGGTGCACTGCGCTACATGGATCATATGGGGCTCGATGCCTTCTGTGCCGCAGCGGATCGCCATGTCGGAATCGCAGCGCTCTACGCCGTACCTGGAACGCTGCGCCAGCGTGCACGCGAGGGGCGACGCTTCCATTCCTGAATTGCTGCGTTGGAGGTCCGAGATGAGCTACAAGGACGATGACGCGTTGATCATCGACTGTGCACGTACGCCGATGGGGCGCTCGAGGAACGGTGTGTTCCGTCATGTACGCGCCGAGGATCTCTCGGCGGATCTGGTCGATGCGCTACTCGCACGCAACCCGGCGGTGGATCCGCAGACGGTGGAGGACGTGATCTGGGGCTGCGTAAACCAGACCGAGGAACAGGGTTGGAACGTGGCACGCATGATGTCGCTGCTGACGGTAATTCCGCATGGGGCCGGCGCGCAGACTGTCTCGCGCCTGTGCGGTTCCTCGATGTCGGCGCTGCATATCGCCGCACAGGCGATTCGGGCGGATTACGGTGATGTGTTCATCGTTGGCGGTGTCGAGCACATGGGGCATCTGCCGATGGACAAGGGCGTGAACCCCAATCCGCGCCTGAGCAAGCATATTGCCAAGGCCGCAGGGATGATGGGTGTCACAGCCGAGGGATTGGCGAGGCTGCACGGCATTGCACGTGCCGAGCAGGATGTCTATGCCGAGCGCTCGCACCGGCTCGCCGCGAAGGCAGAGGATGAGGGGCACTGGAGGCGCGAGATCATTGCGCGACGCGGTCATGATGAAGATGGGCGCAGCATTCTCGTCACAAGCGACACGACGATCCGTCGGGACACGACACTCGAGCGCCTCGGCGCACTGGCGCCGGTCTTTGACCCGCGCGCTGGTTCGGTGACCGCGGGTAATTCCTCGCAGATTGCCGATGGGGCGGCGGCGATGATCGTCACCTCGGGTCGGCATGCGCGCGAACGGGGGTTGCGACCGCGCGCGAAAATCCGCGCCATGGCAGTTGTCGGCATCGATCCATCAATAATGGGCTATGCACCGGTTCCGGTGACGCACAAGGTGCTGGCACGAGCGGGCCTGCAGCTTGCGGATATCGATGCCATCGAACTCAATGAGGCCTTCGCGGCCCAGGTGATTCCCGTGCTCCGGGATCTGCGCCTGCTCGATGATCTGGAAACACGGGTCAATCTGCACGGTGGTGCGATCGCCCTGGGGCACCCCTTTGGCTGCACGGGTGCGCGTATCACCACGACCTTGATCAACGTGATGGAGCAGCGTGCAATGACGCTCGGTCTGGCGGTGATGTGCATTGGGTTGGGGCAGGGAATCGCAACCGTGCTCGAGCGCGTCTGAACGGCTTGCCCTGATGGCGTTGGCGAGCGAGTTGGACTGAAGGCATGGCGTTGCCGCGGATGTCGGAAGATCGCTGGCTGCTCGCGGCGAGCTATTCCTCGATCGCCGTTGCGCTTGGGCTGATCCTGCTCAAGTACTGGGCCTGGTCGCTCACTGGTTCGGCCAGCATGCTTGGCTCGTTGATCGATTCGCTGATGGATCTGGTGGCATCGACGGTATCGATGCTGGCCGTGCGCTACTCGCTGAAGCCAGCAGATGCCGACCATCGCTTCGGTCATGGCAAGGCGGAACCACTGGCCGCACTGGTGCAGTCGTTTTTCATTCTCGGCTCGGCGCTGCTGCTGATGCTTTACAGCGCCGAGCGTCTGATGCAGACGAGCGAAACGCCGATGACGCATATCGGCATCGGACTTGCCGTCGCAGTCATGGCCATCGTCTGCACCCTGGCTCTGGTCATGCTGCAGACACGAGTGATCCGCATGACCGGTTCGGCCGCGATTCGGGCCGATCGGCTCCACTATGCGACCGATCTGCTGATGAACATCGTGGTGGTCGTCTCGTTGCTCTGTGCGCACCTGGGCTACGGTCGGGTGGATACCGTGATGGGAGTATTGATTGCGCTGCTGATCGGCAGCGGTGCGGTACGCATCGGCAGTGACGCGCTTGATCTGCTGATGGACAAGGAATTGCCTGACGAGATCGTGGGGAGGATTCGTTCATTGGTGCTGAGCGTGCCGGGGGTGCTGGGAGTGCATGATCTGCGCACGCGACGCTCCGGTCTGCGCTACTTCATTCAGTGCCATGTCGAGATTGCCGATTACACTCCCTTGCGCGAGGCGCATGCGATCACAGACGAGGTCGAGGCGTGCCTGATAGCCGAGTTCCCCGGAGCGGATGTGATTCTTCGGCAGGATCCGCACAGCCTGGTCGTGCGTGCCGCCGGTCGCGTTTCGCCGCGATGAGGTGAATGAACTGCTGCCTGTCCGTATTGTTCGCCATCGATTGTGATTGTGATATTCGTATGCTGTACGACCTTGAGGTATGTCATTCCCGATAACAAGTGATTACGATCTTTTGGTGAAGTGTTTTCACATCCCGCTGAAGCGGGAGGAGCGAAAGTGGCGGAACTGGTAGACGCGCTGGATTTAGGTTCCAGTGCCTTTGGGCGTGCGGGTTCGAGTCCCGCCTTTCGCACCATCTGTCCTATACGTGCTCGTGTCCGTGCCTGGACATGAGCCGATCATGGGCTCTCGCAATGGGTTGACGCATGCTAGAATGCGCGCCCTTCCGGCCGCTGCTGCCCGTGAGTGCGCGCGCCGATGGAGAGATTCCTACAGTTTCTGAGTGAGGTCGAAGATGCAGGTTTCCGTTGAAATTACGTCGGGTCTGGGCCGGCGCCTGACGATCGGTGTGCCGGCAGCGCGCATCGAGGCGGAAGTGACGGCGCGACTGGCGAAGGCAGCACGATCGGTGCGCCTGAAAGGGTTTCGTCAGGGCAAGGTGCCGCTGAAGGTCGTGCAGCAGCGTTTCGGTGCGGGCGTACGCCAGGAGGTTCTCGGCGAAGTGATGAGCGAGACCTTCTATGAGGCGGTGCGCCAGGAGGATCTCAAGCCTGCGGGACAGCCGACAATCGAGCCACGCTCGATTGCGAGTGGGCGGGATCTGGAGTTCACCGCAACCTTCGAGGTGTATCCCGAAATCGATCTGGTCGATTTCGCGAAGCTGACCATACAGCGTCCCGTGGCGGAAGTCGGTGATGCCGACCTCGATCGCATGATCGAGGTGCTGCGCAACCAGCAGGGCATGTGGGAGGCTGTGGATCGCGCGGCCGCTCCCGGTGATCTGGTGAATATCGATTACACGGGGCGTCGTGATGGCGTTGCCTTCGATGGCGGCAGTGCCGAGGGCAGTGATCTGCTTCTCGGCTCGAATCGTATGATTCCCGGGTTCGAGGCAGGCATCGAGGGAATGGCTGCCGGTGAGACGCGCGAGTTGCAGCTGCGCTTCCCGGATGAGTACCACGCTGAGGAGCTCAAGGGCGCCGAGGTGGTGTTCGAGGTGCGCCTGAATCGTGTGAGTGAAAAGCGCCTGCCCGAACTCGACGACGCCTTCTTCGCCCGCTTTGGAGTGAGGGAGGGTGGGCTCGATGCCTTCCGGGCTGAAGTTCGTGCCAACATGGAGCGGGAACTGCGCCAGGCGATTCGCTCCAAGCTGAAGATGCGAGTGATGAACGCGCTGTACGAGCATACCGAGGTCGAGATGCCACAGGCGCTGGTTCAGCAGGAGATCGGGGCGCTGCGCCAGCAGACGCTGCGGCAGTTCGGGGGGGATGTCTCGCGTTTCGACCCATCGATGTTGCCCGATGAGATGTTTCGTACGCAGGCGGAAAGGCGCGTGGCGCTTGGCCTGCTGCTCGGGGAAGTGATCCGACGCGAGAAGCTCGTGGCTGACCCGGCGCTGGTGCGCAGCAGGGTGGAGGAAATGGCTGCGACCTACGAGGAACCCGAGGAGGTAGTCAGCTGGTATTATGGGAACCGTGAGCAGTTGGCGTCGGTCGAAGCGGTGGTTCTGGAAGATCAGGCCATCGACACGGTACTTGAGCGAGCACAGGTGAGCGATGTGCCGGGCAGCTACGAGGAAGCCCTGAGCGCGGATCCTGCTCCCGCGACTGTGCAGGGAGAGCCCTGAAGCGGCACGCGCACAACGAGGTTCGCTGGTCAGTCGGATCTGTGAGGAGATGGTACGGAATGAGTGAATATGCACGCCGAGGCGACAGTACGATCACGGGACTCGGGCTGGTGCCCATCGTGGTCGAGCAGACCGCACGCGGTGAACGCTCGTACGACATCTATTCGCGTCTGCTGAAGGAGCGCGTGATCTTCATCGTCGGTCCGGTGGAAGATCACATGGCAAACCTCGTGGTCGCACAGATGCTGTTCCTCGAGTCGGAAAACCCCGACAAGGACATCCACCTGTACATCAATTCCCCGGGGGGATCGGTCACGGCAGGGCTGTCGATCTATGACACGATGCAGTTCATCAAGCCTGACGTGAGCACCATGTGCATCGGTCAGGCAGCGAGCATGGGTGCGTTCCTGCTGGCTGGGGGTACGCACGGGAAACGCTACGCCTTGCCGAATTCGCGCATCATGATTCACCAGCCCAGCGGCGGGGCTCATGGGCAGGCATCTGATATCGACATCCATGCGCGCGAGATACTGATCATTCGTGAACGCCTGAATGCGCTGCTTGCGCAGCACACAGGGCAGTCGGTAGAGACGATCGCGCTCGATACCGAACGCGATAACTTCATGAATCCGCAGAAGGCAAAGGACTACGGAATCATCGACGAGGTGTTGGTCTCGCGGCCGAGAAAATGAGTACCAAGTGGGTACCGGCCTGCTAGACTCAGAGTCGAAACCGGGTGCCGACAGTTGTGGGTGAAGATGGCGATTGCCGACCAGGCGTCGCCGGGACGATTCGAATCGGACGGATGGGCAATGACCAAGGAAAGCAGCGGAGACAAGAGCAAACTGTTGTACTGCTCTTTTTGTGGCAAGAGTCAGCACGAGGTTCGCAAGCTGATCGCAGGGCCTTCGGTGTTCATCTGCGATGAGTGCGTCGACCTGTGCAACGACATCATCCGCGA
>CAZSYV010000151.1:4506-5761 GCA_964610955.1 uncultured Klebsiella sp. | reverse complement strand
CTTTCGCGGGAATGACGATAAAGAGGCGGAGGTGACGGAAAGGGGCGGAGGTGACGGAAAGGGGCGGAGGTGATGGAAAGGGGCGGAGGTGACGGAAAGGGGCGGGCGGAAAATTGACAATCATCGGGGGCTGGCACTAAGGTGCCGACCCTGTCGCGGACGGTGTCCTGCGGCGCTGTGGCGAAAGCCGGCGGCGCAGGATGAAACGGGAAGTCTGGTGCAATCCCAGCGCTGCCCCCGCAACGGTAAGTGAACACAGGGTTGGCACGCAGCCACTGTCGCAGAGGCCATGGACCTCGGATGGGAAGGCGCCGATCCCGGATCGCAGGATCCGTTCACGAGCCCGGAGACCGGCCTTCCGCATTTCACTGCAATCGAGCGGCGGGCTCGGTGGGTGATGCGTGCCCACCGGTCGCCTCATTCCAGTCACCTCTCCTCGCCCGATTGCCCTGCCTCATGACACAAGGAACCGGGGAGGGACCATGCACGTCAACCATCGCCTTGTCGCGCTTGCACTGCTGAGCGCCAGCTTCACCACCGCACCCAACGCCAGCGCCGCCAGCGGCATCGAGCAGATCGTCGTCACCGGGCTGCGTACCGAACTGAGCACCTTCGAAACGCCCGCAGCGATCAGCGTGATCACGCACGATGACATCGCCAGCAGCGGCGCACAGAACATTGCCGAGGTGCTGCAGGGGCATGCCGGGCTGCAGATCCGTGACACCATCGGTGACGGTGGCCGCGGCATCGTTGTCAGCATGCGCGGCTTTGGTGAAAACGCGGTAAACAACACCCTGGTGCTGGTCGATGGCCGACGACTGAACAACCCGTCGATGGAAGCACCCGACCTCGGCAGCATCTCGCTCGTCGACATCGAGCGCATCGAGATCCTGCAAGGCGGTGGCGGCGTACTGTTCGGTGATCAGGCCGTGGGTGGCGTGCTGAACATCATCACACGTCGCCCCGACCATCCCACGGTCGATGTACGCCTTGGAGGTGGCTCGCACGATGCCCGACGCCTGACACTGAGCGCGAGCCAGCGCTTCGCCAACGGCATCGGCGCACGCCTGAGCGCCGAGCGGCGCGAAAGCGACAACTACCGCGACAACAACGCCGCCGACTACCGCAGCGCGAATCTGTTGCTCGACTACGAGTGGAGCGCCGGCAGGGTCTTTGCCGAGATCCAGCGCATCGACGACGATCTCCAGCTCCCCGGCGCCCTGCCCGCTGCCATGGCCCATCACAACCGTCGCCA
>CAZSYV010000151.1:0-4406 GCA_964610955.1 uncultured Klebsiella sp. | reverse complement strand
CTGCTGCGCCGCGACGAGGTGCTGCGCTTCGCGAACGTCGACGAGAACGGCTTCGTGCTGCCCTCGGTCAGTTTCCTCAAGCCACAGACCGGCACCTCGTGGGAGGGCGGCATCGAATGGTTCGGCCCTCAGACAAGCGCCCGCGCGATGCTGTTCGACCTCGAACTCGACGACGAACTGCTCTACGACCCGGCAGCACTTGGCCCGGGTGCGGCGTGGGGGATGCTCGGCGCGAACATCAACCTCAAGTCCTCGCGCCGGCGCGGCGCACTGCTCGAGTGGCGCTGGCAGGTGCTGGAGCAGCTGAGCCTTGGCGGCAACTACACGCTGACCGATGCCGAGCTGACCTCCGGCAATGCCAAGGGCAAGGACGTGCCCTATGTGGCACGCAACAGCGGTGCGCTGAACGCAACCTGGGAGATCGGCCACGGTTTCAGCGCCTATGCCGAGATGGTGTACACCGGTTCGCGCTACGCGCTGGGCGATGATCTGAACGCCTTCGCGCGCGTGGATTCCGAACGGTTGGTGAACGCGGCACTGCGCTGGAAGGCGGCGCAGTGGAACGCGACACTTCGTGTCAACAACCTCGGCAATCAGAAGTACGACACGCTGACCAGCGAGTGGTACGACCCCGCACTGGGCACTGCCGTCCACTCACGCAGCGTCTACCCGGCTGCACGGCGCACCGTGTACCTGAGCATCGGCTACTCGCTGTAGACTCGGGCCCCGGGGTGGGGTGAGAGTGCACTGCGTCGATGGCGCTCCTGCACTCCCGCCGGCAGGCAAGAGGCGGACAGGCGAACGAGGAAGGAGCAATGGGACACCGGGTGACGAAGGTCTACACGCGCACGGGCGACGATGGCACCACGGGGCTTGCCGGTACCGACCGGGTGCGCAAGGACAGCGCACGCATGCAGACGATCGGCGCTGTCGACGAGACCAACTCGGTCGTTGGACTGCTGATCGCCGAGCTCGCACCAGACGATCCGCTGACACCGATGCTCACCGACATCCAGAACGATCTGTTCGACCTGGGCGGCGAGCTGTCGATGCCCGGCACGGCGATGGTGCACGCCGAGCGCATCGCCTGGCTCGAACAGCGCATCGATGAGCTGAACGCCGACCTGCCGCCGCTGAAGAACTTCATCCTGCCCGGTGGCTCACGCGCTGCCGCAACCTGCCACCTGGCACGCACCGTGTGCCGACGTGCCGAGCGCGCGGCGGTGACGCTCGCCAGCACCGAGACAGTGAACCGCGACGGGCAGCGCTTCCTCAATCGCCTCTCGGACCTGCTGTTCGTGTGTGCCCGTGTGATCGTGCGCCGCAACGGTGGGCAGGAAGTGCTGTGGGCACAGCGGAAGTAAGGCTCACGGGGTTGGCGCCGGATCAGCCGACCCGCCGCGCTACCGTCTGTCCGGCCATGCGACCGAAGAAGGTCGAGTCGCCAACCGACATGCCCGAGCTGTAACCCTCTCCCCAGCGCGGGATGCCGCAGGCGGTCCGCCCCGCGGCAAAAAGCCCGGGAATCGGCCGGCGCGCCGCATCGAGCACCTCACCCCCCGGCAGCGTGTCGAGTCCGCCGAGCGTGAAGCTCGAGCACAGTGCATGGTCGATGCGAAAGTCGAGTGCGACAAAAGGTGGTTCGACGAGCGGGCGCACCCAGCGCGACGCCTTGTGGAACAGCGGGTCATGGCCCGCGGCTGCGTGGTGGTTGTAGAGCTCGACCGTCGATGTCAGCGCACCCGTCGGCAGCGCAAGTTCGGCTTCGACCTCGTCCCAGCTCTCCCCGGTCGCACCGATATCGATCCTGAAGAACTCACGAAAAGGCTGTTCGACGAAGGTCGCCCCATCGAGCAGCAGCCAGAAGCGGGTACCCGCCTGGCGCAGCAGGTACTGCGTGACGCGCCCGTGGTAGCAGTCCTCGTTGATGAAACGCTGGCCGCGTTCGTTGATCAGGATGCCGTGAATGTTCTGCTCGGGCGGATACTGCGGGATCGTTGCAAAGATCTGGTCCATGTGGATCGCCTGCCCACCGACACTCTGCCCGAGCAGCACTCCCGAGCCGTCATCGAGTGCGCCGATCGGGCGGTTGGTGCGCAGCGCGAGTGGTGCATGGCGCCTTAGCATCTCGGCATTCATGATGAAGCCGCCGGCACAGAGGATCACGCCACGCTCGGCGCACAGAAACAGCTCACGCGAGCCAGCACGCGCAACGATGCCGCAGACCGCGCCTGTCGCATCCGTCACCAGCGCCGTGCAGCGCGTCTCGAAGCGCAGCTCGACCGGCAACTCGGCAACGCGTGCGGCAAGCACGTCCATCATCTGCCGCCCGGTGCTGCCGCCGTGCCACTGCGGCATGAAGCCGCGTGGGCACGGTTTCGCATGCTCCGAGAACGGCCATGCCTCTTCGCTGCCACTCCACACCAGGCAGTCATCACCCGGTGGTTCGAGAATGCGCTCCGGAATGTAGGAGTTCTTGAACGGTATGCCCTGCGCCGCCATCCAGCCGAAATGCTCGAGGCTGCGATCGACGTAGAGGCGCACCTTCGCCTCGTCGGCATCGGGTCCGCCCGCCATCATCAGGTAGCGGTACATGTCCTCGCTGGCATCGGCAAAGCCCGCAGCACGCTGGATCGGGGTGCCCCCGCCACCGCCGGCGTAGATCTCCCCCGAGGAAAGCGCCGAGGCACCACCATGCGTTCCTGCCGCTTCGACGATGCACACGCGAGCCCCCGCGCGCGCCGCCTCGAGCGCCGCGCAGGCACCGGCTGCGCCGTAGCCGACGATCAGTACATCGCTCGTTGCATCCCACGCAGGCACGGCTGCAAGGGGAAACGGGTGGCTGCTCGATGCCCTCACGGAAGCACTCATCACCCCTCCCCCAAAATCTCAGAAGATCATCGCCAGCAGACCCATGATCACCAGCCACAGGATGAACGCACGCCCACCGAGCGAGGCAACCGCCTGCAGCTCGCGGGTGCCACGTTCGATCAGCGCTGCGCGGTCCTCCCCGTCGGCCGGCACATCGAGATCGAGCGCCGCGTTGCCGCAAAGCTCGAGCGCCTCGGCCGTGGCGATGCGCGAGTTGCCCATCACACGCTGCCAGGCGTAGAGCGCGCGGTCGAAGTGCCCGACGAGGGCGAATGCCAGCCCGCAGACGCGTACCGGCAGCCACTCGATCCAGCGCAGCAGCGTGGAGTCTTCACTCGCCAGTCCCTCGGCGCGACGCATCGCGTTCACCAGCGCAGCCATGCGGTAGACAACGGCACCCGCCGGCCCGAGAAAGAAGAACCAGAACAGGACGACGAAGCCACGCTCGAAGCCACGGTAATACAACTGCCGCCGGGCAACGGCGTGCAGCGCAGCCGGGTTGGTGATGCCATCGTCCTCGCCAAGCCCGACGCCAGGGTCGGTTGCCAGCTGGCGATAGGCTGCCTGGAAGTCGCTGCGGCTCCAGCGCAGCAGATACTCGCCAAGCTCTTCCGTCAGCCGACCGCGCCCAAGCGAATAGATGAGCACCACTACGAAGAACACCAGCTCGGCAAGGCCGTAGAAGCGCCCGTCCAGCACAGCCTGCAGCACCAGCACAACGAGTGTCGGCAGTACGACCAGCACGACCTGACGCGGCCCTTCGGCAAGGTACGGTGCCAGCAGCCCGCGCAGCGTATGGAACCAGCCGTCTTGCTGCAGCGGCATGCCGGTGCCGCGCAGATGCATGATCGCCACCGCGATCAGAATCGCCAGGAACTCCACAGTCTCACTCCCCCTTTGACTGCAACCGTCAAGCGTCTCGGTGATCGATCAGCGCAGCCCGAAAACTCGTCCAATCGAATGCCGGCCCCGGGTCGGTCTTGCGCCCGGGCGCGATATCGGCATGACCAACGATACCCGCGACAGTGAGCGCCGGATAGTGGTGCAGCAGCTTGCGTGTCACGCGCTGAAGGCTGCGGTACTGCGCCTGCGTGTAGGGGCGCTCGTCAGTCCCCTCGAGTTCGATGCCGATGCTGAAGTCATTGCAGGCCGAACGCCCCTCGAAACACGACTCCCCCGCATGCCAGGCGCGGCGAGCGAAGGGCACGAACTGCGTCAGCCGCCCGCGACGATCGATCAGCAGGTGCGCCGAAACGTGCAGCTCGCGCAGACACTCGAAGTAGGGGTGCAGCGAACAGTCAAGCGTGTTCAGGAACAGCGCCTCGATGAACCCGCCACCAAAGCGCCCGGGCGGCAGGCTGATGTTGTGGATCACCAGCAGGCTGATCTCGCCTTGCGCACCCGCCGGACGTTCATTCGCGTTGTCCGACTCCAGCCGCCGCACGCCCCGCAGCCAGCCCCGTGCATCGATCGGCGGCCTGGCGCTCCTTGCAGACCCTCGCTGGGACATGACCATACTCACTGCAGCCAGACTG
>CAZSYV010000150.1:0-5777 GCA_964610955.1 uncultured Klebsiella sp. | reverse complement strand
GCCGTACTGCCGTGGGTGACTTACCTGGCACTGCCGGTCAGCGTGAACCCGCTGATCCTGCTGCCCAGCGCCGCACTGCTCAGCGTGGCGGTGCGCATGCATTGCGGCGGCGACGTTCAAGAAGTACTTCTAAGACAGCTACCCACGGCGAAGCACAGCCGCACGACTGAGACAAAACACCCAGATCGAACTGCGCAGGTTATCCATGATGTGGGGCATCAAGCGCTCGCCCGGCGGCATTGAGACCGAAGCCCGGTACGCGCTCAGCCCTTCCTGCAAGAGGTGACGATGTAGAAATCCGCGAGAGGTAAGTCCACTGCACCGTGGGATATGAACACATCAGCCATTGCTACTCCCTTGGCCAGTCCTCGCCACGCTCCACCCAGCCGACAATGCTTCCGCCTGCTGCAGCACCGTCTGAACCGCGGTGTCCTGCAGATCTGGCGGGTAGCCATACTTCCGCAGGATGCGCTTCACCAATACCCGCATCCGGGCCCGTGCTGAGTCACGATGGGCCCAGTCGACTGACACGTTTTCGCGCAGGCTCATCAACAACTCGTGTGCGATCAGCCGTAGCTTGTCGTCTCCCATCATCTGCACAGCGCTCTCGTTCTCGGCCAGCGCGTCGTAGAAGGCGATCTCCTCGTCGGACAACCCGGACTCTTCGCCTCGCTGTCGGGCAGCGCGGATGTCCTTGGCCAGTTGGATCAGCTCCTGCAGCACCTCAGCAGTGGTGATGGCGTTGGCGTGGTAGCGCGCCACGGCGTCTTCCAGGCGCTCCGAGAACGCCTTGGTCTGCACCACGTTGGCTTTGCTACGCGAGCGAATGCCGTCGTTGATCAGCTTGCGCAACGCTTCCAACGCAAGATTCTTCTTCTCCATCTGCTGAACTTCGGCGAGGAACTCGTCGGAGAGAATGGAGATGTCCGGGCTCTTGATACCCGCAGCGGCCAGGATGTCCACGATCTCGGTCGAGACCACCGCGCGGCTGACAATCTGCTGGATCGCCAACTCGCGCTCTTGCTGGGTCACTCCGGAGCCCGTGCTGCTCTTGACCAGCGCGGCGCGAATCGCCTGGAAGAAACCGATTTCCTCGCGAATTTCGCGGGCCTCGTCGGAGGCGGATGCCAAGGCGAACGCCTTGGATAGCGCCAGCACCGCGTCCTGATAGCGACGATGGGCGCTCTTCTTGCCATCTTCGGTTTTCTCTTTCGCCGCCAACTTCTGCTGGAGGTCGAGAATCCACTCTATCGCGCCAGCCATCATCACCAAGCGCTCTTGGGCTGTCCCGGTCAGCGCCGACGCATAGTCGAATCCGTGGTACATGTCGCGCACCACTTCGTACTTCTCCATCATCACTGCAACGGCCTGAGCCTCGTCGACACCCGTGTTTTCCTGATCGTTTTTCGAGTACTGCTGCAGGGCCGACTTCAGGTTTTGTGCGATGCCGATGTAGTCGACGATCAGTCCGGCTGGCTTGTCGCGGAACACACGGTTCACCCGCGCAATCGCCTGCATCAAGCCGTGCCCTTGCATCGGCTTGTCCACGTACATCGTGTGCATGCACGGCGCGTCAAAGCCGGTGAGCCACATATCCCGAACGATCACCAGCTTGAGCGGGTCCTTCGGGTCGCGGGCGCGCTTGGCCAGCAGATCACGACGTGCCTTGTTGCCGATGTGCTGTTGCCATTCTTGCGGGTCGCTTGCCGCGCCCGTCATCACGATCTTGACCGCACCCGCGTTGTCATCGGTGCTGTGCCAGTCAGGCCGAAGCTTGATGATCTCGTCGTACAGCTTCACGCAAATGCGGCGGCTCATGCACACCACCATCGCCTTGCCATCGAGGGCAGCCACACGATCCTCGAAGTGGGCGACCATATCCTTGGCCACCAGCGCCAGGCGCTTGTCGCTGCCGACAAGGGCTTCGACCGTTGACCACTTCTTCTTGAAGCGCTCCTCGTCGGCCTCGGAGTCCTCCTCTGTCAGTTCCTCGACCTCGGCGTCGATCTTTGGCTTCTCGTCTTCGTCGAGTTCGATGCGTGCCAGCCGCGACTCGTAGTAAATCGGCACAGTCGCACCGTCTTCGACCGCACGGCTAATGTCATAGACATCGATGTAGTTGCCGAACACGGCCGGAGTGTTGACATCGTCCGCCTCAATGGGCGTGCCCGTAAAACCAATGAACGATGCGTTCGGCAGGGCGTCGCGCATGTACTTGGCGAAGCCATAGGAAATTTCGCCGGTCTTCGCGTCCACCTTGGCCTTGAAGCCATACTGACTGCGGTGCGCTTCATCTGCGATGACCACCACGTTGCGCCGCGTGGTCAGCGGCCCGTCGACCTCGCCAAATTTCTGCAAGGTGGTGAAGATCACCCCGCCCGAAGCGCGGCTCAGGACCTTCTGTAGATCTTCGCGGCTCTCGGCCTGTACCGGCGTCTGCCGGATCAGGTCACGGCACATCGAGAACGTTGAGAACAACTGATCGTCAAGATCGTTCCGATCGGTGAGCACCACCAGCGTAGGGTTGGCCATTGCCGGGTGTTTGACCAGTTGCCCGGCGTAGAACGCCATCAGCAGGCTCTTGCCGGAACCTTGGGTATGCCAGATAACGCCTGCGCGCCTATCACCTCGGGCCTGGCTCTTGACGCTTGGAAAGCCGTAATCTGCCGGGTCCTGCTTGATGCCCTGCCAAACCTCGGCCGCGCGGATGGTGGACTCCACGGCACGCTTGACGGCGTGGAACTGGTGGTAGCCCGCGATGATCTTGGCCAGCCCTGAACCGGTTTCGCCGAAGACCGTGAAATGGCAGAGCAGGTCGAGCAGGCGGCGCTGCTCGAACACGCCTTCGACCAGGGTAGAAAGTTCCGGCGCGCCCTTCGGCGCAACGTCAGTGCCGTCGGTGGTGCGCCAAGGCATAAAGCGCTCAAGGTCTGCCGACAGCGACCCCACCCGTGCAGCAATGCCGTCCGACGTCACCAGCAGTGCGTTGGTGTGGAACAGCGCCGGAATCTGCTGCTTGTAGGTTTGCAGTTGATTGAACGCACCCAATAGATGCGCTCCGGCGCTGCCCGGTGCTTTCAGTTCGATCACGCCCAGTGGCAAGCCGTTCACGAACACCACCACATCGGGTCGCCGGTTGTTCTGGCCAGTGATGACCACGAACTGGCTCACCGCCAGCCAATCGTTCTGATCCGGGTGCTCGAAGTCGATGAGCGCGACCTTGCCAGCGGTCAGCGTTCCGTCGTCGGCGTAGTACTCGACGTCCACGCCTTCAGTCATCAACTTGTGGATGCGGCGGTTTTCTTCGAGCAGCGATGGAAGTTCGGACTGCATCACCTTGCGAATGGCATCCTGTCTAGCCTCCAATGGCAGGCCAGGGTTCAGGCGTGCAACGGCGTCCTCGAACCGCTTCTTGAGCACAACCTCATCGTGACTCTCGCGCTCGGGGCGGTGTCCATCGGGGCCGATGTCTTCCTCGCGTTCGACGCTGTAATCGAGAGCGCGCAGCTGATCCAGCAGCGCTTGCTCCACGGCGGCCTCGGGCAGAAATGCCATCTACAGTTCTCCTTGTTCTTCGATGGGCTGAACAGTAACCAGCTTCAAAAGCCCTTCGTAATGATCCTTGTCGACGGCCTTCATCATCTCCAGTACATCGAGCAATACGGGCTGGGTCTCGGCGAGCAGAGAAAGGTCGTGCTCCGGCTCAGCGATTGCCCCCGCGTGCGAGTATGTGTTGAGCAGCCGGAGGATGCGGGTCTTTTTCGCGTTATCGAAGGTCACGCGTTCGAGTCGTGGCCCGAGATCGCCGCTCGTCTCTGGGAAACGAAACGCAAGGAAGGCCTCTATCAAACGGCGGGCGACGTTAGGCAGCCCGTAGTGGTGCTCATAGGTGGCGACATCGGTGCGATGGGCCTCATCGTGGACCCGCTTGAAGAGGTACTGGTACTCGGACTCGTGCTCTTCGAGAAGGCGGTCGAGTGGGCCGAGGTGACTCGTTCGAGAGCCGTTAGAGTGTCGCTGCGAACGGAGCAGGAAAAACCGGCCCGGCCGCTTCTCGATGCTCTTCTTTCGCTGCCCGTCAAGGTGATGGAACCAGTTTTTCACCAGCCGGAAGAATGGGAAGCTGTGCGTAAAAATGAAGAGTTGGCCGCACTGCTTGGTACGGTCCTTCATGTACCCAAACGCCGAGAACATCGCGTTGGCGTCCAGGCTCGACACCGGATCGTCAATGACGACGATACCCTTCGCCATGTCGAACTTCCGGTCCTGCAGCGATTTGAGGAAGTACAAAAATGTGATCGCCGTGCGCTCGCCCTCGCTCAGGTGCGAGACTGGCTGGCCGCCGCGCGTGAGCAAGTACCCGTTGCCCTTCACCTCAAAATGCAGCTCGTCGCGCCCGAGGTACTCGCGCAACTCCCTGGTGAGCTCGTCAGCGGGGCGGCGGTGCTCAAGGATTGCGCGCTCGAGCGTGTCGATCTCGCTCTGGATGGTCGCGGGCTTCCCCTGTACGCCCTTAAGCAGCGCGTCTGCATTCGCCGCAGCCTCGGCAAGCTGGAGGTAATCAGCATATGCCTCGGCGACATAGGCGGCCTCAAGCTTCTTGCACGCCTCGTCAACCGAGCGCTTGAAGTCGTTGCTTGTCTTGTTGTGCTTGTCGACGAGTGCGTTAAGCGCGTCGACGGCCGCACTGAAGTTGCTTGGCTGCGTTGCATACGCCGGAGCCGCCGCGGCGGGTGCGAAGGGGTTGTCACGCTTTGCTTCGACGCGGGAAATCAGAACGTCTATCGCTGCCTCGGTCGCAGACAGCATCTCCGAGACCGATGCACTCGCGGTGGTTACCTCCGAGACGATAGAGTCGTAGAAGCGCGAGGCTTCGGGCAGCCGTAACGATCCCGCATTCTGCTTAGCCGCCTGGAGTTTCGAGAGCAGCGTCGTCAGCTCGCGCTGGAACGTCGCGAAGGCGTCGTTGAAGTGCGCTTCTAGGGCTGAGCGTCGGGCGGCCCCGAGTGGCTGCTGGCAGAAGCGACAGGTATCCGATGCATGCTCGCCCGAGTGCAAGGCGAGGCCGCGCTGTACCCACGCGGCTAGGTTGGCGTTTGCGGTTAGCTCATCGAGCGTTTGCGCGACGACGGAGCGGACAACAAGCGCATCGACCTCCTGCGTGAGGGCGCCGAGGTCGACGGACGGCGCGGAGACCTCCCCGATAGGGGGCTTCGGCTGGGCATCCTTCTGGCTTCTTAGCGGGGCCTTCTCCTCGTCCGTGAGGATGGCGGACTCTGCGCTCTGCGCGCTCAATGCCTGGACGGCCTGCTTGAAGTTGCGCTTGTCGTAGTTGTTATAGGCCGTGCTGTTTGCGGTGATCAGCAGTTCTTTGATGAACTTCGCCTTCTCCTTGCAGAACTCATCGAGCTTCGTCTCGGCGGAGGTCTTCTCTCTCGTCGCAGACTTGACCTCGGTGTTGGCCAATTCAAGGTCATTCCTCAGCTTGTCGACCTCCTTCTGCTTCTCGGCGCTGTCTTCGCCCAGGAAGTAGATGGGGGAGATGCCGCCAGCGGACTGCAAAGTAGCGTTGATGAAGTCACGGTTGAAGACGCGCACCTGAGGAAGATGCGCCGAGGTGAAGGCCGAACCGGTGATCTTCGTCGTGCCGTCAAACTCCAGCTCAACTTCACCCTCCGAGAGCGCCGTGCGCTTCTCGACTAAAGAGAGCAGCGACGAAAGGGTCGTCTTCCCGCAGCCGTTCCAGCCGTAGATGAGGTTGAACTGCCCGAACGCGT
>CAZSYV010000149.1:0-5808 GCA_964610955.1 uncultured Klebsiella sp. | reverse complement strand
GCGGTTTTTCCCGCCCTGTCAAGCGCGTATGCTTGTGCCGGCCGCCGAAGATGCAGCCGTCTCTTCCCGGGAGGATCCGACTGATGCCCATCCAGCCGCTTGCAGCCGAAATGCTCTGCTGTCGCACCGACCCTGCGACGCTGGGGTTTCGTTCCACCGACGAGCTGCCGGACATCGACTCTGCGATGGGGCAGGATCGCGCGGTTGCAGCGATCGAGTTCGGTGTCGGCATCCAGCGCGAGGGCTACAACCTCTACGTTGCCGGGCCGACCGGCATCGGCAAGCGCACGCTCGTCGATCAGCTGCTGGCACGCCACGCCGGCCAGCGCGGCGCGCCTTCGGACTGGTGCTACGTCAACAACTTCGACGATCCATCGCGGCCACGCGTGCTGAGCCTGCCCCCCGGCAAGGGCGTGCAGCTCAAGCGCGACATGGAAAAGCTGATCGAACGCATGCTGGTCACGGTGCCGAACGTGTTCCGCGGCGACGAGTACCGCCGACGCATCACCGAGATCCAGGAGGAATACCAGGAGCGCGAAGCGAAACTGTTCAACGAGCTGAACGAGGCGGCGCGGCTCAGGCGCATGGTGGTGATCCGCACCCCGAACGGCTACACCATCGGGCCGGTGCGTGACGGCAAGCTGATGACGCCCGCGCAGTTCAACGAACTGCCCCAGGCCGAACAGGAGGCGGCAAAGTCGGTGATCGACGAGCTGAACCACCAGCTGAAGTCGATCATCCAGAGCATCCACGGTTGGCAGGAGGAGAGCGTCGAGCGCGTCAAGACGATCGATACCGAGTTCATCCACGACATCATCGACCCGATGATGGCGACGCTCAAGTCACGCTATCAGATGTACCCGAGCGCGCTCGGCTTCCTCGAGACGGCCCACCAGGACATGGTCGAGAACGTCTGGGACTTCATGCCCGCCGAGCAGCAGGAGGCCAGTGTCCCGCTGCGCAAGAAGGTCTTTGCCAGCGAACGGCTGCGCTATCACGTCAACGTGCTGGTCGACCACGACGGTGCCGATGGCGTACCCGTGCTCTACGAGGACAACCCGACGCTGCAGAACGTGCTCGGGCGGATCGAGCACATCGCGCAGATGGGCACCCTGCTCACCAACTTCAGCCTGATCAAGCCCGGAGCGCTGCACCGCGCCAACGGCGGCTACCTGGTGCTCGATGCGCGCAAGGTGCTGATGAATTCCTTCGTGTGGGACGGCCTCAAGCGCGCGATCCGCTCCCGCGAGATCCGCATCGAATCGATCGAGCGCATCCTCGGCATGGTCACGACCACCTCGCTCGAACCCGAACCAATCCCGCTCGATGTGAAGATCGTGCTGGTCGGCGACCGGCTCCTGTACCAGCTGCTGAAGTACCATGATCCCGAGTTCAGCCTCTACTTCAAGGTCAACGCCGACTTCAACGACAGCTTCGATCGCAGCCCCGAGGCCATCGGGCTCTACGCACGCATCATCGCCACGCTGGTGCGCCGCGAGAAGGCGCGCCCGCTGTCGGCCGAGGGCGTTGCCCGGGTGGTCGATCGCAGCTCGCGCAGTGCCGAGGACGCAGCCAAGCTCTCGCTGCACATCGGGGATCTGCGCGACCTGGTGCTGCAGGCCGACTTCTGGGCGGGGCAGGAGGGCAGTGCGCTGGTCGAGGCGCGCCATGTCGATCAGGCAATCGCGCAGTACCTGTTCCGCAACAACCGCTACCAGGAACTGCTCGTCGAGCAGATCCACAAGGGCGTGATGCTGCTCGCGACCGAAGGGGTCCAGGTCGGACAGATCAACGGCCTGTCGGTGATCCAGCTCGGCGACTACAGCTTCGGGCGGCCTTCGCGCATCACGGCAACGGCGCGCCTGGGTTCCGGCAAGCTGATCGACATCGAGCGCGAGACCGAGCTCGGCGGCCCGCTGCACTCCAAGGGGGTGATGATCCTCGGCAGCTTTCTCGCCCGGCGCTACGCGCACAGCCAGCCGCTCGCGCTCTCGGCAAGCATCGTGTTCGAGCAGTCCTACGGCCGCGTCGATGGCGACTCGGCGTCGATGGCCGAACTCGTCGCGCTGCTGTCGGCGATCGCGGACGTGCCGATTCGCCAGGACCTGGCGATGACCGGCTCGGTGAACCAGCTTGGCGAGATCCAGGCGATCGGCGGGGTGAACGACAAGATCGAGGGTTTCTTCGATGTGTGCCGGGCACGCGGGCTGAGCGGCACCCACGGGGTGGTGATTCCGCGCTCGAACGTGCAGCACCTGGTGCTCAGGCCCGACGTTGCCGAGGCGGCCCGCGCGGGACGCTTCCATATCTATGCGATCGACAACGTCGATCAGGCGCTCGAGCTTTTCAGCGGCACGGCGGCGGGCCTGGTGCTCGAGGACGGCGGATTCGAGCCCGGTTCGGTGAACGGGCGGGTCCATGCACGGCTGCAGGAACTCGCCGAGATCGGTCGCCGGCTTGGTGCCGGATCCGGGCAGCCGGGCAGCGAGGCAAAGTCGTGAATGCGCACGATGAGACGGGTGGAGCGCGCCTGCGCCGCATCATGCTGGCGCTGGATGCGCTGAACTGCGAGACGCCGTTGATCGAGGCGGCCGCCCGGATCGCAGCCAAGCTCGAGGCGGAGCTCGACGCACTGTTCGTCGAGGATGACGATGTGTACACGGTGGCGGACCTGCCGTTCGCGCGCGAGATCTCGCTGTCTTCCGCTCGCGAGCACGAAATCACCGGAAAACGGGTCGAGCAGACGCTGCGCGGCCTGTCGCGCGATGCGGAGCAGCGCTTCGGTGCGGTGATCCGCAGCCGTCGCCTCCGCGGGCATTTCGAGGTGCGGCGCGCACGGCGCCAGGACGTGCTCAGTGACGCCGCGCTGCACGTCGGTCTGCTGTTGTTGCAGCCACGCGAGCGCACCTTCGTGCGCCTGCGCGTGGTGGATGAGCGCCCGGCGCGCGTGTTCGTGCTCTGTGCCGCAACGCCGGCAAGCTACCGCGCGCTCGAGCTGGGTGCGCGGCTCGCGCATGCCGATCATGGCCTGCTCGAGGTGGTGGTTGCCGGCGGGCTCGGTGCACCGTTGCAAGGCGATCTGGAGCGAACGGGGTTGAGGCTCGAGGTGCGTGAACACCCGCCGGGGGCCGGCGTCCTGGCCATGCTCCCCGATATCGACAACCGCCCGGGCAATACCGTGCTCGTTGCCGGTGATCTGTCCACGGCCGATGATCGTAACCTTGTGCTGGAGAGCCTGTCGCGACTGCGTTGCCACGTGTTGCTGGTCAACTGAGCGTGGTGGCTCCGACGAACTTCTGCGGGTGCCTGCGGTGAGTGGCCCGCAATCCTTTACCCATTGACGGAGAATCATTCCATGACAATCAAGGTTGGCGACCGCATCCCTTCGGTCACGCTGAAGAAACTCGGTGAAAAGGGCCCCGAGGACATCCGCACCGATGACATCTTTGCCGGGCGCCGGGTCGTGCTGTTTGCCGTGCCGGGTGCCTTCACCCCGGGCTGCTCGCAGACGCACATGCCCGGTTATGTGGTGAATGCCGATCGCATCAAGGCGAAGGGCGTCGATACGATCGCCTGCGTGGCAGTCAACGATGCCTTCGTGATGGGTGCCTGGGGCAAGGCGCAGAATGCCGAGGAAATCCTGATGCTGGCCGACGGCAACGCGGAGTTCACCCGCGCACTCGGGCTCGAGCTCGATGCGAGCGGTTTCGGCATGGGCACACGCTCGCAGCGCTATGCGCTGATCGCCGAGAACGGCGTGGTGCGCCACCTCGCGGTCGAGCCGAACACCGGAGTCTCCGTGTCGGGCGCCGAGAAGATCCTCGAGGCGCTCTGAGCTCAGGCCGCCGTGAAGGTGGCCAGTACCGGTGCGTGGTCCGACGGGCGCTGCAGCTTGCGTGGCGCCCTGTCGACCGTGCATGAACGACAGTCGGCGGCCAGCGCCGACGACACTAGGATATGGTCGATGCGCAGCCCCTGGTTGCGGCGAAACGCCAGCCCCCGGTAGTCCCACCATGAATAGGTTTTTTCGGGCTGCTCGAAAAGCCTGAAGGCATCGTGCAGCCCGAGCGCCAGCAGCTCACGAAACGCGCCGCGTTCCGCGTCGCTGCAGAGAATCTTCCCTGCCCAGGCATCGGGATCGTGCACGTCGCGGTCCTCGGGTGCGATGTTGAAGTCACCGAGCAGCGCGAGCCGCGGCCAGCGCTGCAGTTCCCCGCGCAGCCAGCCGGTGAGTGCGCTCAGCCACTCGAGCTTGTAGGCGTACTTGTCGCTGCCGACCTCCTGGCCGTTCGGCATGTAGGCGCTGATGACGCGGGTGTCGCCGAAACTGGCAGCGATGATGCGCTTCTGCTCATCCTCCAGTCCGGGAATGTCCCGCGTCACCTCGAGCGCGGCGACATCGTCGCGATACACGATGGCCACACCGTTGTAGGTCTTCTGCCCGTTGTGGATGGCGCGATAGCCCGCCTGCTCCAGCTCGGCGAAGGGAAAGCCCTCGTCGGTGGTCTTGGTTTCCTGCAGGCACAGCGCATCGGCCTGTTCCGCCTGCAGCCAGTCGAGCACCTGCGGCAGGCGCACCCTGAGCGAGTTCACGTTCCAGGTGGCGATTTTCATGATCATGCCTACGATTGATTTCGTTGGGTTATAAGTCAGGTAGCTGTCGACAGTATGACCCGGTCGGTGTTCTTCAGGCTGAACGATGGACCGCCTGGGTAGGTGACACCGTGCATGAAGGCATCTGGAGGAGCGGTTCAGCCACCGGCGCCAAGCGTTGCCTCCTGGTCAGCCGGATCGGGCCGGCAGCTGCCCCCGATGAGGTTCAACTGCCTGTTTCAGGGATATTCAGCCAGCATCGCGCACGATTCCTGCCTCCGGGGGCTGCGCGTGCAATGTGAGGCATCAGCGCTCCCGCCCGTGCCGCTGCTCGCCGCCAATACCGCTGCGAAACCCGCCACGGCCTTCGGGTCGAAAGCCTGTTCGCCCACGTTCCGTGGAATGGAATCCCTCGCGCTGCCCTTGCTCTGCGCCACGATCACCGCCGCGTGGCGCACTGGCAGGTGGCTGTGCCGTGAATTCCCTGCCGCGTGTGAAACGGGTTTCATCAGGCGACCCGGATCGCAGCTCGTGGCCGCGATCCGGGGGCTGAAAGCCACGGTTGAACTGCGCCGTGCCGCCCTCGTCGCGGTTCTGATTCCTGCGCTCGCCACCCGGGAACCTGTCCGGTCGTTGTTGATGTGACTGGCTGATCCGCCCGGGCGGTGGCGCTGCCGAATGTTCGCGTGAGTCCCCGTGCTGCGGCTGTGTTGCGGTGTGCCGGGCACGCGAGTCGCTCCAGCGCTGTGGCTGTGTTCCGAAGTGCCGATCGCGGGACTCGTCCCTGCGTTGTCGCTGCGGTTCGCTGCGCTGCTGGGGCCGGTCACGTGAGTCGCTCCAGCGCTGTGGCTGTGTTCCGATGTACCGGTCACGCGAGTCGTCCCGGCGCGGCGGTTGCGTGCCGGTATATCCGGGGGGCCGATCGTGCGTTCGCAGCGTGCCGGGCCGGTGGCCCGTGTCCTGGCGGCGCTCGAAACTGTTGTACTGCTGTGCAGCCCTGGGTCGGTATGCCGGGCGGACGTCGTGCGACACGGCGTAGCGATGTTCGACCATGACATGACGGTAGGGATGGCCGCGGCGATGCTGATGCTCGTGCACCCACACATGGTGAACCGGTGCCGGCCGACGATAGTAGAACGGGGCGCGTGGCACGACACGCACGCGGTGCGTGGGCCAGTCCCAGTCACCGAAGAAGAAGTTGAGTCCGATGCCGAC
>CAZSYV010000148.1:0-5818 GCA_964610955.1 uncultured Klebsiella sp. | reverse complement strand
GCTCCGCCCGGAATGGCATCTGGCGCAGGCGGACACCGGTTGCGTCATGGACTGCGTTGCTGATGACTGCCGCGGTGGGGCAGGTCGAGGGTTCGCCGCCGCCTGTCGAGGGGTATTCGGCGCTGTCATTGACGAACACGATTTCGATGCTGTCGGGAATTTCGTTGAAGGTGAGAATCGGATAGCTCGTCCAGTCACGGCTGGTGACGTGCGCGCGATCGAAGCTGACCTCCTCGTGCAGCGTGCGGCTGATCGACTGGATCACGTTGCCCTCGATCTGGTTGCGCATGCCATCGGGACTGATCACCAGGCCACAGTCGTGCGCCACCACGACGCGCTCGACCCACACCTCGCCGGTGTCACGATTCACCACGACATCGACGATGGTGGCAACGCGGGTGTCGTCACGATTGACCCACGCAATGCCTCGACCCCTCGCCTTGCTCCCGGCCTGTCTGTCCTGGAACGCCGGTCGACTCTCCCATCCGTACTCCTTCGCAGCGGCCTGCAACACCGCGATCGCACGCGGGTCCCTGAGGTACTTCAGCCGGAACGCCAGTGGGTCCTGACGCGCCGCCGCGGCCAGTTCATCGACGAAGGCCTCCATCGCAAACGTGGTCTCGAACTGCCCGGGAGCGCGCATCCAGGCGGTGATGACGCCCACCCGGCCTTCCCCGTGCGCGACGACATCCGCGTTGTCGAACTCATACTCGTACCTGATCGCAGCATTTCCCAGATTCACCTGCCCGACGGGTTTTCCGATCAGCTCCGAGCCCAGCAGACGTGTGTTGCTGAGGGTCGGCACCCACATGTGATGGCGCCACGCGAGAACATTGCCAGCCTGATCCAGCGCACCTTCGAGGTCCTGCACGATCGGCGGTTCCTTGGGGTCCCAGCCGTGCGAGTCCCAGCGCATCCACTGCACGCGTACCGGGCGCCCCACTGCCCGCGACATGATCGCGGCGTCCACCATCACGTGTTCGAGACCGTTGCGGCCGTACTGACCGGAAGCCTCGACCCAGTTCACCTCGACGTTCTCGACAGGCAGGTCCAGCAGTTCGGCCATGTCACGCCGCGCCTGGTGCGGCATCTGGGTGCCCGCCCAGAATTTCGCATAACCCTCGCCGACGTCGGCAATCGCAAGCTCCGGGCCGATCGAGCCGTGCGTCTCGAATGGCGTGTGATACGTCGCCTTCAGTGTCCTTGCCCCCGCACGCAGCGCCGCGTCGACATCACCCCGGCTGGCGACCGTGATGGTCTTGCCCGAAGCGTGGCGTAGCGTCTCCCAGAGCTCATCGCCCACCGGCAGCCCCTGCCAGTCAGACCACCTGGCCTGACCGTCCGTTGGCCCCTTGCGGAGCAGTTTCGAACCCAGCTTTTCGGCGGCCCTGATCGCAGCCCACTCGGTTTGCGCAACCACGCCAAGGAAATTGTGCCGGCGTACCACGGCGACGAAACCCGGGATATCCCTGAGCCCGCTCTCGTCCACGCTGAGCAGGGTGGACTCGATGCCGTAGGGTCGCACGACGCGCCCGTGCAGCATGTTCGGCACCTTCACATCGTGGACGAAGGTGAACTCACCCGTGACCTTGCCCGGGATGTCCTTGCGCGGCACCGATGTGCCGACGATCGTGTACTTCGATGGGTCCTTGAGGCTGGCATCCGGGGCCACCTTCATGTCGAAGGTCCTGCCGCTCGCGCCGATCGTCACATCGAGGCGCTTGCCATCTACCAACTCGCCATAGCTGATGCGGCGATCCGGGATACCCATGGCGGAGACGACGCCGTCGCGCACCTTCAGGTTCTCTACCGGCACGCCGAGGCGTTTTGCCGCCATTTCCAGCAGTATCCGGCGTCCCGCCGCAGCGGCATGGCGGATCTGCGGTCCGGCATACCGGACCGCCCTACTGCCGTAGGTCGGTCCCTGGTCGACCGTGCTGCTCGTGGTGCCCATCACCACGAACAAGCGGTCGAACGGGAAGTCCAGTTCCTCGGCCGCGATCTGCGCCAGCGCATTGGGCGAGCCGTTGCCCTGCTCGATCTTGCCCGTGAACAGGGTCGCGGTGTTGTCGGGATGAACCGCAAGCCAGGCATCGAGCCTGCCCGGATCCACCACCGGAAATGTCTGTGCCCCTCCGGTCGCACTGACCGGAAGCTGTTTCGCCGGCTGTTCGGCTGCAATCAGCGGCGTCAACAGGCTGAAGCCGAGCACGAGCCCACCCGAGGTCCTGAGGAACCTGCGGCGGTCGGTGCCGAAGCCGGAAAGGTCGGAAGCTGCAGTTGCGGACTCGGAGCGCGCTTTCATGATGCTGACCTCCCGTTCCCTGCGGCACGTTCGACGGCGCGAACGATGCGCATATGCGTGCCGCAACGACACAGATTACCGTTCAACGCCTGCTTGATCTCATCGCGACTCGGATTCGGATGCGAATCGAGGAACGCCTGTGCGGTCATGATCATGCCGTTGATGCAGTAACCACACTGAACCGCCTGCTCGTCGATGAACGCCTGCTGCAGCACACTTGGCCTGTCCCCGTCGCCAAGTCCCTCGAGGGTGGTGAGCTTGTGTCCCTCGGCCGCCGAGACCCGAAGTGCGCACGAATGCACGGCAGCGCCATCCAGGTGAATGGTGCAGGAGCCGCACTCGGAAAGGCCGCAACCGAACTTGGGCCCGTGCAAGCCCAGCTGGTCGCGCAACACATACAGCAACACCGTGTCGGGCTCGACCTCGACCGCATGCTGCCTGCCGTTTACATCAAGGTGGATCGTTCTGGACATGACGCGCTCCCGAAAGGTGGCAGGGCCGCCTTTCACGACGTCCGGGGTCGATGCGACGCACTTTCGATCCATTGACCGCCAGTGAATGGCGAGTCTCGAGCTTACGCCTTGTTCAAGCGACGTCAAACCTCGCCGCCACGATCAGGCCGCCGTAGCTGCACGCCGCATCCGTATCGAATACCAGCGCCCTCAGTGTCATAGCCCGCCTGCTGGCGCGGCCGCCAGCCGCCCGAGAGCCCACCGTCACTGCCTTGCCACACTGCCACGGAGTGAATCTGCAATCACCGATAGTGCGTCGGCCAGTCGTTGCGCAGTCTCTGGCGGTGGCAGTGGCAGCCGAAGGCATCGTTCACCGGTGGCAGGATTGCACTCGAGCCAGGGATGCGACGGCACCGTGGGATCGATGGCAGCACTCAGCGCCGAGGACAATTGCGCGCCAGCCTGGAGCAGCAATCCCCAGGGATTGGCAGATATTTCCTGCGCCTGCGACGCGGCTGACTCCGGCACGGGAACGTCGGCTGCCGACGCCGTCTCGACATCTACGGCGGATTCGTCGGCGGCGGTCACATCCACCGGTGCACCACCAACGCTCGCCACCTCTTCCGCCGGCGCCATCGCTTCACCATCGCCCATTCGTCCGGTGACGTTCTCCACATCCTTCATGAAACGGCTGAGCCGCGAACCACCGAGCGAGATCTCGCCCTGGCCACCGTCCAGGATTCCTGCCGAAAGCGAACGCTTGAAGGCGAGCACCGCGAGCATGCCCTCCTCGATGGTGCCCTTGGCGACGAAATTGACGATCTGCACCGGCCGCGTCTGACCCATGCGGTGAATCCGTCCGATGCGCTGTTCCAGGAGCGCCGGGTTCCACGGCAGATCCATGTTCACCAGCGTCGAGGCGTGCTGAAGGTTCAGTCCTGCCGCGCCCGCGTCGGTCGACAGAAAGACGCGGCAGTGCGGGTCGGTGCGAAACCGTTCGACCAGTGCCGGGCGCTTCTCCGAAGGCACTCCACCATGAAAGCTGATGTAGCCGATGCCGCGAGCTTCCAGTCTGCGAATGACGATGTCGTGGGTGCGCGTCCACTGGCTGAACACCACGGCCTTGGCGTCCGGCTGAAGGAAGATGCCGTCGAGCAGCGCCGCCAGTTCGTCGGCCTTGACGCCATGGTCGGTTTCCTGGTCCAGCAGATAGGTGCTGTTGCAGGCCATGCGCATGTTCTGCAGGGCGCAGGTCAACCGCCGTTGGTCCTTGTCCGAGAGAAACTTCGTCCGGCGCCAGCGATTGACAATCTGCGCCACGATGTCGGCGTTCTCCTGGTGATGCACCATCTGCATCTCGGTCATCGGCACCAGCAGGTTCTGGTCCGTGCGACTGGGCAGCTGGCTCAGCACCTCAGAGCGACGCCTGCGAATCAGGATCGGCGACAGCGTCTGGCCGATCTTCTCGAGCTCCGTGTAGCCGGTAACCCGGCCGGACTCGTCCTTGAGCTGGTGCTCGTACAGCAGCTTCCAGGTCGGTCCCAGCCGGTGCTGGTCGACGAACTGCACGATCGAGATGAGCTCTTCGAGCTTGTTTTCCAGCGGCGTGCCAGTGAGCACGAGGGCGTACGGACTGTCGATACGCTTGAGCGCCCGCGCGGCGATCGTGTTCCAGTTCTTGATGCGCTGCGCCTCGTCGACGATCACCAGTTCCGGGGCCCAATCAGCGATCAGGTCGAGATCTGACTTCAGCTTCTCGTAGTTGGTGATCTTGCAGAAATCATCGGCGCTGAAGTCCTTTTGCCGCTGCGTCCGATTTCCGGTCATCACGCGTGCCGTTCGCGCCGAAAAACGGCTGATTTCGCTTTGCCACTGGTACTTCAGCGAGGTCGGGCACACCACCAGCACGCGCGATACGCCGAAGTGACGCGCCAGGATCTCCGTTGCTGCTATCGCCTGGATGGTCTTGCCCAGGCCCATCTCATCACCGATCAGTGCGCGCCCGGCGCGAACCGCAAACAGCGCCCCCTCGGCCTGATAGGGATACAGCGGCACCTTCAGCAGCTGCGCCAGTTTCCCGTCGGAAGCGCCGCGCGGAAACTGGCGATCGAGAACCTCTGCCCGCCGCACCGCATCACGCCCACCGGCAATGAAATCGAGCGCATCGTCGTAGGCGCACATTTCGTGGCCACTCTTCGCCGCCATCGCGAGGAAGTGCTCCAGTTCCCCGAAGCGCTCCTGCGGCAGCACACCGTTACGCGAGCTGTCGAAAAGCCTCGCTGCCGCTTGCCGTACGGCCGGCGGGCAGTCCGATCCGGCACGGAAGTGCACTGCACGTGTACCGTCATGACGCAGGTAGACCTCGGAAAACGCCGGGTGCCATCCCCGGGCAAACGCCGCCTTCGCCCCGCGCTTCTTCACCAGCCGGGCGAGAACGAACTCGATGTGCTTGCAGGTGCCCAGCTCATTGCTTGCGTAGTCCGGGCAGGAACAGTAGTTGTCACCGGCATGCAGCCCGCGTATCGCCACACGGTAGCAGGCGCTCGAGTGCGGGTTGCTGACACGAAACTCCGAAAAGAACGGTTGATCACCGCAATTCTCCAGACCAAACGCCTGATCGCGCCCGAACTGGCGACGCAGTGCGCGTTGCCAGTCGGCAGGAGCGAGATCGATCGGCGGATGGGTGCGGGAGACCTTCGGCTCCTTGACGGACCGTTCGGAAGCAGGCTGCCGCTTCGCGGTCGAGCCCGACTGACGCCGGTTGGTGCGCGACTGGACTCCGGGGCGCGCGGAGGCGGATTGACGTTTCACTGTTGAACCCTCGCCGGAAGTGTGTCACCGAGCGGCAGTTCAGCCTCGAGGGCTCCACCATCACTCGCATCTGCATGAATCGAACAGCCCATCGCTCGGTAGCCACGCTGGCGCTTCATGGTGGGAAACCGGGTATCTACGGAGACCCCGATCGCGTCATGCCATCAGATGCCTGGCCGTGCCAGATGCGGGATCATTCCCACTCTATTGTCTCGCAGCATTCCAAGTCCGCGCAGCTGCTGAAATTCTC
>CAZSYV010000147.1:0-5911 GCA_964610955.1 uncultured Klebsiella sp. | reverse complement strand
ATGCGCTGGTGGCCGATATTGCCGGCAATGTGAGCAAGATTTATGGAACGCCGAAGCAGCAGGCATCGATGATCATGCAGTACACATTCCCGCAGACCGCGATCGGCACCTTCATTGCGCAGATCGATGCGAGCTATCGTGGCGCACTCGATTACGATGCGCAGATGACTCGCTACACCCGCAGCGACAGCTATTCGCTGTGGAATGCGCGCCTGACGCTGCGTGATATCCCGATGCCGCATGGCGATCTCTCGGTGGCACTGTGGGGACGCAACCTCGGAAACAGGGAAGTGCGTGAGTGGGGCATCGACTTCGGTGCACTCGGTTACGCCACCAGCACCTATCGCGAACTGCGCAGCGTCGGCATCGACCTGCGCTACGTGTACTGATCGGCGATGACGGGTGAACACGTGATGAAGGCGAGAGAGGTCCTTCGGGGTCGGGACGTGCTGCTGCGGGCCGTGGTGTTGCTGCTCGCGCTGGTGCATAGGCAGGGGATGGCGCTGCAGCTCGACGGACACGGCAACGTGATTGCCGGGGCCGACGATGACTCGCCGGCGGCACGGCTGTATGCGGAGCGCTGTGCGAGCTGTCACGACCATCCTCAGGGGAGGGTGCCACCACGCTCGGCCTTGCGTTACGCCCCTGCCGAAAATGTGCTGCACGCTCTGCGCAACGGTCCAATGCGACTCATGGCCGAGGGCTTGTCCGACGAGCAGGTCCGCTCGCTGGTCGTGCTGCTGACCGGGCGTGACGCCGAGCCTCCCGTCGATCCCATGGCCAATGTCTGCAGCACGCCGCTGGATGAGGTGGTGCTCGATCCGACTGATTGGAAGAGCATCCAGGCCGATCCGCGCAACATCCGTTATCGCGCCGACGCCGGCTTCGACGCTGCCAGCATACCGAAGCTGCGTCTCAAGTGGAGCTTCGCCTATCCGGGGCGCGCCTCGGGGCCGGTAAGCCTGGCCGGACACCGGGTCTATCTCTCGTCGAGCAGCCACGTGGTATCGCTGGATGCCGCGAGCGGTTGCACGCGCTGGGCGTATCCCGTGGACGGGCGCATCGTGCGTGCCGTCACACTTGCCGCCTCGACGACACCAGAAGGAACGCAGCGCGTTCTCGCCCTGTTCGGTGATGACGCCAGTACTCTGACGGCACTGGATGCGGGCACTGGCGAGCCAGTGTGGACGACACGCGTCGAGGAGCATGTGCTGTCACGCATCACTTCCGCACCCTCGGTGCACGATGGTCGCGTATACGTTCCGGTCTCGGGTATCGAGGATCCGCTGACACACGATCCGGAGCATGCGTGCTGCACTTCGCGGGGCGGCGTGGTGGCGCTGGATCTGGCGAGCGGGCGCATGCTGTGGAAGCAGTACAACATTGCTCGGGAGCCGGCATTGCACTCCGCGCCCGGCGTGACACCACAGCAGTTCGGACCGGCGGGGGCTGCTACCTATACGCCGCTTGCGATCGATGCGAAGCGTGGCCTGGTGTATGCGAGCACTGCCGAGGAGTACGGATTCCTGAACCCGCCGGGGCCGTACTCGGTGATCGCCTACGATCTCGTGACTGGCGAGCGACGCTGGCAGCAACAGTTCCTGCCGCTCGGAGCGCAGCGCGAGGCAGCCTGTGCCGCGCAGGTGGAGACCGATTGCCGCAACGTGTTCTCGATGGGCACCTCGGTGTCGATCCTGCAGCTCGAGGGTGGCCGCGAGGTACTGACAGTGGGGCAGAAATGGGGTTGGGTCTACGGACTGGACCCGGACCGCGAAGGCGAAGAATTGTGGCGCACCCGGGTTGGGCTCGGAGGGGATCTCGGTGGTGTGATGTACGGCATGGCTTTCGACGGCAACGCACTCTACGTGCCGGTGTCGGACGATGAGGTGCGGCCGCCGCACCGCCCGGGTGGCCTGGCTGCGCTCGATCCGGCTTCCGGCGCCGTACTGTGGCGCGTTGCAGGACCCGATCCGCAATGCAACTGGGGAGGCGAAGGTTGTCTTGCCGCCTTCGTCGCAGCACCCAGCGCCGTCCCCGGTGCCGTGTTCACCGGTGCCTGGGACGGACATCTGCGCATCTATGCGACGAGTGACGGCAGCCTGATTCGCGATATCGATACGGGCATCGAGTTTCCTGCCGTCGGTGGTCTGACGGCGCGCGGTGGCCAGGTCGCCGGCTTCCCGGTGGTGATCGGCAAGGGCGCGATCTACGTCACCTCGGGCGCCAGTTCGATCCAGCGGCCGGGGAATGCGCTGCTGGTTTACGAGACGGGTGATTGAGTCTCCCTGGTTCGCAGTCCTGATATCCTTGCGTCAGGACGACGATTTCGAGAGCCACGCTGATGCCCCGTTTCCTTCATACCGCCGACTGGCAGATCGGCGGGCAGTTTCCGCGCTTCGAGCCTGAGGATGCGATCGCACTGAGCGAGGCACGACTGGAGGCCGTCGAGCGCATTGCCGAGCTGGCCTGTGCAGAGCACGTCGATGCGGTACTGGTCGCAGGCGATGTGTTTGACGTGCAGACCGTCTCCGATCGCACGATCGGGCGTCTGTTCAACGCGCTGGATGGTTTTCGTGGGCCGTGGATCATGATTTCCGGCAACCACGATGCAGCGCTCGCCGAGAGTGTGTGGACGCGCGCATTGCGCCTGGGGCTGGTGTCCGAGCATGTGCACCTGCTGCTTGAACCCAAAGCGCTGGAGTTTCCTGAGCTGGGCTTTGCCGTGCTTGGGGCGCCGCTCAGGCAGCGCCACACACATGATGATCCGAGCGCATGGTTCGATGCCGCACGGACCACTCCGGGCTTGCTGCGCATCGGGCTTGCTCACGCGAGCGTACAGGGCCTCCTGATGGATGGAATCGATTCAGCGAACCCGATTGCAGCCGATCGGGCGGTGCGTGCGGATCTGGCGTATCTGGCGCTTGGCGATTGGCACGGCGTCAGACGTATCGATGAGCGCAGCTGGTACAGCGGCACGCCGGAGCAGGACCGCTTCAAGGACAACGATGCCGGGCATGTGCTGCTGGTGGACATTCCGGCGGCAGAAGACACGCCGCAGGTCGAGCTTCGGCGCATCGGTCGGCATTCCTGGGTTGCACAGCAGGTGCGGCTCGACGTGGATACGGATCTGGATCGCCTGGAAGGGGAGCTCAGGCGTCTGCCTCCTCGTTCGGTGGTGCAGCTGGAGATCGGCGGTTGCCTCGATCTGGCGGCTCGCCAGCGACTGGATCGTCTGCTGGCGTTGACGAGTGCGCGCCAGCGCGCCCTTCTGGCCGATCTGTCGGCGCTGCGGCTGCAGCCATCGGATGCCGACATCGCCGCACTGCATGCGGATGGCTACCTTGGTGAGGTGCTGGTCGAGCTGCGCGAGCGGCAGGTGGATGCGGTCGACTCCGTGGCAAGCGAGGCGCTGCTGATGCTTGCCGGATTGCTGAGCGAGCGCAACGCGCAGGAGTGTCGCTCGTGAAGCTGCGCCGGATCCACGTTGCACAGCTGCGGCAGTTTCGCCGCAGCGTGGACATCGATGGGCTGAGCGACGGCATCAATCTCTTCATTGGCCCCAACGAGTCAGGCAAGAGCACACTGGTGCGGGCTGTTCGTGCCGCGTTCCTCGAGCGTCACAAGTCGACCAGCGTCAAGGACCTGCAGCCGTGGGGGGACTCTGCGGCAGAGCCGACGGTCAGCCTCGAGTTCGACTGGGCGGGTGAGCGCTGGCGGCTGGAGAAGAGTTTCCTGCGCCGCAAGCGCTGTGATCTGCGCGTGGGCAGCCGGGTATTCAGCGGCGAAGAGGCTGAGCAGATGCTGGCGGAGCTGCTTGGGTTCCGCTTCCCCGGTTCTGGCTCGAGCCGGCCCGAGCTGTGGGGAATCCCCGGTCTGTTGTGGATCGAACAGGGCTCTGCTCCCGATGTGGACCAGGCAGTTGGGCACGCAGGGGATCATCTCAAGTCAGCGCTTGGTGCAAGCCTGAGTGAGGTGGCGAGCAGCGCCGGTGACGAGGTGCTGGCCTGGGTGGAGCGTGAACGCACCGCCTTGCTCACCCCATCCACCGGGCGCCCCAGCGGCGAATACAGGCTCGCGATCGATGAACACGAGAGGCAGCGCGGTGCACTTGCTGAACTGGATGCGAACCTTGCCAGCTACCGCCAGCAGGTCGATCGCCTCGCCGAGCTGCTCGAGCGCCAGCGTGGGGATCTCGCACGGCCCTGGGATGAGTTCCGTCGCCAGGCGGCAATCGCAGCAGGGCGACTTGCCGATGTGCAGCGCTGGCAGGGCGAGCAGGAGCATGCGCGCCAGGAGCTGAACACCTGTCTGCAGTCGCAGGACCTCTGCCGCGAGCAGCTGCAGGCGTTCAGGGATCAGGAAGTCGAGCTGAGGGGGCGCCAGCAGGCGCAGGAGCAGGCCGAGCGGCAGTTGCAGGAGCTGCGCCTGCGCCAGCCACTGATCGAGGAGCGTCTGGGGCGGGTACGAGCAGCGGATGAGCAGGCGCGTGCCGCACAGCGTGCGGCGCTCAGCAGCGAGCGGCGCGGCCAGCTCGGCAGGGAAATTGCGCGGTGCAGCACTGCAGTGTCCATTGGTGAGGAGTCGCTGCGTCGAGCAAGCGTGGTGCAGGCAGAACTGTTGCGCCTGCGCGAGGAGCTGCAGTCGGTGCAGATCGATGCGCGTGATCTCGAGGCGCTGCGAAAGTACTCGCGTGAGATCGAGGATCTGCAGTTGCGCCAGCATGCCACTGCGACACGGTTGCGTTTCGAGCTGCTGCCGGGTCGCAGCGTGACGCTTGGCGAGGAGTCGCTGAGCGGTGAGGGTGAAAGGCTGCTGCTTGAGCCGGTGCGCCTGCGACTCGACGGCGTGGGCGAGCTGCATATCCAGCCGGGGGGAGAGGATCTTGCCAGGCTCGCGCATGAGCGCCGACGCCTGGAGGATGTACTCGGCATGGCGCTTGCTGCGCTGGCGGTGGCGAGCGTTGCCGAGGCCGAGGCAAGGCTCGAGCGCACGCAGCTGTTGCGCCACGAGATCACGCGCAGTGAGCTGCAGCTCGATGCCTGTGCACCTGACGGGATTGCTGCACTACAGCAGCAGGTACAGCTCGAGCGCAGCAGGATCACTGACCTGCAGCTGAAGCTCGACGAATTGCCATCGCCGACGGGTGAGCCGCTCGATGCCTCGATCGCGCAGCACCATGTCGAGCGCATGGCTGAAGAACTTGGCGTGGCGCAGCGCGGTGCCGAGGAGTCGCGACGGAGCCTGGATCTCGCCGAGCATGCGTTCAGCAGGGCACAGGAGGAGTGCCGTCGTGTTCTGGCGCTCGTTGGAGCGTCCGATCGACTCGAGCGGCAGGATCGCACACAGCGGCGCCTGGGCGATCTGCTGGCAACCGAGTCGCTGTTGCGGCAGGGGATCGCCAACCGACAGCGCGACATCGATGCAGAGCAGCCCCAGCTTCTGGAGCAGGACCGGCAACGACTGAGTGCCAGTGCCGATGCGCTCGAGGGTGAGGCACGCACTCGAATGCACGAGATCGTCCGTCTGCAGGGCATTCTCGAGACGCAGGGTGCGCTGGGGCTCGAGGAAACCCGAGCCGATACGCTGCAGAAGTTCGAGCACAGCCTGCGCCGGCGCACTGAGCTCGAACGCCGTGCACAGGCACTCGATCTGCTGCTCGAGCTGCTGCGTACCAAGCGTCGGCAACTCACCGAGCGGCTGCAGGCGCCGCTGCAACATCACCTGGCCCATTATCTGCAACTGCTGTTTCCGCGGGCGAGCCTCGAGGTCGACGTGAATCTGGTGCCGCGGACGCTGCTGCGACAGGTGAATGGCAGTGATGAGCCCGGGGCGGTGGAAGAGCTGAGTTTCGGTGCACGCGAACAGACCGGGCTGATCAGTCGCCTGGCGTATGCCGATCTGCTGCGGGAGG
>CAZSYV010000146.1:4800-5911 GCA_964610955.1 uncultured Klebsiella sp. | reverse complement strand
ACGAGAAGACATGAATGAGTTTTCATTGGACTGTCGTGCCTCCCTGCATGAGCTCGCATGAGCGAAGCGATCACTGATCCAGCGTGGCTGAATTTCCGGACGACGCCAGCATTCTGCTTTACCCAAGCAGTCGAATCAACAATTCGCTGTGCATTTCAATTGCCAATCTGCAGCCGAATTCGACCACTGAATTGCACCTTGTGCTGTTGCCACACCCTCGTAGGAGCGGCTTCCGCCGCGAATGAATCACCGACCGTGCGGGCGCGGCTTCCACAGCGCACCGAGTGCCTCGAACTCGGCCGAAGCCAGCGCGATGCGTGCGGCCGCCACATTCTCTTCCAGGTGCACGCGCTTCGATGTGCCGGGAATCGGCAGCATCACCGGCGAGCGCTGCAGCAGCCAGGCAAGCGCGATCTGCGCCGGCTTCGCCTGATGGCGGTTGGCGATTGCCGCCAGCGGTGAGTCAACGCCACTCAGCTTGCCGCCGGCCAGTGGGTACCACGGAATGAAGCCGATGCCGTTGCGCTCGCAGTAGTCGAGTTCGTGCTCGTGGACCCGATGGGTGATGCTGTAGCGGTTCTGCACCGTCGCCACCGGAAAGACCCGCCGCGCCGCCTCGATCTCCTCGAGCCTCACCTCGCTCAGGCCGGCGAAGCGGATCAGGCCCTCGTCGAGCATCTGGCGGATTGCACCGAACTGCTCATCGCGCGGCACCTTCGGGTCGATGCGGTGCAGCTGCCACAGATCGATGCGCTCCACGCCGAGCCGGCGCAGGCTCATCTTCACCTGCTGCAGCAGGTATTCGGGGCGCCCCAGCGGCACCCAGTCCTTTGGGCCGGGGCGAACCTGCCCGGCCTTGGTAGCGATCACCAGGCCGGGCGGATAAGGATGCAGCGCCTCGCGCACCAGGCGCTCGGAGACCTCGGGCCCGTAGGAGTCGGCGGTATCGATGAAGTTCACACCCAGCGCGACCGCCCCGCGCAGCACCGCCAGACACTCGGCCCGATCGGCTGGCTCGCCCCACGAGCCGGCACCGGCAAGGCGCATCGCGCCATAACCGAGGCGACGCACGGGCAGCGTACCGCCAAGGAGGAAATCACCGGTCGTGCCG
>CAZSYV010000146.1:0-4700 GCA_964610955.1 uncultured Klebsiella sp. | reverse complement strand
GGGGCGCGACGAAGGCAGGAGCCACGCTGATTGTCCTTCCCGACGGCCTTTCAACTTCAAGATCTGGAGAAAGTTCATGAAAAGCTTTTCTTTGAGAAAGTCCGTACTGGCTGTGGCGATCGGCGCCTCGATGTCGTCGCTGGCATTTGCCGGGGTGGCTACTGACACCGTGACCCCGGGTGGCCCGGCAGGTACCACCACCATCGGTGGAGCTACTGTTACGGGCGCCAACACGAACGCGCCAGACGTCGCACAGAGCGGCCAGGTCGCAGCTGGTACCCCCGGTCACTACTACGTGTACACCAACATGCAGCACGTGACGGTGACCAACGGGACACAGGGACAGGCGATCTTTGACGAAACCACCGGCGACCTGACACTGGTTTCCAGCAACTCGAGCAGCTACGGCTTCATGGCCGTGCAGCGTCAGGAATTCGACCAGAACGGCGATCCCGTGGCAGGCAGCCTCAATTACGGTTACGCGCTGACGGACGCGAACGGGCAGGTCACGATCACCAACAACACCCAGTACAACTCGCTGGGCGCCACGCCGGGCGCCCTTGACTTCGACCCGACATCAGCGGGTTTCAATGGACCCACGGCCAACGCGAGTGAGTCCACCCAGACGTCGAACACCGGCGGCGTGCTGAACTCCTACGGCGTGAACGTTGGTCAGGTGAACGCTCCGGTTCCCGAGTCTGCGCCGGGCGCAGGCGATGCAGTTCCAGGCAGCGGTGCAGTGCTTGTCGTCAATCCGAACACGTCCACGACCCAGCTGGGTTCGGTGAACGCAGCCGGTGGCATCAACGGCATCACGACCAGCGCGACGCAGACTGTCCTGTCGGGCGGCACCGGCACCACCACCCTCACGCTGCAGGACAACACTGCCACACAGGCAGGCGTGCAGCTGGGCGGCACCGGTGGCGCTCCAGTTCGTATCGGCGGTGTTGCTGCCGGCACGGCTGCCACGGATGCAGTGAACGTCGGCCAGCTGAACACGTTCCAAACGGGCATCAACAGCCAGCTGAACACGTTCCAATCCAACGTCAACAGCCGCTTCAACTACCTGGATGGTCGCATCAAGGACCTGAAGGAAGACGCCTTCTCCGGTGTGGCTTCGGCAATTGCCCTGAGCGCGGCACAGATGCCTTCGGCTCCCGGCAAGACCGCAGTGAGCATCGGCGGCGGCTTCTACAAGAGCGAGCAGGCAGTTGGTCTGAACGTTGTGCATGCGGTGAGCGCATGGGGCAACAACAACGGCACCATCGGCCTGGGTGTTGCCAGCGGCACCAGCGGCGGCAACACCGCCGGCAAGATCAGCGTCGGCTTCGAGTTCTGATCGAAGTCCCGTTGAGCTGAGACAAGGGCCGGCTGCAAAGCCGGCCCTTTTTCATTTCCGATCACCTCCCAGGCAGGCACACTCCAGTCGATCTGGTACCGTGGCGGAAACCGCTACACAAGCCCGGATACCGATGTGAGCACTATTCTTCGTTTCCTGAGCGCCACCGCGCTCGGCATCCTGCTCTCGCTGCCGCTGGTGGCCAGCGCCCAGACCGCGCCGCAACAGACGGCACAGCAACCACACTCCGTTACCCAGCTTGCCCGCCAGCAGGGCGTCAGAACCTGCCTGTCACGCATCGACAAGACATCCCATGCCTTGACTCAGGGCTCCACCTCGGGAGCCGTGGTGTTCCCGACAGGCAGCGCACCCGACAGGCAGATGTTCTCGAACGCCTTCGAGGTGCTGGGCCCATCGCAGGTACGCTACATCAGTGTGGACTACGCACCGGACAGTGAGCGCTGCAACTTCAGCTTCGAATCCGTGCAGTTCTGGAACACGAACTGCCAGCAGACTGCGGCAACCTCGTTCAGCAACGCAAAACCGGTCGGACTGATGAAGCAGCAGATCACCGTGCTGGAAATGTCGGCAAATGCGCGCGTCTTCCTGATGCCGGCAGGCAACGGCTGCGTGTCGATCACGAAACAGGTGGTGCGCTGAGCGCCGCACCATAGAACGCACGCACACGCGCCAGTTCGCGAGTGTGAAACGCGCGTGCCTCGGGACCTTCGGGATCACCCGAAAACAACCCGAGCGCCGCCGCGTCGATGAAAAAGCCACGCGTCGGCAGCCCATGACCCATGCGCGAAACACACAACGCCGCCAGCAGTGGGCGCCCCGCCGTGGCATCCTCTGCCATCAGCGCCTCGAGCCCGGTGGTCACGCGATGGATACTGAGCGGCGGGCGCAGCCCGAGGCGTGACGCAAGCTCACGGTAGCTGATGAGCCCCTGCGTCCGAGCGACCTCGAGCAGCACGCCACGGATGCGCTCGGGCAGGGGCCTGCCGTCGATCGGTTCCTCCTGCACGGGTCCCGATCACGCTTCAGGAAAGCCCCTCGGCCTTCAGCGCACGCTGCACCGCGGGGTCCGAATGCATCGCCGTCTCGAAGCGCGCAAGTTCGCTCAGGCCGCTGATATCGACGCCAACCCCGTGCGTCCAGCGGGTAATGACGTACAGGTAGGCATCGGCAAGTGAACGCCTGGCTGTCCCCGCAATCCAGTCACGACCCTTGAGTTGCGCATCGAGGCGTTCGAAGAGCCGGCGCAGGCCCTGGCGGGCGTTCACCTTCGTCTTCTCGATCATTGCCGCATCGCCCAGATAGGCCGTCGCACCGAACAGCGGCTTGAATGCGGGGTGCAGGTCGGAGTTGACGAAGCCGAGCCAGCGGTGGACCTCTGCGGCAGAGCGCGGGCTGCCGTCACCGAGGAGCTTCGCCTCGGGATGCGATTCGGCCAGATAGGTCAGTACACCGGCGTTCTGCGTGATGATGTCGCCGTCGACCTCGAGCGCCGGCACAGCGCCCTGCGGGTTGATGGCCAGATACGCCGCCTGGTGGAGCTGATCATGGGCGTGGATCTGGATCTCATAGGGCGCACCGATCCATTCCAGTACGATATGGGAGGCGAGCGAGCAGGCACCCGGCATGCAGTGAAGCTTCATTTTCATGACACATCTCCTTCTCTGGGCTGATGAATGAACGATGCATCAATGGTGCGCGCTTGCGCCGCATTTGTCACACTCGCTGCCAGCATTCACGAAGGATCGGCACGCCGCGCACGCGCCTCGGCAGCGGCGCCCCGGTCGGCTTGCGCCATTGGCACCGCGGCCTCATGGTGCCAGGCATGAAGGAGACAATGTCCGAATCACGCGAGGGCCTGAAGCGCCTGTTTGCCGTCCGCCGTGGTGAAACGGGGGCCGTGGTGCTTGCCATGGCCTGCTTCTGCTGCCTGCTCATCGCCCTGATGGTGCTTCGGCCAGCGCGCGATGCGCTCGGCATGCAGCGCGGCATCGAGACGGTGCGCTGGCTGTTCATCGGCACGGCGCTGATGACGCTTGCCGTCAACCCGCTGTTCGCCTGGCTGGTCAGCCGTTTTGCCCGCATCACCTTCGTCAGCGCCACCTATCTGTTCTTCGCTTTGTGCCTGGGCGGTTTCTACGCACTGCTCGGCTTTGCGCCGGCCGCGGTCGGGCAGGCGAGCGGTGCGGTGTTCTACGTCTGGTTCAGCGTGGCGAACCTCTTCGTCACCATGGTGTTCTGGGCACTGATGGCCGATCGCTTCAGGTTCGAACAGGCGAAGCGGTTGTTCCCGCTGATTGCCCTTGGCGGCACGATTGGCGCACTCATCGGGCCGCTGCTGGCGGGGTGGCTGGCAGGTCCGCTGGGTACACCGGCGCTGCTGCTGGTCTCGATCGTCTTTCTGCTTGCCGGGCTCGGCCTTGCCTGGGCATTCATGTGGCGAACGGACTCCACGAGTCCGGGTACGGCACAAGCCGATGATGTGCGCGCACCGCCCATCGGCGGCAGCGCCTGGGAAGGTTTCAGTGCGGTGTTCCAGTCACGCTACCTCAGCGGGGTTTCCGCCTACATCGTCGTGATGACCGTCATGGCGACCTTCATCTATTTCACCCGCCTGCAGCTGGTTGCCACACTCGGGACGGATATCGACCTGCGTACCCGATTGTTTGCCCATATCGACCTTGCCACCCAGGCAACGACACTCCTGCTGCAGGCACTCGTCGCCGGGCGGTTGATGCAGCGCTTCGGGGTGCATATCGTGCTCGCCGTGCTGCCGGTTCTTGCGGCCCTCGGCTTCATTGGCCTTGCGCTCACGGCATCACTCGCGATGCTGATCGTGTTCGAGGCGAGCTTTCGTGCCGTGCAACGCGCACTCGCCCGCCCCGCACGCGAGACGCTGTACACGGTTCTCGGGCGCAGCGACAAGTACAAGGCAAAGGCATTCATCGACACCTTCATCTACCGCACGGGCGATGTGCTCGGTGCACAGATCGAGGGTCTCATGGGCCGCTTCGGCCTTGCCCTTGGCGGGCTTGCCACCCTGGCCATACCGCTCGCGCTCAGCTGGGCCGTGCTCGGGCTCTGGCTCGGCCGCGAACAGCAGCGACTGGCCGCCCGCTCGCCGGACGCGGATACTCAGACCGCCACCACCACGGGGAACGTGCCATGATCACGCGTCGCCGGTACCTGAAACTCGCCCTCGCCACCGGCGCGAGCCTGGCGATCGACCCACAGCCGCTCATGGCGGGGGACACACCTGCACCCATCACACGGGCAATCCCGGGCACGGGTGAACAGCTGCCGGTGGTCGGGCTCGGCAGTTCGGCCACCTTCGCCAGTCGGG
>CAZSYV010000145.1:4797-5923 GCA_964610955.1 uncultured Klebsiella sp. | reverse complement strand
TCGAGCGAAAAGACCACGTCGATGGGATGGTCGAGGAAACTGGCCGGATTCCGGCGAAACCGTTCGCCGTAGGTGCGCGAGACTTCGGGGTCGATGCATGTGGGCATTTTCAGCTCCATGTCCTCTGGCTCTGCACACCTCCCTGGCATGGCGGGCGCGATTCGGGAATCATCGGGCAGGGTGTGTTCGGAAAATACCGGTCTTCCCGCCACTGGGCCCCATGCGCGGAAGGCTTGACGCTACCGGGGCGCGACCATAGCATGTATCGACATCGCAATAAAGTTTTTCATAGAGGTAGCGGGTGCGGTATTTGGCGTCGGACGGAACCGTCCTTTATCCATGACGCACCTGGGGAGAGAGAGGAGCTTGCAGGCATGGCCGAGTACGACATTCCCCTGATCATTCGTGGTGAGGTCATCCGTGAGCACATGGTGCCCTTCCAGGGCCGGCGTCGCGGGATTTCGTTCCGCACGCCCGATGTGAGTCGCTTCATCGATCGGATCGTGTTGAGCAATCCGGTCGAGATGGAGGATATGTATCGCCTCACGCTCGCCGAGGTGCTCGATTACCTCGAGGAACTCGGGGCGCGATTGCGGCTGGAGAGCAACGCACACCTTCGCCAGGCGATGGAGATGTATCTTGCGGCCAATGTGCAGTCCGAGCTGATCCTGCGGCAGATGTACGACAGTCTCGGTGTTGCGTTCCATCGGCCCTCCCTCGAGCAGGCGATCGAGAAGATGATGGGCATCGAATGTCTCGATGGCTGGGAAAGTCGCCGCTTTTCCGACCGGGAAGTCCAGGTTCGGGCATTCGGGGCGCGAACCGTGCACCTGAATCCGGGCAACTCGCCGGCTGCCGCAGCCTTTGGGCTGATGCATGGCGCCATCCTGCGCTGCGACAACATCGTCAAGTTTCCCTCGAACGATCCCTACACTGCGACGGCGCTCGGTCTGACCATGATCGACATGGCCCCGACGCACCCGATCACCCGCCACTACACGGTGGGTTACTGGAAGGGCGGGGACTCGGGGGTAGAGGAAACTCTCTATACACCACGCAACATCGAGAAGATCCTGGCCTGGGGCGGCCCCAGTTCGATGCGCCAGGTGCGCAAGTACCTGGTGCC
>CAZSYV010000145.1:0-4697 GCA_964610955.1 uncultured Klebsiella sp. | reverse complement strand
CCCTGCCGGCGCAGTTCAGCTCCTGCAGCCCGGACTTTCCGGCGAAGCTGCGCGATGACATCGACGGGATACGCTGGGATGCGCGCTATCGCGTCATCGGTGTCGAGCATGCCGAGGGGGGCGTCATCGTGTCCCAGTGCAGCGAGCCGGTTGCCTTCAAGGACGAACTGAATGGGCGTGTCGTCAATCTGGTGCCGGTGGACCGGATCGAGGACGCGCTGAAGTGGGTGACCACGGACACGCAGACGATCGGCATCTACCCGGAGTCGCTCAAGGAGCGCGTGCGGGATCGCTGTGCGCTGCAGGGTGTGCAGCGGCTCACGACGCTTGGCTGTGCCACCTACGAGGCCGAGGGCTACCCGCACGATGGCATCGAGCTGCTGCGGCGCATGGTGCGCTGGGTGGTGATAGAGAACTTCGAGCCCGAGGTGGTGGAGCGCGGTGCGAGCTTTGCACATTCGCAACCCTGATCGATGAACCCGGCCCGACAGGCGGGGTCGGGCGCCAGTGAGGCTTCCAGCATGGATACCGGAGAAGAATCGATGGAAATGAGCTGTGCCGATGCCGTGTGGGCGATGCTTCGCGAGGCGGGCGTCGATCGTGTCTTCGGGGTCTGCGGCATCACCAACGTGCCCCTGCTGCACGCACTCAGGCGTGTGCCGGACATCGGGTTCATCCACGCCGCACACGAGTCGGCTGCCCTGGGGATGGCGGATGGCTATGCGCGTGCCAGTGGCCGGCTTGCCGTGGTCGTGGTGCACTCCACCGGCGGGATGTCGAACACCCTGGGCAACCTGCACAACGCCTTTGCCGCGGGGAGCCGGATTCTGGTTCTCGTCGGACAGACCGATGCCTCCCTCGACTGGGGCGAGCGCTACATGGATGTGGATGTGCGCCCCATGGTGAGCCAGGTGAGCAAGGCAAGGTGGCGCGTGAGCCGCGCGCAGGACGTGGCGGTTGCCATGAACCGGGCGATCAAGGAGGCGTGCACCGTCCCCACCGGGCCGGTGGTGCTTGCCATTCCGCACTCGGTCCAGGGCCAGGTCGTGGTGCACCCGCACTTCCCCGCGCAGGGCCGCGAGGTCAGCACGGACATCGCGCTGTCTGCACAGTCGCTCGAGCGCGTGGCCCAGCTTCTTGCCGGCGCGAAGAATCCGGTGATCGTTGCCGGGCACACGGTTGCCGACACGGGTGCGGTTGCAGAACTCGTCGCGTTTGCCGAGGCGCTGGCTGCTCCGGTCTACACGGGCAACGAGACGAAGCTGATCTTCCCCAGCGACCATCCGCTCTACCGTGGCCTGCTCTTCCAGCAGAGTTACGTCATCCGTCGTGTGGCAGCCTCTGCGGATGTGCTTCTGGTGCTCGGCAGTGATGTGTTCAAGTTCGATGATCCTGCGGATGCACCGGTCATTCCCGTCGAGACGCAGGTGGTTCAGATCGACCTCGATCCCGCGGCTCTCGCCCGGTTCTGTCCGACAAGTGCCGCGCTGCTCGCCAATCCACGGCTGGCGCTGGCACAGTTGAAGACGGCGATCGAGCCGCTGATCAGCACCCAGCAGCGTGCGTTGCGGCTCGGCCGGTTGAACAGCGAGCACGAAGAGCACACGGTCTTCGTCGAGGGTTGCCTGAACGCTGCTCCCGCTGCGGTACCCATCCACTGGGGGGCAGCCTTCAGGGAACTGGGTGCAGCACTGCCGCAGGATGCCGTCGTGGTGGACGAGCTGGCGTCGTTCTATGGGCAGCTGCCGAAGGTCATCGGATTCCGTGACCCGGGGAGCTATTTTGCGTGTGTCGATTCCCTGGGCTGGGGGTTGCCGGCATCGCTTGGTGTGGCGCTGGGCAGCCCGGGCCGGCCGGTGATCGCGTTGCTGGGTGACGGCGGTGCCATGTTCTGCATCCAAGCGCTGTGGAGCGCGGCCCGGTACCAGATACCGATCGTGATCGTGATCCTCAACAACGGGGGCTTCGGCTCGATGCGTGGACTCTTCGGCTACTACGGCCAGGCGGTCGGTGTGCCGATGGACGGTGAGGATTGCGCTGCCTATGACATTGGCGAGCTGAGCTTCGCCAGGCTGGCCGAGAGCTTTGGTGTCAGCGCGCGGCGCGTGACGGAACCCGCGGAGATCGGGCACACCCTGCAGGAGATGATCGGTTTGCGAAAGCCTGCGCTCATCGAGCTGATGGTCAGTCCGGAGGGGGCAGGGATGCAGGAAATGACGGCCAGGTTCTTCAGCTGAGAAGGCCGGCCGTGGAGTTGATCCAAAGCGTGACGACGCACCCCCGGGTGCCAGTCGAAAGCATGACGTGCATGAGATCCACAAGGTCAACAAAGGCCTGGAGATGAGCGCATGAGCACGCGGACAGTTCAATCGGGCGGTGAGCCGAAGTTCTTCTATGGATGGATCATCGTTCTGGCAGCGGCCCTGAGCTATGCGATTGCCCTCTGGCCGACCATCTGTTTCGGCGTCTTCGTCAAACCGCTCGTCCAGCAGTTCGGCTGGTCGCGCAGCGAGGTCACGGGTGCCTTCGGCCTGTTCATGGTGGTGGTGGGCATGATGTCCATCGTCGGCGGGTTTGCCGTCGACCGTTTCGGGCCGCGTCGTACCGGCCTTGCCGGTGGATCGCTGCTTGGGCTTGGGCTCTTTCTGGCATCCGGCGTCGACAGCCTGTGGCAGTTCTACCTCTGCTACAGCGTGCTCGGCGGGCTTGGCATTGCGTTTCTGATCGTGCCGCTGATGGCCACGATCCCGCGCTGGTTCGAGCACCGTCGAGGACTCGCGCTCGGCATGGTCTTTGCTGCCGGGGGCGTTGGCGGGATGGTGCTGTCACCACTGACCCAGCACTGGATCACGGAATACGGATGGCGGGTCACCTTCGAGATCACCGGACTCGGTGCCGCCGTGCTGATCGTGCTCGCAAGTCTGCCGATGAAAAAGGAGCCGGCGGAGATCGGTCTGCAGCCCCTGGGGAGAGAGGGGAGCGCGTCGGGAGCGGGGCCCGCCTCGTTGCACGCACACGCTGGCGGCAGTGAACATACGGTTGGGCAGGCGATACGCAGCCCCGCTTTCTGGATCTACAGCGTTTCGGTGATCCTGATGTTCGCCGGCATCATGATGGCGCAGATCCACATGGTGCCCTATGCCACGGACATCGGTATTGCCGAGTCGGCTGCCGCGCTCGCCCTTGGCGTTGCCGCTGCAGCCAATGCGCTGGGGCGCCTGGTGATGGGTGCGGCCTCGGATCGCATCGGGACGAAACGCGCACTGTGTCTCAGCATGCTGCTGGCAGCACTTGCCCTGTTCGGCCTGACCGCCGTCCGGGAGCCGTGGATGCTGTATGGCTTTGCAGTCGCATTCGGGTTTGCCTACGGCGGGGTGATGCCGCAGAATCCGCGGGTCATCGGCGGACTGTTCGGCGTGCGCTTTCTGGGTGCCATCATGGGCGTCGCCGCAGTGTTCACCGTGCTGGGGCCTGCGCTCGGACCGCTGCTGGGCGCCTTCGTCCACGACCGTTCGGGCAGCTACCAGGCGGCATTCCTCATCGGCGGGACACTCATCCTGGTGGCGATCGGGCTGGTGCTGAGCCTCGACCTGCCGGGTCCGGCGACAGCCACAGGCAAGTCGGGAGTGCTGGTTCCGTCGCCGGAGCAATGATCTGCCGACAGCCCGTTCCCGTAGAACCGCAAGTTTCATGGCTGCGGACCGAGGGCCGAGGTGGCCGGTCCCATAGCAGCAGGTGACTCCGGGTTTCGATGAAGGCAAGCAAACTGGAGTGGGGAATACCATGGCGAGGCCTGCGCTGTCGGCAACACGCGCGATAGACATACTCAACTTCATCACCAACCAGCCGGGGCATGAGTTCACCCTCTCGGAGCTGGTGCAGCGCCTGGAGGTGAACATCGCCTCGTGCCACGCCATCCTCAACACACTGACCGAGAATGGCTATCTCGTCAGGCATCCGACCCACAAGACCTACTCGCTGGGGCCAGCGCTGGTTGCGGCCGGGCAGGCGGCGCTGGAGCGTCACCCTGCCATCGGCATCGCCAGGGAGGAGGCGGCAAAGCTTTCCGAAGAGTGCAACCTCGACGCGATGGTTACCGCGCGCATGGGCAAGGACATGGTCGGCCTGGCGCGCTATGGGCGCTACCGCTCGACGGCACCGAGCATGGGCGTCGGCCAGCACGTTCCCCTGGTGCCGCCGCTGGGCGCCCTGTTCATGGCGTGGTCGAGCGAGGAGCAGGTGGAAGAGTGGCTGAAGAAGACTCCACACAAGGTGACGAAGGCCGAGCGTGCCCGCTACCACGAACTGCTCGCCGTCATTCGCAGGCAGGGCTATGCGGTGTACCTGGAGACGGCATTGCCGATCCAGCTCGGTGAAGCGGTGCGGGAAGTGTCGTTCTCGAGTTCATCGCCGACCGACCGAAGCCGGCTGACCAGTCTCATCGACAAATTCGACATCGAGGACCACTACCTCGTGCATCCCGGGGAGGGGGAGCGCTATCCGGTTCGCATGCTGTCGGCGCCGATCTTCGGTCCGCACGGTGATGTCGGTTACGTGATCTACCTGACCGGCTTCGCAGAGCCGCTGGGCATGGAGGACATCGACAGGTATGCCCGGAAGCTGACCGCGACCTGCCGCTCGATCACCCTGCAAAGCAACGGCAAGTGGCTTGGATAGCCTGCCGATCGTCCTCGGTG
>CAZSYV010000144.1:0-5930 GCA_964610955.1 uncultured Klebsiella sp. | reverse complement strand
GGGGGCGCATCCGGCTGCTGCGCGTGATCCTGCGCAACATGGCGCTTGCCGGCGCCTCGGAAATCGCCGCCGAAATCGGCACGCAGGTCATGGGTGCAGGTGCGATGGCGAAGCTTTCGACCGCAGCGGCGCAGGGAATCGGGGCCGGCATCCTGACGGCACGGCTTGGCCTGGGTGCGATGGAAGCATGTCGCGTGATTCCGTGGGACGACGCCGAGCGGCCACGCCTGAGGCAGGTGAGCAAGGGTGTTGTGAACAATGTGCGCCGCTATCTTGGCGTCGGCAGGGAGGACGTGAGCGAGGAGAGTGACCGGGCACCCTGAGGGATGCCCGGTCACAAGCGCACTTCACTTGCGCATGAAGTCGATGACGATCTCACCCGGTACGCGCTGGCGGTACTGGATCTCGACGTGTGGACCGTAGCGCTGATCGATCTGGTGCAACAGCGGGATCGGGTCGTGATCATTGCAGAAGCGCATCGTCTCGCCCGGCGTCAGCGAATCGAGCGCGCCGAAGATCGCCGCATGGCGAAAGCGCTTGGCGACCCCGCGTGCATCGAAAGGGTAGATCGCGGAAGGGTCGGAATGGTCACAGGCCATGGTGTATCGTCCACTCGTGATTGGAGAGTGCGAATGGTGATCGCCTCGGGATCAAAAGGCAACTTCGAGACACCACAATTGCAGGAACAGATTCATCGCCCCGGATCGCTGCGGGGCCGGAACCACATCGACCTTCGCTGGAGGACCTTCGGATGGACAAGAACAACCGTGCTTACCAGGTCTCGCTGCAGTCACGCGAACATGTGCGCAGCCACGACCGCCAGGCCTGGCTCGACATGTTTGCCGAGGACGGCATCATCGAGGATCCGATCGGCAAGTCCGCTCTCGACCCCGAAGGCAGGGGCTACGCCACGCCGGCTGCACGCGAGGCGTTCTGGGACCGCAACATCGCCAACTCGACGATCGACATCGATATCCGCAACACCTTCACCGCCGGCGGCAACGAGTGCGCGAACGTGGTGCGCCTGACCATCGAGCTGACGCACGAGGGCAAGCGCTACCGGCAGATCGTCGACGGCGTCTTTACCTACGCCGTCGACCCGCACGGCAAGCTGAAGTCGCTGCGCGGCTACTGGGAATACGCGGAAGGTCTGGCGACGCTGCAGGAGATCGGCTGAGCGCAAGTCCTGACCGGATCCTCACGGGACGTCGAGGATCCGGTCGCGTGCGCCCTTACTCCTGGCGCTCGATCTTCCCGCAGGCGATCGGCAGCGTAACGGCGGCCGGAATCGGCCCGAGCGACTTCACGGTTGCCGGCAGCGTAGTGGCCTCGGGTATGCCGTGGATGAAGATCACGCGCCGGTCGAGATCGAGCTGCTGACCCTCGAACGCCTTGGCAAATGCACCCGAGAGCTCCTTCAGCGAGACCGTCTGCCGGTAGTGGTAGCTGCCGTCGGCACCGGCCGTCGGGTAGGTGCCGTGCGCGACGTCCATCGCCGCCGGTGCCTTGTCGAAGGGCACCATCGTCGTGCCGGCAGCCGCCCCGGTCTCGATCAGGTCGACGATCCCGTCATCGTTGGCATCGGCCGATGCGTCCGGACAACTGGCTGCGGCGTCGGTGAGCAGCCCGTGAAAATGCTGCCAGTGCACGGTGTTCGCGGGTGCACCGCTCACCTTGATGTCGATCGTGAGCTGGTCACCCTCGACCGTGAGCAGTGCCTCTCCCCTGGTTTCGGAGCCGGTGACCGTTGCGTTCATCGGCGTGATCTGCGCGCTGTAACGCTCGGCCTGCGCGCTCGCCCCAGCGCCAAACGTCAGGGCGGCTGCCGTCAGGCAGGCGACGGTTGATAGGGATGGTTTGTGTATCATGACGAAGTTCCTCCCTGGAGATGTCCGCGTATGGCGTGTGACCCGGGAGCCTGGCAAAGGACTGCGTGGTCACCTGGCTCGGCGCTGCATGACGGACGCTGCGAGTGATTGGAGAGTCGAGAGTACTCCTTTTGACGAAACCCCGCGAGTGTACCCGTCATGCCGTTGACACTTCATGTCTATCCGACGCCGCTTGGCGAGATGACTGCGTTGTTCTCCGATCGGGGCCTGTGCCTGCTCGAATTCAGCGAGCGCACGAAGGGCCTCGATCGCGAGCTGCGTCAGGTGTACGAACACGCCGGTTGCGCGCCCGCGCCAGGCGAGGACGCGCGCACGCGCCGGCTCGGCCAGGAGCTTGCCGCGTATTTCGACGGCACCCTCGAGCGCTTCAGTGTGGCGCTCGACCTCGTCGGCACGGCCTTCCAGAAGCAGGTGTGGCAGGCACTGCTCAGGATCCCGTACGGCCAGACGCGCAGCTACGCCGAACAGGCAGCAGACATCGGCCGCCCGACGGCGGTGCGCGCGGTCGCTTCGGCAAACGGGAGCAACAAGGTCTCGATCGTCGTACCCTGCCACCGCGTGATCGGCAGTGACGGCAGCCTCACCGGCTACGGCGGTGGCATCTCACGCAAGGAATGGCTGCTTGCGCTGGAGCAGCGTGGTGGGTGAGCGCGCCTGTCAACGCCCCACACGCCCCATCGACTCTGCGTAAGCCATGCGATCGACCTTGGATCGGTCCGTGCCAACCTGGTGAGCCCGAAGTACCTCACTGCCGTTCCGAGTCCAGCTCTGCAACGAACGACTCATGGCCATACGTGGCGCGCTCACTGCGTTTGCCGGCAATCAGCGCATTTCGCAGAGTTTTCCGCTTGCTTCCCATGATAACTTTTGCCTCATGGCGTATATTGGCCATGTTGATGCCAAACAGACATATGTCATGCAATTTGCAGCACTTGAACCGACCACCGCCAGCCCGGGGCTGTCCGTCATCACGGACGAGGAGGCGGCTGCGCTGGCGCGTGCCACCGTCAACCTGTTTCACCGCTGGCAGATCAGCGATGCCGAGGCGCGCACGCTGCTGGGTGATATGGCGCCGCGCACCTGGGCACGCTGGAAGCGGAGCGAGATCGGACGCATCGACCGTGATCTGCGCGCACGCATGGCGCTCCTGATGGGTATCCACAAGGCCTTGCGGCATCTCTTCGGGGATCCCGCACGCGGTTATGTCTGGATCCGCAAGCCCAGTGCCGAACTTGCCGGTCAAAGCGCACTCGAGGTGATGCTGCGCGGCGAGATCACCGATCTGATCGACATCCGCTCGTATCTCGACGCCGAGCGCAGCGCGTGGTGAGCGTGCCAGCCCGACGCGTCACCTGGCCGCGTACGCATCGCATCATCCGTTCGCTCCATCCGCCCATCGATCTGTTCGAGGACATCGCCGACCCCGCCGACTGGGAGGCGCTGGCCTCGGCCGAGGCCAAGTTCAACCCGCGCATCCGCCAGAGCATCGGTGATCTGTCCAGGGTCCCCGCCGCGCGTCGCGTCGCCGGGCCGGGAGCCAGCTGGGTGATGGCGCCCTTCGTTCACTGCTCGCCGCGCCGGCCGGGGCGGTTTTCGGACGGCAGCTACGGGATTTATTACGCCGGCAGCCGCAGCGAGGTGGCAATTGCCGAGACCATCCACCACCACAGCCGCTTCATGCGTGCAACCGCCGAGGAACCCGGCTGGACCGCACAGTTTCGCGAGCTGGTCGGCGCGGTGGATACGGTGCTCGATGACGTCAGCGGACAGGCCGAACTGCTCGACCCCGACGATTACCGCTCCTCGCAGCTGTTCGGAGCCGCACGTCGGGCTGCGGGCTCGGACGGCCTCAGCTGGCCCAGCGTGCGCTATGCGGGCGGGCTGTGCGTCGGCATCTTCTGGCCCGACGTGATCCCGATTCCGGTGCAGGGTGCGCATTACGCCTATCACTGGAACGGCGCAGCGGTCGATTATGTGAAAAGACTCGACACCGGCGAGGTCATCGAGGTGCGGACGGTCAGATAAGCCGAATGACTGATCACGCGAGGGACAGACTGCCTGCCCAGCTACCGGAGGATCCATGCCAGACATACCCGGCCATCCAGGCGTCTACATCGCAGAATCCACCAGCGGCGTGCCCACCATCACCGGGGTCGCCACATCGGTCACCGCTTTCGTTGGTCATACCTGCAGGGGCGTGCCTGACCGGGCGACACACATCACCAGCTTTGGCGATTTCGAGCGCGAATACGGCGGGCTCGACCGCGACAGCGCCGTGTCGTACGCCGTGCGACAGTTCTTCGCCAACGGCGGCACGCAGGCCATCATCGTGCGTGTGAGCGCCGACTGCACTGCGGCAACGTGGACGCTGCAGAGTGTCGTCTCCACGGCGGTGCTGGACGTGACGGCCACGAGTCCGGGCGGCTGGGGCAACGGGCTGCGTCTTGGCATCAACCGGATCGGGGTGCCCAACCCCGACAGCCAGTTCAACCTCGTGGTCTCGCAGCTGCAGCCCGATGGGCTGACGCTTGCGGAGTGCGAGACGCACCAGGGCCTGGATCTGAACCCCGGATCGGCGCGCTACGTGGAAACCGTGGTGAACGGTGCTTCGGAGCTCATCACGCTCAGACGCCGGGCCGGACTGGCCTTCGACAGGGCGGGTTTTGCCCTGAGCCGTCCGATCGGGTTTCCGCTCAGAGTGGCGAAACCGGTGATTGCCGGCAGCATCGACGGCACGCTGGCGTTTCGCCTCGAAGTGGCTGGACCAATTCCGTCCACCATGCAGGGACTGGTGGCGGCGGTGGAAAAGGCCATCGTCGATGCCGGTGCAGGCGCGCGGGTCGGGGCATATCGATACATCCCGGTGCGCCGACTGGCGCTCATGTCATGTCTTGTGGCGATGTTCAGCGTGCCGACGTCGGCGCAGCCTGCAGACAACCCCGGCTACGATCGCCCCGGTCTCGGGTTTGCCCCTGCCGTGCTTCGACGCGCTGATGTCACCATAGAGCAGGGACTGCCCGACTGGAGCCGCGCCGATGGCGTCTCCCTGTATAACGCAGACAGCCTTTTCAGGGTGGGTATCGGCCATTCGCTGGAGCTGCAGCTCGGCACGGGCTGGAATCGGCTCGACGGACCGGGCGAGCCGGTGGACGGTCGCGCCGACACCTCGCTTGGCGTGAAGTTTGCGCCCCCGGCCACGGGCAGCCTCAGTTGGGGCGTATTCGGCAGTGTCGAGCTTGCCGATGGCGCGCGGCCATTTCGCGCCGAGCGGAGCCAGTACCTGCTCGCGACCAGCATCAACTGGCAGCGCAGTATGACCCATGCGCTCGGTCTCTACCTCGAAACGCTGCATGGCGACACCGACAGCCAGCTCGTTGCCGTCAATGCCGGCTGGACACTGACGAACGTGCTGGGCGCGTACGTCGAACTGGGGTTGCAACACCTCGGTGGAGGCGGTCACGGCAGCATGGGTGGTGGCGGTCTGACCTGGCAGGCGACACCACGCGTGCAGTTCGACCTCAGCGCCCGCCATCGCCTGGGCGGCGACGCCGACACCTGGCAGGCCGGCGTCGGTATTGCCGTTTACCTTGGCAGGTAAAGCGCGCGGATGGCGCGTCGTTGATATTCGCGGCCGTCCCGGCTCCCGTGTTCGTACGCAAGGAACGCCCGGGGGTTGCCGTCGAAACCTTCGCTCACGAGGGCGGGCAGTCGTGTCGATGTGCAGCACCCGATATTCGGCGAAATCCCTGCCTTACCCGAAGGCTACCGGCCGCGCGATTCCCCTGCGCCGGCAACGTCATCTGTCCGACTCGATCGCGACGCTACGTCTGGATCTGACTGCCTCCAGAAGATAGTTTGCGTCATTTGTACTAACATAACGCCTGTTGTACATCTTGAGGCTGTCTGCCATGTCCGTCGCCACAACCGCCCGCTCGGCCCGCCTCGGGCTGCGCGCGACCCCTCAACAGGAAGCTGTTCTGCGTCGTGCCGCCGATGTTGCGCACAAATCGCTCACCGATTTCATCTTGGATGCCGCTTACC
>CAZSYV010000143.1:0-5950 GCA_964610955.1 uncultured Klebsiella sp. | reverse complement strand
GTCTACGAGCAGTGAGCAAGGCCCCCGCACCCTGCGTGTGGGGGCTCGGCAGTGCTTGCCCGCAAGCGGCAGCGGGCACTGCAATTTAATGCTCGCTCAACACGGGCGGCTGTTGTAGACTCTTAAAGGTGCACTTGACGTGCATCTTTAAGGGATCGATATGAAACCGTGTGACCCAGCGTCGAGACTGCCGCGATGATGATCCGCTCCGGAGTGTCACGTTGGACGATGGCGCATTTTGCACTCGCGATCACCGCGCTGCTGCTTGCCCAGCTGCTGTTCGTTTTCGGCTTCTCCGACCCGATCGCTGGCCTGCGCGCGCCCGCCACGCTGATCGGCGTGCACCTCATCACCATCGGCTGGCTCAGCCTGCTGATGCTCGGGGCGCTCCATCAGTTCGTTCCGGTCATCACCAACACGCAGCTCTACAGCCAGCGCCTGCCGCTGTATTCACTGGTCGCGATCGTTGCCGGCCTGCTCGCGATGCTCGGTGGCTTCCTGGCACTCGGTGGCGTGCTGACCGGTGCGGTGATCCTCGGGTTGCCAGTTGGTGGTTTTCTGGTGCTCTGCGGCTTCGTGCTCGGTGCGGTCGATATCTGGGTGACGCTGTGGCGGGTGCGCCCGCTGCCCCTGCCGGCGACCTTCGTTGCCTTCAGCCTGGGTTTCCTGCTGCTGACCGGCCTGCTTGGTTTCGGTTTCGCACTGGCCTTTGCACTGGCGCAGCCGCCAGCCTTCCTGGTGAAGCTGGTCGCAGGTGGCCTGAGCCTGCACCTTGCGGCGGGGCTGGGAGGCTGGTTCACGCTGACGGTCATGGGAGTCAGCTATCGGCTGCTGTCGATGTTCATGCTCGCCCCCGACGAGCCACACCGCACGACCTGGGCAGCGCTGATCCTGACCGTCGGTGGGCTGGTGCTGCTGATCGCTGCCGGACTGTTCGGCATCTGGACGGGACTTGCCGTTGGCTGGGGCGTTTCGCTGGGCGCTGCGCTCGCGGGCCTCGGCGTCGTGTTCTACCTGATCGATATCGTACGTTTCTACCGCACGCGCAGCCGTCGCCACCTGGAGCTGAACAGCATCACGGCGGCTGCGGCACTGACACTGTTCGCCCTCGCACTGCTGGCTGCACTGGTTGCTGCGGCGTTCGGTGAACTCGAGCGCTTCGCCGGTGCGATCGTCTACCTGTTCCTCTTCGGCGGCCTGAGTGGGCTGGGCCTGAGCCAGCTCTACAAGATCATTCCGTTCCTGACCTGGCTGGAGATGTTCGGGCCGAAGCTCGGCAAGGGGCCTGTGCCACGGGTGCAGGACCTGGTGAACGAACGCCGCGCCATACCCGGGTTCGTGCTCTATTTCGCGACGACGCTGCTGGCCTCGGGACTCATCGCGCTCGGGCAGCTCGCCTGGTGGCGCGCGAGTCTGGCGCTGCAGCTGCTGGCAACGCTGCTGATCGTCGTCGAGCTGTGGCGCTCCCGTCATCCCGATCCAGACCTGAAGCCTGCGCCGATCAAGGTTCCCGGCATGCCCATGACCGGCGCCAGGCCAGCGCCTGCGGTTTCCCCTTCGCAAAGGAGTACGACATGAGCGAATCACTCAGCACGCTCGATGTGCGCCCGATCCTCGAGGCGGGCGGCGAGCCCTTCGCCGAAATCATGAAGGCGACGTCTTCGCTCGAGCCCGGGCAGGGCCTGCGCCTGCTGGTGAGCTTCAAGCCGGTACCGCTGTTCTCCGTCATGGAGGGCAAGGGTTACTCGCACTGCGAGCGCGAACTCGACGGCGGTGACTGGGAAATCATCTTCAGGCCGGTGGGCACTGCGGGTGCGAGCACTGCCGCCCCGGGTGCGGGTGCCGTCGATGACATAGGCGCCTGGCCCGCGCCGGTGCACGCGCTCGACCTGCGCGGCATGATGCCGCCCGATCCGATGGTGATCACGCTCGAGACGATCGAGGGCATGAATGTCGGCGAGGTCATGGAGGGTTGCTACGACCGCGACCCGCTGCTGCTCTATCCCGAACTCGAGGCGCGCGGACACCACTTCCACTGCGAGAAGCGTGGACCGAGCGAGTACCGCGTGCGCATCCGGCGTGCGGCATCGCAGGAGGGCGCCCCATGAGCGCGCCCGCACCCGATGTGCTGCTCGAGTGCCTGAAGGATGTCTTCGACCCGGAGCTTGGCTACAACATCGTCGACCTGGGCCTGGTCTACCAGGTCGAGATCGAGGGCTCCACGGCGCTGGTGACGATGACGCTGACCACGCCCGGCTGTCCGGCATCGGACATGATCCAAGGCGGTGTGCGTCAGCGCCTGGTCGAGGAACCGGGCGTCGATACCGTCGACATCGACCTGGTGTGGGAACCGCGCTGGAGCCCACAGGCGATGAGCCCGGTGGCCAAGGCGCATTTCGGCATTGACTGATGGCAGTGTAACGATGGAAAACCCCGAAACGCTGGCATCCCTCAATCGTCTCTTCATCCAGGCGCTGCTGCGCATGGGTGATGCGGGCGAGATCGACGCTGCATGCCGTCTGGCTGCCCAGGGCTGGTCGCTGCTGCGGCACGACCACGAACGGGAAGCCGAACGGCTGAACGGCGTCATGCACAACCTCACGAGCCCCCGGCGCCGCAACACCAGCAAGGTGCAGACCGAGCAGGCGGCGCAGAGCTCGACCATCCACCCCGTGACGGAAGAAGGAGCGTCATGATGAGCGAAAGTGAGAACCTCGATGTACGTCAACTCGTGCCGATGCAGCGGCACAGCACGATCTTCGGCAAGTGGCAGAATCTGGGCACCGGCCAGAGCTTCGTGCTGATCAACGACCACGACCCCAAGCCGCTGTATTACCAGTTCGATGCCGAGCACAAGGGGAAATTCACCTGGGACTACCTCGAGTCGGGCCCGAGCGTGTGGCGCGTGAAGATCGGCAAGCTCTGAGCGCAGGCGAACGCTGATTCCGGCATCTGCCGGGAAGCAGCGGCATTTCCGCGTTTCGTGGTCGCGCCGCGGTCTCTGCGCGGTATCGGCCTGGCCGCGCGTCCGGCAGTCATCGTGCCCGGACGTGCGGCCTTTTTCATTGCAGGCACCTGCCGATACATTGCGCCAGGTCAACCCGCCTGACCGGGTGACGTGATTCGATTGCGCGCTTCATTTCGGGACGACGGGACAGGAGACAAACCCTCATGGCGAAAGTGACGTTCTTCGGTGGCGAGACGATTCCACTCGAGATGCACAAGGTGCGCATCGTCCAGAAGCTGAACCTGCCGCCGATCGAGCGCCGCCTCGAGGCGATCACCGAAGCCGGCAACAACACCTTCCTGCTGCGCAATGCCGACGTCTTCATGGACATGCTCACCGACAGCGGCGTCAACGCGATGAGTGACCAGCAGCTTGCTGCGATGATGCTTGCCGACGACAGCTACGCCGGCAGCGCAACCTACACCCGGCTGGAAGAGAAGCTGCAGGAAATTTTCGGCATGTCCTTCATCCTGCCGGCCCACCAGGGACGGGCCTGCGAGAACATCCTCGCGCAGGTGCTGGTCAAGCCCGGTTCGGTGGTGCCGATGAACTACCACTTCACCACCACCAAGGCACACATCACGCTGAACGGCGGCACAATCGAGGAACTGGTCACCGATGCCGGACTCGAGGTCACCAGCACGCACCCCTTCAAGGGCAATATGGACATCGCCCGACTGCGGGCGACGGTCGCGCGCCACGGTGCCGACAACATCGCCTTCGTGCGCATGGAGGCCGGCACCAACCTGATCGGCGGGCAGCCATTCTCGGTCGAGAACCTTGCCGAGGTGCGCCAGGTCTGTGACGAGTTCGATCTGCTGCTGGTGCTCGACGCCAGCCTGCTTGGCGACAACCTGCACTTCATCAAGGAGCGCGAGGCGGCGTGCAAGGACCTGAGCATCCGCCAGATCACCCGACGCATGGCGGATCTGAGCGATGTGATCTATTTCTCCGCACGCAAGCTCGGCTCGGCGCGCGGTGGCGGCATGTGCATGCGCAGCGAGGCGCTGTATCGGCGCATGCGCGGGCTGGTGCCGCTCTATGAAGGGTTCCTCACCTACGGGGGCATGTCGGTGCGCGAGATCGAGGCACTCACCGTCGGTCTTGGCGAGACGATGGACGAAGATGTCATCGATCAGGGGCCGCAGTTCATCGCCTACATGGTCGATCAGCTGCTCGAGCGTGGCATTCCGGTGATCACGCCGGCGGGCGGACTGGGCTGCCATGTCGATGCCATGCGCTTCGTCGACCATATCCCGCAGTCGCAGTACCCGGCGGGTGCCCTGGCCTCGGCGCTTTACATCGCGGGCGGCATCCGTGGCATGGAGCGCGGCACGCTCTCGGAGCAGCGCGAACCCGATGGCACCGAGATCTTCGCCAACATGGAGCTGGTGCGCCTGGCGATGCCGCGGCGGGTGTTCACCCTGTCGCAGGTCAAGTACGCGATCGATCGCCTCGAGTGGCTCCATGCCAACCGTGAGCTGATCGGCGGGCTGGAGTTCACCGAGGAGCCCGAGATCCTGCGCTTCTTCTACGGCCGCCTTGCCCCCGTGTCGGACTGGCAGCAGCGTCTGGTGGCGCGGTTTCGCGAGGACTTTGGCGACAGCCTGTAACAGGGCGATCGGGCAGCGACGCTGATGCCGGCGGTACCGCCTCCGATGATGACAACCGTGTGTTTTTGCGTGGGCATGGGGAACTCGTCTCGCACGGATACGGAGCATCCCTTATGCTTCGTGGTGGACCACGTTCGCACTCGGACAGGAGCAGGCGCAATGAATCTGTGCAGACGGGTTTCGATGCCGCCGGCGGTCGGGGGCGATGGCACGTGAGCACGCTCCCCGACACGGAACACCTGGAGATCAAGCTCGCCTACCTCGAGCGTCTGGGTGACGAGCTGGGTGAACTGCTCTATCGCCAGCAACAGGATATCGATGCGCTCAAAGGGCAGCTGCGGGCACTGCTCGATCGTGTCGAGGCATTGAGCGAGCAGCCGATGCGGGGCACCGTCGCCCAGGACCCGCCGCCGCACTACTGAGCCGACCACCCGGTTCGTGGTTCGTCGACGCGCCAGCGCGGCTCAGCGCCGTGTCTTGACCTGGTCGGCAGTCACCTGGCTCGCCTGGTTGCCCCAGCTGGAGCGCTCGTGATTGACGATGTCGGCGACGTCGGCGTCCGAGAGTGCGCCGCCGAAGGGTGGCATCGGGCTGGGGTAGCTCACGCCGTCGATCGTCTTGCCGCTCACGCCATGCAGGATGGAGCGGATGTGTTCGGTCGGGTCGTTGTCGAGCACCGCCGGATTTCCGGCCAGCGGCGGGAAGGCGCCTGCCAGGCCCGCGCCGTTTGCCTGGTGGCAGGCCGCACAGGTGTTCGCGTACAGCTGGGCGCCGCGCTCGGCGTCGAAGCGGTACGGACCCGTAGCGGCCGATGCCACGGCGGGCACGGCGGCGTGGTGGCCTTCGGCCCTGGCAATCGCAGGCTTGCCGAAGTCCTGCCCCGGCTCGCCGATCTGCAGCACGCCGGCCGCGCCCTTGTCCAGGTGGGCAAACGAGTGGTCGACGAAGACGTAGTTGCCGGGGTCGGGGATCACCAGGTCGAACACGATGCCCTCGCCCGGGCCGACGCTGTAGGTGGACACGCCGCTCAGCGCATGGGCCGGGTTACCGTCGGGGTAGACCTTGTCGAAGATCGCGCCGATCACGTGGAAGGCGCTCCACAGGCTGGGGCCGGCGTTGACCATGTAGAGGCGCACGCGCTCGTTCGGGCGCGCCGTCAGGGGATGGTCCTGGTACTGGAAGGCGATGCCGTTGAAGGCGACGATGTCGGGCTGGATGCGCTGCATCTTGCCGAAGTCCGGGCCCATCAGCGTGCCCGCGATCTGCTGGGTGTACCACTCGCCCTGCACCAGCACGTACTCCTTGTCGGCCTTTGGTCTGGGATCGTCGG
>CAZSYV010000142.1:4450-5953 GCA_964610955.1 uncultured Klebsiella sp. | reverse complement strand
TTGCCCTGGCGGACATCGAGTACATCAACCCGCCGCCGGAAGTGAGCGGCGAAGGTGTCGCCGTCAGTGGACACGCCAATCTCGGCCTGAGCGCAAACCGGGGCAACACCGACAACGACCAGCTGTACTACGATGCCGAAACCGTGATCCGCAGCGTCAAGAACCGGTTCACCATCGGTGCGATCGGCAACAACCGCAAGGAAGACGGCAAGAACACGGCACGCGGCAACCGCGCATACTTCAAGTACGATCACTTCCTCAGTCAGAAGTGGTACGCCTATGCAAACACCGATGTCGAGCAGGACGATTTCAAGGACCTCAACCTGCGTACGACGATCGGTGGCGGTGCGGGTTATCAGTTCTGGGAAACACCGGATCGCAACCTCTCGCTCGAAGGCGGTCTGACCTATGTGAACGAGGATTACGACATTGCCAGCGACGATGACTATGCCGCGGCACGCTGGGCGGTGCGCTACACGCAGTTCCTGTTCGGCGGTGGGACGCAGTTCTTCCACACACACGAAGGACTCGTGAGCGTCGACGACACAGCCGATTCCCTGCTTCGCATGCAGACCGGGCTGCGCTTCCCGCTGGTCGAAAACCTGAACGCAACGATCCAGTACAACATCGACTGGCAGAACCGCCCGGCACCCGGTTTCAAGCGTACCGATTCGGGTTACATCGTCAGCATCGGCTATCTATGGTGAGAAGCCTTTAGGGTCACAGGCGCCCCCAGCGCGGGGGGCGCCCCTCCTGGAACGCTCGCATCGACTCTTCCATGCAGCCGGTGAAACAGCCGAGCACCTGAGTACGGTTCTCGATTTCCATCGCATGTCGAAGGCTCGGTGCATCCACATTTGCCCACAGCCCCTTCTTCGTCATCCACACCCCGTATTCGCTGTTCTCGCGAATGGCGCGCGCCGTGTCGAGTGCGCTCTCGAGCAGCATTTCAGGTGCGACGACGCGCGTGACCAGGCCGATCCGGGCCGCCTCCGCGGCATCGAACACTCGCCCGGTGAGCATCAGCTCGGCCGCAACCGAGGCGCCTACCAGGCGCGGCAGAAACCAGCTGGTACCGACATCGCACGACGACAGTCCGGTCTTGATGAACACGGCGCCAAAACGTGCCTTTTCGCTTGCAATGCGCACATCGCTCGCCAGAGCGATGGCCAGACCCCCGCCCACCGCCGGCCCATTCACGGCGGCGATCACCGGCTTGTCGCACTCGTGGATCGCCAGGACCATATCTGCCAGATATTCCTGATACTTGTACACGAAACCGAGCTGCGTCATGCCCTCGGTCCCCGGGATCGTCCCCGGTCCCGATACCGCCTTGAGGTCGGCACCGGCACAGAAACCGCCGCCCTCGCCGGTGATCACCACGACCCGGACCTTGCGATCACGGTTGAGCGCGTGCATGGTCGCGCTCAGCTCGGCAATCAATTCCTCGTTGAGCGCGTTCAGGCGCTCGGGGCGGTTCAGACGCAACAGCAGGATTTCATC
>CAZSYV010000142.1:2881-4350 GCA_964610955.1 uncultured Klebsiella sp. | reverse complement strand
CTCGGCACATCGACTGGTCCCTTGCCATCATGGTTCACCGCATGCCTAGGCGTGCTTCTTCAGCTCTTCTGCGAGCACCGACTGTGCCTGTTCGTCGAGAATCTGGGTCACCCCGTTCGACAGTGCCGTAAGTCCCGAGTTGAGAAACAGCAGCGGGATTGCAATGCCCAGACCAAGCACGGTGGCAATCATCGCCTGACCGATACCCTGCGCCATCAGGCGGGGGTCGCTCGAACCCGTTGCGGTGATTGCATGGAAGGTGATGATCATGCCCACCACCGTACCCACCAGGCCGAGCAGCGGACCAGCAGCGATACACAGCCGCAGGAACGACTGGAAGCGCAGCAGCCGCGGAAGCTCGCGCAGGACCGCCTCGGACATCACCAACTCGGCCACATCCGCGTTTGCCACGGCCTTGCCCTCGCCCTGGAAGGCGAGCAGAACCCGACCCAGAGCGTTGTTCGGCGTCGGCTTCGCCAAGTTGCGCAACTGGGTGGCAACCGAGGAGCGCGCCACGATCAGGTAGCCGTATTGGTAGATCGACAGCAGCACGCCAAGGATACCGACGAAGATGATCACATAACCGACCACTTCCCCGTTCTTGATGCGCTCCATCAGGTCGGGACGCTCGGAAGCCAGCTGCAGCAAGGGGCCACGCGCCGGGTCGACCACCGCCCTGACATGCCCGCTGGTCGCCTTCTCGAGTGCCGCGGCGATTGCCGCCCTGGCACTGCCGATCTGCGGATAGAGTTCCTTCATCACACCGCTCACCAGGTCATAGGTCAGGTACTTGCCACCGGATACTGCAGTGAACGGGCCGACACGAACGATCTCCGCCTCCACCGGTTCCTCGGTTCCATGCCTGAGGACGGGACCGGTGAATCGCACCACCTTGCCACTCTCGGTCATTTCACGCTGCAGCTCGAACCACATCCGGTTCAGCTCGTCGAAGGACGGCAGGGTCTTGGCCGCCGCAATGCGACGCATCAGGTCTTCGCGACTTTCCTCTGCACCCGGGTCCCTGAACTGCACCGACAGCAGAGACTGGTTCAGGACCGAGGCGGAATCACCCGCGACCTGCCGCGTGACGCCAAAAAGCTCCCCCAGGTTTCCCTGATATTGATGCAGCAGCGCCTGCATATCCGCAATGCGCTGATCGTTGGCGTTCCACTCGCTGTCGAGCGCCTTGCTGCGCGCCTCCGCACGAGCGCGCCGCGCCGAGGCCTGCTCGGCCGCAGCGACCTGCTTCTGCAGTTCTTCGCGCTGCTGAGCCTCGCGCTCGCGCCAGAGCTTCCCTTCCCGATCACGCATCTGCTGGGCCTGGCGCTGCAGATCTCCCATCGACACCGCAGCAAACGATTCCCGCACCGGCAGCACCAGGCAGACCATGGTCAGCGCGATGAGCAAACCACGAGCAGTCATCACGAGCCCACCTCCTTCGGCGCAGGTACTGGAACATCGACGACATC
>CAZSYV010000142.1:0-2781 GCA_964610955.1 uncultured Klebsiella sp. | reverse complement strand
TAGGCCTCCATCAGCCGGCGGAAACGCTCCCCCTGAGAAGCGGTTTCGCTCTCCATCAGCTGGCGGATCCGCTCGATGCGGGCGTTGCGATCCGAAATCGGATCGATGAAGGGCAGATCCGCCGCGACGAACTGCTCGAGTTGCTCGAACATCCGTTGCAGCAAGCCCGGTACATCCGCTGCCGTCTGATCGAGCGTGGCGATCTGGGCTTCGAGGTTCTGCAGCTCACCGCCCTGCGCACCGATCTGACGCTCGATCACCGTGTTGTACTCGGCGATGCTTTCGGCATCCGCGAGCAGGCGCAGGTACTGGTTCGCCGAGTTCTCGTCCGCCAGGGTCACGCTGGCCGCAGCGCCTCCCATGGTCAGCGCCAACGCGAGCGGCAGTGCACACCGCAACCTGTTTCCGAACCGCCTGTCGAGCCTAGAGTTTGACATCACTTCCTCGTCTCAGCCGGCCTGTACCGCGATCAGCTGCAGATACCCGTCAGCCATCTTGCGATGTTTGTCGAAATTGCGTGCGCGCGAGAAGGCATCCTTCGCACTCGCATAGTTCTTCTGGTTGAACAGTGCGATCCCGAGCAGCAACTGTGCGTTCCCCGAGTCCCTGAGCCCCCCCTTGCGCAGGCCGCTCTGCAAGGCCGTCGCGGCACTCGCCCACTCGTTGCGCTGGATCTGCACCTCGCCAAGGCGCACGAAGAGGTCCCCATTGCTCGACATCTCGGCAGCACGCTGAAGTGGAGCAATGGCCTTGGCGAAATCACGTGCAGCGATCCAGCAGTTGGCCTGCTTCTCATACAGCTTGAAGTCCACCTTGACCAGTTTCTTCTGCACCGCCTCTTCGAGCGTCAGCCCGCAGCGGTACGGTGCATCGTTGAACAGCTGCAGATCGGCAAGCCGGCGGATATCGGAATCATCGTTGAAGATGCCGCCGTTGTAGGCAAGCTGTGCGACCGCCAGCGATTTCTGATAATCCTCCATCTGCCCGTAGACCGACGAAAGCTGCTGCCAATAGGTCTTCTTGTCCGGCGCCATGTTGATCAAGCGCTTCAGCAGGGGCACCGCGTTGGCATACTGATCCTGCTGCAGATAGAGCGCCAGAACGAGCTGCACCCAGCCCTCCTGCGGCTTTTCGGTCAGATCGACTGCCTTCTGCGCCGGCACGATGGCGCGTTTGTAATCATTCTGCTGGTAATACGCGACCGCAAGAAGATAGTACGCCGCACCGTTGGGATCCTTCGCGGTACGGAACCACTGCTCCAGCGCCGCGGCACCTTCCTTCCACTTCTCCTGGGCGAGGAACATCTGCGCAATCTGGTAGCGCGTCGACTGCACCTCCTGCTCGTTCAGGCCGCCGGCGTCGATCGCCGCCTGGAGGTGTTTCTGCGCGCCCGGATAGTTCTCGGCCGCACTTTCGATCGACGCCATGATCTGCTCGGTCCGGCTGCGCTCATACGGGCTCAGCTTGTCCAGGCTCAGCTTGGCTACTGCGGCCTTTGCCGCCGCGAACTTCTCGTTGTTCAGCGCCTCGATCGCCTCGGTGAGGATCTTGCCTGTCGCGGCATCGATTCCGCCGGGCGGCGGCGCGTTGTCGTCCTTTTTCTTCTGCGCGGACACGTTGCCGGCCAGTGCAAATGCCACCAGCAACGTGACGATCAAGCGAAGCAGGAATCCGCTCTGTCGCATGGCCTAGTTCTCCAGGGTAAAGCGGATGATGGTCTGGACACCCACGCGTTCAACCGCCACGCCGTTTTCGATCTTCGGGTTGTAGCGCCAGCGCAGGATCGACTTGATTGCCGCGTCCTCGAACAGCTTGCTCGAAGACTTGACCACCACCGCGTCCTTCACCGAACCGGTACCGGTGATGGTGAACTGCACCTGGACCCAGCCCTCCAGACCGCGACTCAATGCCCGTGGCGGGTAGTCCGGGGGCACGCGTACCAGCGGAATCGTGTCACGGTCGGAACCCGCGCTGAGCGACATCTTCGACATCGCCGAGCTGGCATCGACCCGCGGCGCCAGCGTGGCAACGTTGCTGTCGACGTTGCTCGCGGCACTGATCGCCATCCTAGGCACTTCCGGCGTGGGCGGTGGGCGCTCGCGCTCGATCTTCTCCTCGCGCTTGCTGGCCACGTCGGTGTCCTTGCGCATGCGCGTGAACTCGATGCGAGTCGCCTGGCGGACTTCGACATCGCCGTAGGGCTGACTGATCAGGTGCCACAGCACCCAGAAGATCGTCAGCGACAGCAGTGCGCCGATGAGCAGTGCGATTGGTAACCTGATGATCAAGACGACTTCTCCCCGAGTTCCCGATTCAGCCGCTGTGCGCTTCTGTATCCGCAGCGATGGCCATGTCCTTGATACCACCCAGACGGACCTCGTCCATCACCTTTGCCACGACACCCGCGTGTGCAGCCCTGTCCGGGACGATCACCACCGTGTCATCGGGACGCTCGACGTGCAGGCGCTCGATGATGCCGCGCAGCTCACGCAGATCGACCTGACGGCGATCGATCCAGATGTCACCGTTCTCGCGAACCGCGACCAGCAGGTTTCCCGACAGTTGCTCCTCTGCCGTGACCGCAGTCGGTCGAAACACGGTGACCCCCGGCTCCTTGACAGCCGACATGATGATGATGAAGAAGATCAGCAGGTTGATCGTGAAGTCCAGCATCGGCGCCAGGTCGATGCCGTGGTCTTCACTTGCTGGGGTATGCTTTCTCGCCATGTCACCTACCCTCCAATCCCGTCAGTTGCTGGTCGAGAAGGTGATGTTGTAGAT
>CAZSYV010000141.1:0-5970 GCA_964610955.1 uncultured Klebsiella sp. | reverse complement strand
CGAGCAGTGTCGCTCATCGGCGTGACCCGGTCAATTAGTGTTAACACGCCCTAGTACATCAACACGCAAGTAACGGAACGTAATGCCGGCCGAGCTTCCGATCCGCATCCTGTCGAGTGAACTTCCACTCGATGGTCTGTCCGATGGCGTTGCGCGCGCGCTGCCAATGATCGACCTCGCGCTCGAGGGTTCGAGGATCAGGAAGGCGCCGGTCCAGACACTGGCGGTTCAGGATGCCGATCTCGATCTCGGCCATGTTCAACCAACTGGCGTGCTTGGGAGTGTAGTGAAAGCGTACGCGCCGCAGCAGCTTGTCGGCTGCATGCTGGCCCAGCACGTCCTCGAAGCTCTTGCGAAAGTGCGTGTTCAGGTTGTCCAGGACGATGTGGATTCGGCGTGCCGCAGCATAGGTGCCACCGAGCAACGAGCAGACGAAAGCGACGAAGTCGCGCTTGCCACGCTGCTCGGTCACGGTGACGGTACGTCGGCCGGCCTTGGGTTCGACGGCGACAAACAGGTTACTCGTGCCTTTGCGCACGTACTCGTAGTCTTCCTTGCACACAATCCCGGGGGCAATCGGCAGCGGCGCGCGGCTGTGGGCGAGCAACTGCAGGCTCTTCTCGTCGATGCACACGACCGGTTCGCGAGGATCGAGGGGCCGCGCGTACAGCGCGAGCAAAGCGTACATGCGCTGTCGATACTCCTCGGTGATCTGGCCGATGCACCACATCAGCCGGCGCCAGGGTTTGAGATCGTTTTTTTTAGCATGCGGCGAACCGTCTCGCGGCTCAGACTGCCCAAGCCGGGCTCGCGCCGGGCGGCACGTTCCAGTTTGAGCATCGTCCAGCGCTTTCGCCCTTCGGGGGGCGCCGAACATGCCAGCGCCGTCACGCGTGCCTGCACGTCCGTGTCGTACTTCAGCGGCCGGCCCGGGCGTGCCACATCGAACAACGCCAACTCCAGGCCACCTTGCAGGTATGCCGCGCGCGTGCGCCACAGCGCCGTGCGACCCACACCGAGCACGGCCAGGATCTGCGATTCGGGAACACCCCGATCCAGACAGGCCAGCACATGCGCCCGATTGACTTCCCGGCTGTGATGAAGCCCCTTGCTTCGAACCTCCTCGACGACGACTCGGTCTTCGTCGCTCAGGCGCAGCTGTGTCTGTCGCATGGGTACACCTCCGTCCGTCCGGTGGAGACAGCACAAGTGTACTCATGTTTAGATACTTACGTGTCGGCGCACTAGAACCTCTATCTTCCATCACTATTGCATTCCACGACGGTCCATGCATAATCATGCAAAGTGCCGCTATCGGACGCTCGCCCTTCTGACGGATCGGTCGTAAAGCGAGTTGCGGGTGCAATCGGTGACGCTCCGAGTAGCGAAGCACTCCCGGACGATAAGCAGAGGGCCCATGGGTAAACCACATCGAGTAGCGGCCGCGCATTTTGCCCCCGTTTTCAATGACGCTGCCGGTACCGTGGAAAAGGCGTGCGCATTGATAGGTGAGGCCGCCTCCCGGGGCATTCAACTGCTTGCATTCTCGGAGCTTTTTATCTCAGGTTTTCCTCATTGGTGCATGCTTGTGGCGCCGGGCGAGTCAGACGATCTCTACCGGTCCCTCTATTTGCAGGCTGTCGCTGTTGAGGGAGTGGAGATCAAACGCGTTCGTGAAGCAGCACGGCGCCACGGTGTAATCGTTTCGATCGGATTCAGTGAGATATCGCCCGTGAATCGCGGGTCGATATGGAACTCGAACGTGCTTATCGATACGGATGGGTCGGTGTTGAGTCACCACAGAAAGCTTGTCCCCACTCTCGCTGAGAAACTTATATTCGCTGCCGGTGACGGCTTCGGTCTGCGAGTTTGCGAGACCGGGGTCGGTCGTGTAGGTGTTTTGATCTGCGGGGAGAACACGAACCCACTGGCCCGTTACACCTTGATCGCTCAGGGCGAGCAAGTTCACATCTCGAGCTATTTATCAGTGGTGCCAGCCGCTCATCACGGAGGCGAGGTATACGACCTCGCCGAGGCGATTCGGATTCGCGCTGCGTGCCACTCCTTCGAAGGCAAGCTTTTCAATGTCGTTGCATCCGCGCCATTTGACGATAGCGCAAGGGACGGCCTCGCATCGCTGGGCCGAGAATCGGTTGCACTCCTTGATTCTGGCGCAAGGGCAGTTTCTCTGGTCGTTGATCCGAACGGAAGGGTGATCAGTAATGCATTGGGAAGAGATGAAGAGGGGTTTGTTGTTGCTGAGATCGATTCATCGGAAACGCTTCTGCCAAAACGTATGCACGACGTCGCGGGACACTACAACCGGTTCGATGTTTTCAACCTCACCGTGAATATGAGGCGTAATGATCCCATACACATCGTCCGCGACCAAGAGCCTATAAGGGGCCGGAGGTGTTCCAGCGAGACGTCCGAGGAACGGCAACTTGAGGATGGGGGCGAGTAGCGGATTGCCGAGTGCTGCACGGACATTGGACTTGTCATCAAATGAGTGGTGCGGACGAAAGGGAGTGCGTAGCGGCGCATTGAGCGCCCCCGGCATTTTTCTAATTTTGAATAGATCGGAGTAGGAATGCCAATCGCTCGATACCCCCTCCACAGATCCGTACGAGCGGGATTACCGCATACGGCTTCTGCCTCGGGTCGTGGCGATCAGACGCTGGTTCGAGTACTGGGGGCAGATGTGCGGGTGAGGAAGCCAATTCGCGATTCGGTGATACATGCGACACCAGCTCAGATGATCGCTCTGCCAATGCTTCGCCCAAACCCTCGCGGATGCGCACGCATGACTCGGGGTCGTCGTAGGTGGCTGACTCTTCAACGTAGGAAGCTTTCATTCACAACATTTCGCCGGCTCTGACCGGCGCACGGAGGCGGCAATGGATCTTCGGAATCTGTTGGTTCGGTTTCTCGGTTCAATTCCGTCGGGGCTCTTGGCATTGGGTCTGGCGGCAGGTGCGCCGAGCGTATCGATCGCTGCCGAGGTGGAGTTGACCTACGCTTTCTTTGCACCGGCCGGCACCTTTCCTGCCAAGCAGATGGCGCACTGGGTTGCGGAGGTCGAGAAGCGAACTAAGGGAAAGGTCAAAGTGAAAATGTTCCCCAGCGGCACGCTTCTCGGGGCGCGCGAGATGTACGACGGCGTCGCAAAGGGGGTGGCCGATATCGGCTTGGGGGCACCCTCGTACGATCCTGGACGCTTTCCGCTCTCGTCCGGCGTATCGCTGCCGGTTGGATTTTCGAGCGCTACGGTTAGCAGTCGTGTTCTGTGGGAACTGACACAAGAGTTCAAACCCAAGGAATTTGAGCAGTTCAAGGTCATCGCGATGTTCACGAGCGAGCCGAGCTACATCATGTCGCGGGTACCTGTGCGTAACGCGGAAAACCTGAAGGGGATGAAACTCCGCGCGGTGAGTACCGGCGTCCCGGTGTTGAAGGCCTTAGGTGCTGCACCGGTTGGGATGCCGATGCCAGACGTTCCTCAAGCAGTGCAGACTGCCGTTATTGATGGATTGATGACGGGACGCGATGTTCTGAAGGACTTCAAGCTTGCTGGTCTGCTCAAGTACGTTACGGATTATCCCAACGTGGTGGTCACTTTCGCTGCCGTCATGGATCGCAAGCGCTGGGATAGATTGCCTTCCGACGTACAAAAGACGATCGAGGACCTTGCGCCCGAAATGGCGATCTGGACCGGACATCTTCTGGACGATGAGGTGATCAAGGACACGCTCGAATGGTCGCGGAAGGAGGAAGGCCTCCAGATTGTTTCGCTCGATGCCGGCGAGCGAGCGCGGTGGGACGCGAAGCTCAAACCGCTCGAAGATGAGTGGATCGCCCAGATGACAGAGAAAGGTCTGCCGGCAAAACAGTACATGAACCGTCTGCACGAATTGCGCGATCAACTTGAGAAGAAGTGATGACGATCGGCGTCGATCCGTGGTCGGTCAGGCTGACGGTCCTCGACCGATCTGTGCTTGCATTAGAGCATCTCAGTGCGTTCGTGAATCGCGTGTTGGTCTCAGCCGCGAGTATCGCGTTGGCGGCCGTCATGTTCCTTGCCGTGGCCGACATGGTGCTGCGTCGTGTCGGCATTACCGTTGCCGGTTCGTACGAGATCATTGGATGGCTGTCAGCGGGCGCTCTTGCGCTCGCGCTCGGCTCCGTCCAGCAGCATCGCGGACACGTTGCCATCGATCTGTTGTTGACGCGGTTGGGGCGACGTCCGCGTGCCCTCGTCGACATGCTGATGAGTCTGCTGTCTTTGCTGCTCTTCGCTTCGGTTACGTGGTACCTCGGCGGCTATGGTCGTTTGTTGCAGCAAACGGGATCGATGTCGGAAACGCTGCAAGTAGCCGTTTATCCATGGGTCTATGTGGTCGCGTGCGGGTCCGCAGGTCTTGCATTAGCGCTCCTGCTCGATTTCCTTCGTGCCGGGCGGGATTTCGTAATGCTGCGCGGTGGCGGTTGAGGAGAAGTACTCATGGACCCGATGCTGACCGCTCTGCTGGGTATCGCCCTGATGTGTATTCTCATGTTGATGGGGATCCCAATCGCGTTCTCCATGCTTCTGACTGGCGTACTCGGCAACGCCTACGTGCTTTCCCCGAGTGCAGCGGCGCAACTTTTGTCGGGCAATGTGTGGGATCAATTCTCATCCTATGCGCTGGGTGTAATCGCACTATTCGTCCTCATGGGGCAGTTCGCTTACCGAGCGGGGATGACCGAACGACTCTATGATGCGGCGTACAAATGGGTAGGACAGTATCCGGGCGGTTTGGCGGGAACGACGATCGCCGCAAGCGCGGGCTTCTCGGCAATCTGCGGATCTAATTCGGCGACCGCTGCGACGATGGGAACAATCGCGCTGCCGGAGATGCGCCGTTATCACTATGACCCGGCGCTGAGCACCGGCGCGGTTGCGGTTGGTGGAACGCTCGGTGTCGTCATTCCCCCAAGCGTCGTGATGATTGTCATTGCAGTGCAAACGAAGCAATCGCTGCTCGAATTGTTCTTTGCCGGCATCATGCCCGGCCTTCTGCTGACTGCGCTCTTTCTCTCGACGATCGGGGTAATGTGTGCAAGAAACCCGGCGTTGGGTCCGGCCGGGCCGCGCACCACTGCCAAGCAGAAGTTGGCGTCGCTGTTCGGCGTGTTCGAGGCGCTGCTTCTTTTCGCTTTGGTCATTGGCGGGCTTTACCTGGGTTGGTTCACTCCGACGGAAGCTGGCGCCGCTGGCGCCTTCGGCGCTCTGGCGATCGGCGTGGCGCGACGACAACTGTCATTCAGGGGTTTTGTACTTTCGATCATCGAGAGTGTTCACATCTCCGCTATGGTCGTCTTGCTGATCACCGGCGCGGTGCTCTTCGGACGCTTTCTGACCGTCTCTGGGCTACCCACCGCCCTCGCGGAATGGGCCGCTGCGCTTCCCGTACCTCCCGACGGTGTTCTGCTCGTCGTACTGTTGATCTACCTGGTCGGAGGCGCATTAATGGATGCGCTCGGCTTTCTTGTCGTGACGATTCCGATCTTCTTCCCCCTTGCGGTAACGCTTGGTTTTGATCCGGTTTGGTTCACGATCGTCCTTACCGTCGTTACCACGATGGGCGCAATAACGCCTCCGGTTGGTGTCAATGTTTTTATTGTGCAAGGACTTACACCGGATGTACCCTTGCAGACGATCTTCCGTGGAGTTGCGTACTTCTTTCTCGCGTACATACTTTGCATCGCGGTAATGTGGCTATGGCCAGCCACAGTATTGACTTTACCTAGACTGTTGCTGCATTGAGGACTTCTCCTCCGGCGAGATTCGCTTCAGGTGCCCGGGTCGAAGGGCCGTTCCGTCGAATTCCAGAACGACATGGCGCATGGCCCCACATTCCGCACTCCAAAAGAGGCGTTAGTCATACTGTGTTAGTAAAATCAGTCTACTATACGCGCATCTTCAAGTGC
>CAZSYV010000140.1:0-5973 GCA_964610955.1 uncultured Klebsiella sp. | reverse complement strand
CTGACCGACAACAAGAACCGCGCGGCAATGAGCATCCGCATGCTGTTTCGCAAGGGGCAGCTTGGCAACTCCGGGTCGGTCTCCTGGGATTTCAAGCACCTTGGAATGATCGAAGCGCGGCCTGAAGGCCCGGATGCAGACGCGGAACTGGCGGCGATAGAAGCCGGCGCGCAGGATCTCGAGCCTGCGCAGGACGGGCTGTGGCTGTTCCTGACCGATCCGACCGATCTCGATGCGGTGAGCCGTGCCCTGCCTGCGTACGGCTTCACGGTGCAGTCCGCCGTGCTGGGCTACAAGCCGAACAATCCGCTGACGCTCGATGCGCAGGCGCGCGCCGATGTGGAGGCGTTTCTCGAGGCGCTCGATGCCGACGACGATGTGCAGAACGTCTATGCTGCGCTGAGCGATTGAGCAGCGGTGGTCTCCGGGGCGCGACTGTGTGTGTTGCCCCTGTGGCTCAGGGCGACCCCAGCAGGTGCTCCGGTGCCTCTCGAGAGGGCCTTATTTCGCCCTGCGCAAGCCGCGCGAAGTAACTGTTCATCTCGCGCTTCACGACCGGTGCGAGCAGGTACAGGCCGATGACGTTCGGTACTGCCATCAGGAAGAAGACCGCATCGGCGAAGTCGACCATGCTGGAGAAATCCATGGTCACGCCGAAAATCGTCGCTGTCAGATAGAAGAGCTTGTACGACACGTCCACCGTGGTCGTTTCGCCGAACAGGTAGTTTGCTGCCTTGGTCCCGTAGTAGCAGTACGCGATCATCGTCGAGTAGGCGAACAGCACGACCACCACGGCCAGCACGTAGGGGAACCATGGCATCACCGTCCCGAATGCCGCCGAGGTGAGCTTGACGCCCTGTTCCGCTGGCAACGGATGGCCGATTCCGGCAACGGTGATCACCAGCGCCGTCATCGTGCAGATGATGATCGTATCGATGAACGGCTCCCACAGCGCAACCAGCCCTTCGGTGAGTGGTTCATCGGTTCTTACGCTCGCGTGGGCGATCGGTGCCGAGCCGAGCCCGGCTTCGTTCGAGAATGCTGCCCGACGAAAACCCTGCAGGATCGCGCCCAGCACGCCGCCCTGTACGCCTTCGGCAGTGAACGCCCCGGTGACGATCAGCGCGAGGGCCTGCGGTATCGCCTGGACGTTGCTGCAGAGCACGACCAGACCGGCGACGAGATAGAGGAGCGTCATCAGCGGAACCAGCTTGTCGGTCACGCTCGCAATGCGCCGGATGCCGCCCAGCACGACCAGCCCGGTGGCGACCGCAATTGCCAGGCCAAACAGCCAGGCCCGGCCGGCGAGGACGCTCTGTTCACCGCCGGTGATCAGCAACACCTGCTGGTATGCCTGGTGTACCTGGAAGAAATTGCCCGAACCGATCGTCCCGAACAGGCAGAGCACGGCGAACAGTACACCGAGCACGCGCCCGAGGGGTGCCGCACGCGGGTACTCGGCGCCGATCCCGCGGGTGAGGTAGTACATCGGCCCGCCCGAGATCGTTCCATCGGGGCGGATGTGGCGAAACTTCACCGCCAGCGTGCATTCGCAGAACTTCGTCGCCATGCCGAACAACGCTGCGATGATCATCCAGAACGCGGCACCCGGTCCGCCGATCGTCACCGCTACTGCAACCCCGGCAATGTTTCCGAGTCCGACGGTTCCCGACAGCGCCGTAGCGAGTGCCTGGAAATGGGAAGTGTCCCCGTGATGATCACTTCGGTCATAGTCTCCGCGGATGATCCGCATGCCCTGTGCCATCCCGCGCAGGTTGATGCCACGGAAGTAGAGCGTGCAGAACATGCCGGAGGTGATCAGCCAGAACAGGATCCAGGGTACGGAAAATCCCCCGATGTCGATCGTCGCGAAGACGAAACCGGCCACAGTGTTGGCAAACGGCGCAAAAACATCGGCGATATGACGGTCGATGCCGCTGTCGGTGGCGGCTTGCGCCTGAAGCGGAAATGAAACGGCGGCAAGTGTGGACAGGGTGCTCGGGCCCACGGTCATCAGGCCGGGCGGAGCCGGTACGTGAGACGGTGCATGGGCCGGGAGCCCGCGGCCCACGTTCAAGCAGGCGTTTCCGGGTGTGAGCGTTCGACACGCACGTCACCGATGTCCCGTGCCAGGACCTCGCCGAGATAGCGTCTGAATCGCTCGCGCGTCGCTGCGTCCGGGTTCAGCTCGGACTCGAGGAAGGCGCGCACGGCGAGCATCGTGATGCGCTGTTGTGCCAGGGGTGAAATTGCCGGTGGCAGGGGGTCGCGCACGCACAGGCGGTTTTTCATGAGACGCAGGATGCCCTCTTCCTCGGAGCCCATGCGATCGTAGTAACCCGTGTCATCGCTTTCCCGGGGTACGCGGTCCCGGATGAAGAAACAACCGACACTGTCGCCGTTGTCCATCCAGCGGAAGATCGCCCCCTGCTGAGCAAAACCGATATGCGAGCCACCCGCAACACTCACCAGCCAGGCGTTGTTCACGCGCTCGAGCACCGGCAGTGCATTCTCGGCGTAGGGCACCATGGCGTCGACATCTCCGGCCAGCATCATGAACGGCAGTTCCGAGTCAGCAAAGAATGGGCGGCCGAACATCTCGAAGGGGCCGGCGATCGAGATTGCCGCCTTCACGCGCGGGTCGCGCACCCTCGGGTGATAGGCTGCGAGCGTCGTCGTCATCCCGCCAAGCGAGAGGCCGGCGATACCGATGCGCTGCGGATCGATGCGCTGATTGAACGGACTCATCGGGTCGGAATTCCATTCCAGCAGCGTATCGATCAGGAAGCTGATGTCACCGGGCTGGTTCATCACGTCGAAGACGTTTGCCCCCCCGGGTGCGTCGGTGTTGGTCAGCGGAAAGTCTGCGGCGACGAACACGTAGCCATGACTGGCGAGGTATTCGGCAAGGTATTCCGGCTCGGTGCTGTTTCCCATGAAACCATGGCTGTAGATGACGAGCGGCATCGCCTGCACTGGCGGAGTGCCCTCGGTGTCGACCGGAAACCACACGCGTGTGTGCAGTTGTCGTTCAGGCGCACCAGCGAAATCTCCGTTGGCGTCGGTCGGTCGTGTGGTGTCGCGCAGTTCGAACTCGCGCAGCTGTACGGCCCAGGCACCCGGAGCAAGCAGGGCAGCGCCCTCGCTGTCTCCGGGGAGCGGTGCGGGTTCGGCTCCGTGCCATGCAAACGCCAGCATGAGTGCCAGCGTCAGCAGGACGAGTGCCAGTCCGCCAAGACCGTACTTCAACGCTTTCATGCAGCAGATCCTCAGTTGGGAAGGGGACCCGGGCCGAGCACGCTGATGTCGCCGATGTGTGCACGGCTGCGTTTTGTCCGCTGGGTCATCCGCCAGGCGCCGCCGATACGCTCCCATGTGTCGTGGTACTCGCCGAGTGTCGAGAATGACAGGTCGGATTTTTCGCCGGTACCCTTGTGCATATCGCTGACGTAGCACGAGCTCTGTGCGACATCTCCCTGTACGTCGATCATCACGTTGCCGAGCAGGTGCTGGGTCGGGCCGCAGTCGTCAAGAAACGAGCGGATGAAACGAACGATCTCTGCACGCCCATGGATCACCCCGATACCGAGGTCGGCACTCGCATCGGCGCTGAGGAGTGCGTCGAAGGCACCCCAGTCCCGGTGATCCATTGCGCGTGCGATGCGCACGAGGGCACGATGGATCTCGCGCTCCGCAAGCAACCTCTCCAGCATCATCGAGGCTCCGCATCAGGTGGAAATCGGGAGGAGCGGCCGGCGCGACCACTCCTCCCGTACCGATCGGCAGTCAGGTTCAGTCGTAGCTGTATGTCACGTCCAGACCGTAGGTGCGCGGCTCACTGTAGGTCGCGCCCGAGAAGCCCAGCGAACCGAAGTCGATGCCGTAGTTGATGTATTCCTTGTCGGTCAGGTTCTTGCCCCAGAGCGATACCCGCAGACTGCCCTTGTCGTCGCAGCAGCCGAGCTTGATGTCATTCAGGCTGATGCGCGCATTCAGCAGCGTGCGTTCGCCAGGAGAGTTCCATTCGTTTTCATATGGATGGAACACGAACTTGCCTTTGTGGGTGATATCGACCCGTGCCGAGAGCACGGCGAAACTGAACGGTTCGAAGTCGTACTGCACACCGAGTGCAGCGGTGTTCTTCGGTGTGAACGGCATGGTTGCGTTGCGAGAGATGTCCTCGAGCTGGTTGGTCACCGGGTTGCGTGCCATGAATTCGTCGAATCCGGCATCGAGATAGCCGTAGTTGAGGTCGATGGTCAGTCCTTCGAGCGGCACCGCGACGATATCGAACTCGATGCCCTTCATCGTGGCTGCACCGGCGTTCACCGTGCGGCTCGACGCACCACCCGATCCGGCCTCGAACTGTGCTACCTGGATGTCGGTGTAGTCGTTGTAGAACACCGCCATGTTGAGGCGCAGACGGTTGTCGAACAGTTGTGACTTCAGGCCGAACTCTGCCGACTTGACCTCTTCCTCGTCGAATGGCGCCTGGAACGCTGCCGCGTTGGTGGCGCGTGCGTTGAATCCCCCACCGTTGTAGCCGGTGGTGTAGGTCAGGTAGGCGCTGATATCGTCGGTGATTGCGTAGTTGAGGTTTGCCAGATAGCTGACGTTGTTCCAGTCGCCCTTGCCGCGGATCGGGTTCGTGCGGCTGTGGGTGGGCAGGGACTGGACGATGTTCTGGTTGTACAGGAAGGCCTTCTTCTCGTCTTCGGTGTAGCGGATACCGAGCGTGAGATCCAGTGCGGCGGTCAGCGCGTAGGTTGCCTGCCCGTAGATCGCGTGTGAGCGGGTGTTCTGACCGTAGGCAAAGTCGACCACACCGGGGACGTACGGATCGCCTGCACCCGGGACCGGCAGGCGCTGTGTGCCGATGCACAGCGCGCCCCCATAGATCGCTGGACAGAAGCCGGCTGCATCGTAGAGCGGGCCAAGAAACGGCGTGGAGGCGCCCTGTGTGGCAACGAAGGCGATTGGCAGCGAGAAGGTCTGCGGGTTGTTCTCGTAGACGTCTTCCTCGTAGGTGAAGATGCCCCCGGTGTAGCGCAGCCGTTCGTCGAAGGCGCTGCCGATGATCTGGATCTCGTGCGAGTCCATGTCGATCACGCCCTTGTCGATGCGCGAATGGAAGCCGGGAGTCTGGATCGGACCGTTGTTGCCCTGGAATACGCCATAGAACAGGTCGCGGGCGTAGTACACGCCGCCGTCGAGGTCGGAGCCGTTGTTGTGCCGGGAGCGCCGCGAACCGAACAGGTACTTCAGCGTGAGCTGATCGCTCATCTCCCAGGTCGCAATGAAGGAGTGCGCCTCGATCTTCAGGTATTCCCGGGTGCTCTCATCGAACAGAAAGTCTTCCTGGCGCTTGCTGCGTGGATACACGTTCTGCGCCATCTGCTGGTACAGCGCACCACCGAGCATCTGGTAGTCCCTCGGTGTGAGTGTGAAGCCGTTGTTCACATGGTCCTTCACCTTCAGGATCTGGAACGGGGTGGCGACACCCGAGTTGTCGGTTCTGTCGAAGGCGTAGTCGAAGCTGATGTCCTCGCGCGGCGTCCAGCGCAGCGCCACGCGGTAGGCGTCGTTGTCTTCCGAGGCAAGATCGCGCTCGAGCTTCTCGTTCGGTCTCTGCGGTGGCAGTGTCGGTCCGCGGTAGTGGTTGCGCGCCCAGCCATCGGTTTCCATGTGACTGAAGGAGAGCTTTGCCGCCAGGTCGCCGACGGCCGGCAGATCGAGGCTTCCACCGTAGCGCAGATAGCCGAAGTTGCCGATCGAGGCTTCCGCCTTGCCGCCGAGCTCACCGCTTGGTTTTCGTGTGGTCATGTTGACCGCCCCACCCGTGGTGTTGCGCCCGAACAGCGTGCCCTGGGGGCCACGCAGCACCTCGATGCGCTCGAGATCCGCAATATCGAACACCCCACCGACCGACTTGCTGATGAGGATTCCGTCGATGTAGAGGCCGATCTTCGGATC
>CAZSYV010000139.1:0-6040 GCA_964610955.1 uncultured Klebsiella sp. | reverse complement strand
ATCCAGACATGACCACCTGACGAACACTTCCGACATGCGCAGTAGCCTTCCGGATCGGCCGGACGCGCGCTGTCGCCTACAGGAGTTCGTCATGTACGTCAGAACAAAGAACGTGGCATGGTGGGTAGACCCCACCTCGGCACACACCTCGACCACGGGCACCCCACTTTCGCCCGACAACGCCGAAGCCCTCGACCTCACCGCCCACCTGCCGGATCGCAAAACCCGCTGGGCCAACCAACCCCTCAAACTCCACCTCGCCACCTACGCGCTGCGTGCGGAGGATCGTCTTGTGCGTGTGTATGCGCAACACAAGGGCAAGCGGGGGTGGCTTCCTGTTTCGGCGCTGATGGGGGAGGATCAGGTTCGGCAGTGGTTGGGGGATGGATTCGTGCGAATGCGGTAACGTGACGGTGATTATGCGATCAGCGTCAGTCTTTTTCAGCGGCTCGCTGATCGCACGGGCCAGCTCCATTGACATGAAGCCACAATGATCAGATCTATCCTCAAAGCGGGTACCTGTGTAGAAGTGAGCGTTTTCCCGTCGGCGGGTACGGCTTGCTCAACAACGATTTGCCCCTGACCACAGGCGCTTTGGTGCGCAGGCCGCGCACGAAGGTGCGAAGATCGCTGCTTCTGATCACAAAGGAGCGCGGACATGGAGGCTAGAGAGCGAGTGATTCGCAAGTGGATCAAAGAACAAGTGCTGCGGGCGGGACGCAGTGAGTGGTTCGCAGATCAAGCCGGCGATTATCCGGAGATGTACAAAGGAGATGTGGCGAGATTCATCACTGAGGTTGATGCACAAATGGCGAAGGAAGAAAGAGCGGAGAATAGAGCAGGCACGAGAGGTGGCGGTTTTGCAGGTAGCAGGATGGACGAGGGAGTAAAGAGAGTGGAGAAGGAGTACACCGGGGACGTGTTGACGTACTGGGGCTACGACGTAGACACAGAGAGCGGTCGATGGTGAGGCTTTGTGATGAAAGTTACATGTAAGCAGTGCGGGCACAGCGGGGGGGCTCGGCACGGGTCGATTGAGGCTGCAATGCGGGAGAAGGCACGGTACGTGTGTACAACGTGCGGCACACGCGACGTGTTCTTCACGACAACACGGGACACCGAGGCGAAGTACGACGGGCACGAAGAAGACGTTGCGCGCTTGGAGGAAGAACAAAGAGAGATTGCGAGGGACGAAGGGCTTGGGTGGGGGATGGGGGTACCAAGCGGGCAGGTGTTCGTCGATGATGATTACGACTACTACTGACATAAGTACACCCGATTGCGTCGGCTTGATCCCACACCGTCAGCTCGCAATCACATCAAGTGTAACGCCTGCCACGAATAACTCGATTTGCTGCAGGGATGCCAATTTATTGATTCAAAAATCGAACTACAAATCGAATTAAGGCCTTGAATTACAAAAGAGAATGCTCATGTCTATGTTTAATCGCCTATGGCACTGGCTCCTCAACACCCCCGAAGACAATAAACAAAACCCACCACCAGAACCACCACCCACCCAACCCCATAGAGCACCACGCCCGAAACTTAAGTCAGCCATAATCACAGATTCAGAATCCAACAAAAATCTGGCACTACTAGCCATCTCGGGCGACCTTCGTGAAGCGATCATTGCACGACACAGAAAGCAATGGTCAAAATCTGGAAGCCTTGTCGTTAGTGGTGGAAAGATTTCTTCAAGTCCAATCCTCTCCATTATCGGAGCGGCCGGAGGAAGTATCGGAATAAGCGCTGCAACCTCAAGCCAGCTTTTTATAGCCACAGCAAATCCTGCAACGCTCATGGCAATAGGCAATGGCGTAGGAAGTGCGGTCGTTGGTGCAACTGGTGGAATTGTGGCACAGGCCCCATTCATTGCAGCCTCAGCCGCAATAGTTCCCGTAGTGGCGCCACTCATCGGGTTCCAAGCCATATCCACATTCGTGGTAATGAGACAGTTTGCCGAGGTACAGCAAGCACTTGCGCGAATAGAGAGAAAATTAGAACGAATTACCCACAGAAGCGAGGCCACATTTGCATCTGAACTTTTCGCCATCTCGCAACGACTAGAATCACTAGAGGCTCAATTCAGAGACGAGCGGCAATTCTCTACAGACATGATTATTCGTCTAGCACTAGTCGAGGAGCGCACCAGCGCACTACTTGAACGATACAGGCTACTAAATGATTTACAAAATATTACCCAAGAATCATCAGAGGTTGACCTGCAATTTAAGCTCGATGATTCACGCTTTGCAGCTGTAGCATCAAGCATTAATTTACGTGCCGGATATCTACGGCTAGCACTTTCGATCCAAGATTCTCCGTCAAGAACCAAGTATTTGCTGGAGGAGTTTTCATCCCTATGCGAAGAACACAACAAACTCCTTAAGAACATGAAGGTGGATAGCGAAAGCACGACAAACCTGATCGAAGAACTCAACGACGCGGTAGAAGCCATGAATTGGTTTCAGCGAAAATTCCCACGATGGTTGCTTGGTAAGCGCAACGCATGGAAAGAAATGGAACATTCTATCGAGACGCTACAAAGCCATAGGGATGGACAACTGGAAATAGAGCAAACAGTCATTGCACCAGCAGAGGATCTAGGAAGGCAAGCTAGAAATGCAGCCTTCCAGGCCGACGATATGACCCTCATATACTGGAGGGATGAATTCGGTGAACATTCTTACTATATCGAGGAAATACCATTCGATATTCAGCATGAAGACAGTTAATCAGGATCAGGAAAAAAACCGATTCCGAAACACCCTGCGACTGGCACTGCGATAGATCGTGAAATCCGAACCCACCGTAGCCACATCAAAGCAGTTCAACCGCTCGCACAACGCCACCAACGAAGCATCGGCGAAATCGGCAGGCAGGTCGCGGTACTTGTCCAGAATCGCGGCGATGCGGGGCAAATCACGGCCCACGCCATCGTCGATCCGCAGCGCCTGACTGGCTCCGCGCAGGCAATCGCGCTGTGCATCCACGGAAAAATCCAGCACCCAGCAGGCTTCGGCCAGCACCGGCGTATTGGTGACGAGCGGTTGCCTGTCCTGCGAACCTCACGAACAGCAGAAGCCAAGCCACTGGATTCCCGCCAAAAGCGTGCGGGAATGACGAGCCGGAGCCATTCTTTGCCGAAACTTCGGCTGGCACTCGGGGCCAATCAGTTGCCCGAAAGCAGCATGTCGATCGCCGAGATGATGGTGAATCGCTCGCTGGACAGGTCAGCCACAGCCTTGCCCATGTCCCGCACGCGGATTGCAGCCAACTGTGCGGTCAGCATGACCCAGCGTTCGCCACCAATATCCAGCACGGGCATCAGGCGACTGATCAATTTTCCCTTGTAGCCGGTCGCAGGTATCAGCGGCACCACTACGCGGGTGCGCAGATCATCGACAAGTTCGCTTTGCACATTCAGCACATACGGATAACCCGCTGCATTGCGCAACGCATAGACATGAAAGCGTTGCATCAGAACAGGCGGAAGTGATCGCTGAAAATGTCGCCTTCCTCCACGAAGGCGTTGTATGCGGCAATCGCCTCGCGATTTTCCTCACGCCACCGCTCGATTTTGAGCCTTCTCACCTCTTCAGTCAGCGCGCGTTCCAGCGTGGCGGACAGGTTGATGTCCAGTGAGCGCGCATCGTTCAGCAAGCCTTCGTTGATGCTGACATTGGTCGGCTTCTTGCCATGGCGGACATAGGCTTCAGCAAAGCGCATGTTGACTCCTCCGGTAGATGCGCACCCATGATGCGCATCATTCGTGCAATGGTCAACCAGCGCGAAAACTGCGGGCTGGTTGCTTCCAAAGTGGGGCACGCAGGGCGCAGGTTCCGCTCACGGTGAGCACATAGCATCAATCACCCACCATGCCGCGCCCAGAACTGAGCGGGCGTCAGGATGGGATGGCGATCTGCCAGCGCCAAAAAATCCTGGTCGCCGGTGATGAGGTAATCCGCATCACCGGCGACAAGGGTTGCCAGGACGGGCTGGTCGTTCGGGTCGCGCAACTGCTCGTCCTGCGCCGCCGACGGCTCCACCACATCGACCAGGAACATGAAGCTGTCGGCCAGGTCGCGGATTTCCGCCGCGCTCAAGGCCACGCGCGACAGGCGCGGCAGTACGCGCGCCATTTCATCGAGGGTGTAGCGCGACAGCACCACGTCGAGCCCACCCTCGCGCCACGCCGCAACGATGCGCCCCGGTACGCTGCCCGGATAGGCCAAGCCCGACACCAGTACATTGGTATCGAGCATGACGCGCAGCGTTGGCATCAGCGGTTGCCGCGTTCCGCCGCGACGACTGCATCTATTTCGGCCAGCCCCTCGTCCGTCGGCACCTCGGCGTAGCCTTCCGCAATCCGCCCGGCCAACGCATCGAAGCGCTCGCGCATGCGCCGGATGCGCGCGAACAGCTCGGCATCGACCAGCGCCGCCACCGGCTTGCCATCCTTGTTGATGACGATGCTGTCGTTGCGGTACTGCACCTGGTTGAGCATTTCGCCCAGATTCTGGCGGAAGTTGACGGCGCTGATTTCGGTAATCATGTCGTTCACCATGACCAATATGATTGATATGGTTATTATGATCGTGCTATTTCACCACCGCAACACGCCGGGGCGCTTGATCACGTGTTGAAGGGTCGAAATTTTTGGGAAAATTCCGCAGCCGACCCCAAAACCCTCGCGCGCTGCTTGCAGCGCGCCCCTGCTGACCGCACCCTCGGCGCTCCGACGCATTGGCGTGGGCGCAGCGAACACCAAGGACTGAGACATGCCCTACCTCGAACTCACCCTGCCCTGCACCGAAGCCGAAGAGTCGCGTTACCAGACCGCACTGGAGGACATCGGTGCACTGTCGGTCACCTTGATGGACGCCAACGCCGAGGCGGCGGACGAACAGGCGATCTTCGAGCCGGGCGTGGGTGAAACCCCGCTGTGGCGCGAGATGATGCTGACCGCGCTGTTTCCCGGTGATGCCTTGCCGGCGCGCATCCTGCTGGCGCTGGAAGCCTTCGATCCCGGGCTGGACCTTGGCGCCGCGGCATTTCGCGAAGTGCCCGACCAGGACTGGGAACGTGCCTGGATGGATCAGTTCAAGACGATGCGGTTCGGGCAACGCACCTTCATCGTGCCGTGGAACCAGGAACTGCCGCCCGAAGCCCAGGTTGACGACGCGGCCGTGGTACGGCTCGATCCGGGGCTGGCGTTCGGTACCGGCACCCATCCGACCACGGCCCTTTGCCTGGAATGGCTCGACGGCCTCGATCTGTCCAATCGCCACGTGCTGGATTTCGGCTGCGGCTCGGGCATTCTCGCCATCGCCGCGCTCAAACTTGGCGCGCGCCACGCGGTCGGGGTGGACAACGACCCGCAGGCGCTGACCGCCACGCACGACAACGCCGAGCGCAACGCGGTGGCGGATCGCCTCGAAGTGCACCTGCCACACGATGAGCCACCGCAGACCTATCCGGTGGTTGTGGCCAATATCCTCGCCAGCGCACTCCACACCCTCGCCCCCCTGCTCGCCAGCCGCGTCGCCCCCGGCGGCCGCATCGCGCTGTCGGGCATCCTCGACGGCCAGCAGGACGAACTGCTGACGCGCTATGCGCCCTGGTTCGACGAGCTGCGCACCGCCCTACGTGAGGACTGGGTACGGATCGAGGGCGTGCGTCGCGGCGATTGATGCGAACTGAGAGCGCTGATGGCGCTTCAGGGGCTGTGTCGGTGGGGATTGATGTGTCGGCGCTGCTGCGTGGGTTTTGACCGCCTTGATGGCGGCGCACACTGCCGACTGGCGCGGCTTCTTGTGCTTTGTATTGGATGCTACCGCAGGGTTTCGTCCGCCTCGGCGGCGGCCGAGTTTCTTTCTCTTGCTTGTCCAAGAGAAAGAAACCACTGCGCTGCAGGAGCAGCGCGAACGGCGAAGCCGGCCCCGAAGGGGCGGAGGGCAGGACGCCCGGAGTAAAGAGAAGGACACCCCAGCGGCCCGCCCGGAAGATGAAGCTTTCCGGGTGCGTGAGGCGGGGC
>CAZSYV010000138.1:3121-6146 GCA_964610955.1 uncultured Klebsiella sp. | reverse complement strand
AGCGAAGCGGGAATGACGGAGCGAAGCGGGAATGACGGAGCGAAGCGGGAATGACGGGGGGTGCGGGAACGACGGAGGGGGTGCGGGATTACCTCACCGGCTCTCTCGTCACCCCCGCGGAAGCGGGGGGCCAGTCCACGACAGCTTCTGGGTTCCCGCTTTCGCGGGAATGACGAGGTGGAGCGGGAATGACGAGGTGGAGCGGGAATGACGGAGCGAGGCGGGAATGACGGAAATGGGTGGCAAGACCAGTGGCTGCGCGGGGGAGCGTCAGCACGCCGGCGTGGGGAAACCATCGCTTCCCGTTCGCCACGGTTGCCAGGCAAGCGCGACCTCACCGACTGCGATATCCGATTTGCGTGGGCTGACCTGCACGCTCTCGAGCACGACGCTTTCCGGCTGCAGCGCTGCGGCGATCGCCTGCAGCTCCGCCTCGCACTGGGCCTGGAGTTCGCTCAGCCTCTGGGTGATCGTCGCGACGCTCTCCTCGGCCTGCACGACGTCCTGCTTCTCCTTGCCGATACGGGTTGCGCTGCGCGCGGCGCTCGATGCACGTGTCACGTTGGCCGAGCTCAGCGCCCTGCGTCCCAGGAAGGCACCGAGGATCGACGCACCGAGACTCACCACCGTGTTCAGCTTCTGGCTCGAAAGCTCCGCGCGCTGCTGTTCGGCGCGCGCCTCGGCGCGCTGCAGCCGGTCCTGCAGGGTCGCGAGCTTCGGAGCGTAGTCCGTCCGCAGCTTCTCGCATTTCGCATCACGCTCCTCGCGAAGCCGCATGCCCAGCCGCGCACGGAAGTCTCCCTCGCTTTCACCCGGAGCGGAAGCGAGCTTGAGCGCAGCGCACCACAGCACTTCGGTACGCAGACTCTGGTACAGATGCGCTGCCAGTGCCTTCTGCCAGGTGGCATAGCTTGCCGCGCGTGTTGCCGATGCCGGCACGGCGGCAAACGTGGCGGCTTCGAGCGGCTCGCCCGCATAGTTGCTGCGCAGCGTCGACACATCGTGCGCCTGCGTCCAGTCGACACCACTGCCTGCCTCATCGAAGGGCGCGATCCAGTGCAGCGTCTGCCATGCATCGAGACCGAGCCTGGCGTCCACGAAGTGCAGTTTGGCGCTGGTGGCGAGCAGCGGGCGATATTCGATCGCACCGCTGCCGCGCAGCGCCGGCAGGAAATACTCGCGAATGCCGCTGCCAAGCAGCGGACGCACCAGGGCGGCAGATGCCGCCGATATCGCTTGAGACACTGCGGCGGGGTCCGCCGTGGCAGCGGCGGCTGCGGCGAGCGCCTTGCGTGGCGCCATCAGTCGTGCGATCTCCGCCCCGGTGAGCGGGCCGCGCAGGTAGGAGAGCACCCAGCGCGTCTGCATCAGTTGCGGTGCGTCCTCATGGGCGTTGCGCACGAGAAACACCCGCGGCTTGAGTGCCGAAATCAGCCGCCCGAGCTCGGCCCGATCGAGCGCCTCGCCACCCTGCGCGCTGGTGAGCCCCTCGATCACCCGCGCCTTGTCGCGCTCGGTCTGCAGGCGCCCGATCAGCCAGGTGCCGCAGTTGGACAGGCCACGATAGTCGAGGTCCACCGGATTCTGCGTCGCCAGCACGCAGCCGAGCCCGAAGGCGCGCGCCTGCTTGAGGAGCGTCAGCATCGGCAGCTTCGAGGGTGGGTTCGCCGTCGGCGGGAAGTAGCCGAAGATCTCGTCCATATAAAGAAGCGCCCGCAGGCTCGAGGTGCCGCTCTGGCGACGCATCCAGGCGACGATTTCGTTCAGCACCAGCGTCACGATGAACATGCGCTCGGCATCACCGAGGTGCGCGATCGAAATGATACTGATGCGCGGCCTGCCTTCGGGTGTGTGGAGCAGGCGCTGGGCATCGAGCGCCTCACCCTCGAGCCAGGCGGCAAAGCCCGGCGAGGCAAGCAGGGCATTCAGCGCAAGCGCGAGTTCCTGGCGCTCCTTCGCCGGGTAGAAGGTCTCCAGATCGAAGGCACCGAGCTGTTCGAATCCGGGACGCTGGACGAGGCCGATCAGCGCCGTCAGATCGAGCGCCGTGCCGGCGCGCCAGGCAGCATCGATGATCGCTGCGAGCAGGATGTAGTCACGGCTCCTGATCGGGTCGGCATCGCGCCCGAGGAGCGCAAGCAGCGCGGCAACGGTCGAGCCGACCTGCTCGCGCAGCGCCGTCGCATCGCCAAGCGTCTGCTCGGCCGGCACGCCAAGCGAGCGCAGCACCGAAAGGCCCAGCCCTGTGCCGGCACCGGGCGTATAGACCGCGATATCCACGGAATCACGAAACCGGGCAACCCGCTCGGGTGGCTGATCCCACTCGGCAAGCCCCTGCCGCCACAGTTGCGCCGTGCGCTCGCCAAGCGCCTGCGGCGTCAGCTCACGGCGCGCCGCCTCCGCCGGATCGACCCACTCGGCAAAATCGCTGGCCTGCAGCCCGGGAAACGCCAGCATCAGGTTGGCGATATCCCCCTTCGGGTCGATGCAGATGGCGGGGATGCCATCGATCGCCGCTTCCTCGAGCATGGCCAGGCACAGACCCGTCTTGCCGCTGCCGGTCATGCCGACGCACACGGCGTGCGTCGTCAGATCCTTCGACCTGTAGAGGATCGGGTCGGGAAGCGTCTCTCCCGAGGCGAGGTCGTACTCACGCCCGAGATAGAAGACGCCCAGCTTCTCGTAGTCCACGCCCATGCCCGCTCCCCCCTGATTCCCTGACCGGCGAGTGTAGCGCAAGCGCATCCGCCACCGCGGGCAGCCAACCGAACGCGCACTGCAATGACGCCGCCCTGACAGGAAGGATGCGGCAAAAGGCGCTCGTGCAGCGCTGGCGCTGCCGGCCCCGCGCCGGGTATCTTGGCGCCGCCCCGTGCAGCCGAGCGCAGGGCTGGAACAACCCGACCGGGAGCGTGCTCGAATGAACCTGTTGCGCGGCCTCAGCCAGGCACTGGGCTACGAACTGATCAGGGAGAAGAAGCATCCTTCCCTGCGTGCGCATCTGAAGAATGTCTTCGCGCACTGT
>CAZSYV010000138.1:0-3021 GCA_964610955.1 uncultured Klebsiella sp. | reverse complement strand
AGCGACTACGGGCGCGCGCACTACCCGAAGATCGAGGCCCGGACGCAGGAGAGCATCGAGATCGACACACTGGATCACTTCCTCGCCGGCAGCGGTATTCCCGAGGATGCCCGGATCTTTCTCAAGATGGACACGCAGGGCTACGACCTGAAGGTGTTCGAGGGCGCGACGGCCTCGCTGCCGCGTATCCGCGCCTTGCTCTCGGAGCTCTCCCTGATTCCCATCTACGAGAATGCACCACACTACCTCGAGGCGCTGGCCCGCTACGAGCGCTGCGGATTTCGAGCCAGTGGCCTGTACCCGGTGAGCCGCGACGACGACCTCGCCATCATCGAACTCGACTGCGTGCTGGTGAACCAGAACACCCAATGAGCGCCCCGGAGATTTTCCTCAGCGTCATCGTGCCGACCTGGAATTCGGGGCATCTGCTCGAGCGTTCCCTGGGCTCCGTCCTGACACAGCTGACCGATGACTGCGAGCTGGTCGTGGTCGATGACGGTTCGAGCGATGACACACCGGCACGGCTCGAGACAATCGCTGCCGCACACCCGCAGGGCTTTCGCTGGCTGCGCCAGGAGAACGCCGGTGCGGCAGCCGCCCGCAACGCGGGGCTGCGCGCCAGCCATGGCAGCCACGTGCTTTTTCTGGATGCCGACGATGAGCTGCTTCCCGGGGCGCTCGCTGCCGTCTGTACGGTGTTTCGCAGCGATCCATGTGTCACCGTGGTGATCGGCGCACGGCTGAGCTGCTGGCCGGACGGCCGCGAAAAGCGCCACGCCCCACCGAGGCGTATCGACACAGACCCCTGCCGGCGCGTGGCGGCTTACCTGCTCGACAAGACGCTCGCGGTCAGCCACGGCGCCATCGCTGCCAGGCGGAATCTGGCCGAAGACCGTCCCTATCCGGAGGCGCTGCGCGGGCGCGAGGACATCCCGGTCTGGGCCAACTGGCTCGCCAGGGGTTGTATCCGCACGATCGATACGCCGCTGGTGCGCATCCACAAATCCAGCGCCAGTCTGCGTCACACGGTGAAGAGCAACGAAGCACTGGAGCACCTGCTCGCCGAGGAGATCTTCCGCTGCCTGCCCGAGGACTGTCAGAGGCTCAGGAAACCCTACCGGGCCCGGCGCTGCCTGTCCCTGTGCCGGGCGGCGCTGAGGGCAGGCGAGTACGACGCGGCGCGCCGGCACCTGATGGACGCCATCTGCACGGCACCCCGGCAGCTGTTCGTCAGTGGCCAACTGCTCAAGCTGGCCAAGGCCTGGGTCAGCGCCTGGCGCAACTGAGCCGTGTTCAGTCGAGCAGGTCCGCGTACTCGGGGTGACGCTTCATCCACGTCTCGGCATAGCTGCACAGCGGCACTACCTTCCAGCCCTGCGTGCGCGCGCCATCGAGTGCTGCACGCACCAGCTCACCGGCCACGCCGCGCCCGCCAGCCGCCGCTGGTACCCCGGTGTGCGTGATCGCCATGCGATCGCCGTCGAGCCGGTATTCGAGCACGCAGAGCGTGCCCTCCACGTCCACTTCGAAACGATGTGCATTGCGGTCGTGCTGAATATCGAATCCCATGATGGAGTCTGCCTTGCTGAAAAGGCCCAAGCATAGTGTCGCAGTGACGAGCGGTCACACGCGGATCAGGCGCACTACTTCGCACCGGGAGCCTTGCCCGAGCGCTCGACGGGATGGCCGCCGAACTGATTGCGCAGTGCGGCAACCACCTTCGTTGCAGGCGAGGACTCCTGGCGCGATGCAAAGCGCGCAAACAGCGCCGCCGTGATCACCGGCAACGGTACGGCATGCTCGATCGCTGCCTCGATCGTCCAGCGCCCCTCGCCCGAGTCCTGTGCATAACCGCTGATCGTCGCCAGGCCCGGATCGGCCTCGAGGGCGCGCACCATGAGATCGAGCAGCCAGGAACGGATCACGGTTCCTTCGCGCCAGGACGCAATCACCGCATCCGGATCGGGCACCAGCTCGGAGGCAGTCATCAGCTCGTAGCCCTCGCCGTAGGCCTGCATCATGCCGTACTCGATGCCGTTGTGGATCATCTTGGTGAAGTGCCCGGCACCGACCGGCCCGGCGTGCACGAAACCGCCATTGCCTGCCGGCTTGAGCGCATCGAAGATCGGCTGCACGGCCGCCACCGTCGCCGCATCACCGCCAACCATCAGCGCATAGCCTTCGGTGATGCCCCAGACACCGCCAGAGACTCCGGCGTCGATGTAGCGGATGCCGTGTCCGGCCGCCATCGCGGCGTGCGTCTGGTCATCGGTGTAGCGCGAGTTGCCCCCGTCGATGATGATGTCATCCGCCTCGAGCGCCTCGATCAGTGCGGCCACCGTCGCCCGCGTCGGCTCGCCAGCAGGCACCATCACCCACACGATGCGCGGCTTCTCCAGCGCGGTGATGAGTTCGGCAATCGAGGCGACGTCGCGTGGCGCATCCGCACTGCGGTCGTAGCCGATCACCACATGCCCTGCCTCGCGCAGGCGCTGCGCCATGTGGGCGCCCATTCTGCCCAGCCCGATCAGTCCGATCTGCATGATGCTCCCCCCGATGACGACGCTGCAGCACGGCACCAGACTACTCCAGTCGCATGGCAAGGCGCAGCTGCACGAAGTTCAGGCCCGGATTGGGCGTCTTGATATCCGCGTTCGAGAAATGCTCCACGCGCAGCAGCCACTCCCAGGGATGCCTCGCGTGCACCCGGTAGCCGACACCGATATGGCTGCCGAAGTTGAACGCCGTCGAGAAACGCTTGCGGTGCGAGCGATAGAGCGGCGCCAGCACGTTGGCACCGATTCCACCCTCGATGAACCATCCCGCCGCTGCCCCCGTCGGCCAGTAGCGCAGCGTCGGCGTGAAGCCGAACTGCGTGACGGCTGCGTAGCCACCGTCGTCATGGGCGCGCCAGTGACCGAGCGAGAGTTCGCTGTAGGCGTTTGCCACACCGCGGGCACCGATACGCCAGTGCTTGTTGAAGTCCCACTGCGCACCGAGCGTGGCCGCCGTGGTTTCCGA
>CAZSYV010000137.1:0-6298 GCA_964610955.1 uncultured Klebsiella sp. | reverse complement strand
GTAAATAGATGCTCGGTGGGGTTTTGTGATCCCCCCGAACCGAATATGCTTCATCGTTCGCTCCGGGACGTGCCACCCGGACCGCTCATCCTGGACTCGGTACGATTGGGGAAACCAATATGACGCCTGAAGAACTCAGCGAATTCGAAGCGAAGATCCACGCTTACGTCGGTCGTGAGAACGGCCCGCGCCAGCGCGGCAAGGACGATGTCAACGTTGCGATGATCCGTCACTGGACCGAGGTCATTGGCGACGAGAACCCGGCCTACACCGACCCGGAATATGCGGCGTGCTCGAGCAGGAAGGGGATCGTCGCACCGGCGACCATGCTGCAGATCTGGAGCATGGAAGGCTACCCGATGTGCCAGTCACCGAAGGTCGACGTGCAACGCCAGCTGCACAATGTCTTCGAGTCCTACGGCTATACCGGCACGCTCGGCACCAACACGAAGACCGAGTTCTACCGCGAGCTGCGCCCGGGCGATCAGGTGAACTACCACACCGTCATCGACAATATCGTCGGGCCGAAGAAGACCGGACGTGGCGTCGGCTACTTCATCGAGACGGTCACCCTGTTCACCGATCAGAACGACGAGCCGATCGGTCGCCAGGTGTTCCGCGTGCTGAAGTTCGTGCCGCCGCCACAGGAAACGGCACAGGCCCCGGGGGAGCAGCAGGCCGCGCTCGAGGTGCCAACGCGCATTCCCGCGCCGCGCGGACACGACAACGCCTGGTGGTGGGAGGCGGTCGATCAGGGCAAGGTGCTGATCCAGCGCTGCAAGTCCTGCGCAACGCTGCGCCATCCACCGCGTCCGATGTGCGGCGAGTGTCAGTCGATCGAATGGGATTCGGTCGAGTCGACACTCGACGGCGAGGTGTTCAGCTTCACCGAGATCGCGTATCCGCGCTTCCCCGGATACCCGTACCCGCTGGTGGTCGGCGTGATCCAGCTGGCCGAGGGCACGCGTCTGGTCGCCGGCATCACCGGCTGCGATCCGAGTGCGGTGCATATCGGCATGAAGGTCAAGGGCAAGGTGGAGCAGGTCGACGAGAAGACCTGGCTGCCGCAGTTCTACCCCGTCTGACACGAACCAGGGAGCAGCGAGACATCATCATGAACATGGAAACATTGCGTCTTGGCAGCGTCGCACTCGGCGACCGGCTGCCGGAACTGAAGATCGACATCACCACCGGCCTGATCGTTGGCGGGGCAATCGCCTCGCGTGACTTCACCCCGGTACACCATCAGACGAAGGCGGCGCAGGACGTCGGGCTGCCGGACATCTTCATGAACATCCTCACCAGCAACGGCCTGATGGCACGTTTCGTGACCGACTGGGCGGGCCCCGAGGCGGTGGTCAAGAGCATCGATCTGCGCCTGGGAGCACCGAATGTTCCCGGTGTCGTGATGACGATCACCGGTGAGGTCAGCGCGAAGGATGATGCTGCCGCCACTGTCGATGTCGCGGTGACGGGTGAGAACAACGTCTGGGGTACGCACATGTCGGGTATCGTGCGTATCGAGCTGCCGAAGGAGGCCTGATTCATGGAACGCAATATCTCGGACCGCGCGGCCATCGTCGGCATCGGGTCGACCGAATTCTCGAAGGACTCCGGACGTTCGGAACTCTCGCTCGCCGCCGAATCGGTCAAGGCGGCACTCGATGATGCAGGGCTCAGGCCCGCGGATGTCGATGGCATGGTGACCTTCACCATCGATCAGAACGAGGAGGTCGACGTCGCACGTGCGCTCGGCTGCAACGACCTGACGTTCTACAGCCGTGTTCCCTACGGTGGCGGTGCGGCCACGGGCTGCGTGCTGCAGGCGGCAATGGCGGTTGCCACCGGCATTGCCAATACGGTGGTGGTGTACCGGGCACTGAACGGTCGTTCGGGGCAGCGCTACTCGAAGGGTGTCTCTGGCAACCTGATCACCGGCAGCGCAATCCACTACGGCTGGTACATGCCCTTTGGCCTGCTGACCCCGGCCTCGTGGGTGGCGACGTTCACGCAGCGCTACATGCACCTGACCGGCTGCACGGAGGATGCGCTTTTCGAAGTGGCGCACTCGGCACGTGACTACGCGACAAGAAACCCGGCGGCGTTCTTCTACAAGCGACCCTTCGATCGCACCGAGTACGATGCGGGCAAGAAGATCTGCTCGCCGCTGAAGATCTACGACTGCTGCCAGGAAAGCGACGGTGGCTCGGCGCTGGTCATCACCACGCCGGAGCGCGCCCGTGACCTGAAGCAGCCCGGTGTGCTGATTCGCGGCGTTGCCCAGTGTTCGGCCAAGGACCAGGAAGAGATGACCTCTTTCTATCGTCCGGAGATCGGCTGCCTGCCGGAAATGGACATTGCGGCGAAGCAGGCCTATTCACAGTGTGGCCTCAGTGCCGCGGATATCGACTCGGCGGTGATCTACGATGCGTTCTCGCCGATCGTGCTCTGGCAGCTCGAATCCTGGGGCTTCTGCAAGTACGGCGAAGCGCAGGACTTCGTTCTGAGCGGAGCGCTGCGCGCCGATGGCCGCTTGCCGACCAACACCCATGGTGGCCAGCTGTCCGAGGCGTACATCCATGGCGTCAACGGGATCGTCGAGGCGGTGCGCCAGGTGCGCGGCACCTCGGTGAACCAGCCGAAGAAGACCATCAATCACGCACTGGTGACTTCCGGCGTCGGCGTGCCAACCGGCGGAGCGATCCTTGGCCGGATGAGCTGATCCATCGCCGAGTGGCTGGCAGTGCCTGCACGGTCGCGGGCGGGCACCGCCAGGGTTCCTTCGTCGCCCCGGTGACTTCACCCGGCAAGCGGCTCAGTGGACATTGGGGATCGCACGAATGCAGCAGTGGATCTTTCTTGCGCTCGCGATCGTCAGCGAAGTGATTGCCACCTCGGCACTGCAGGCGTCCGCGGGTTTCTCGCGCCTGTGGCCCTCGCTTGTCGTCGTCGTAGGCTACCTGTTCGCGTTCTATTTCCTGTCGCTGACACTCAGGACGATTCCGGTCGGTGTGGCCTACGCCATCTGGTCGGGCGTTGGGGTTGCGCTGATTGCGCTCATTGCCTGGGCCCTTTTCGGGCAGGCGCTGGATGTCCCGGCAGTCGTCGGGCTTTTGCTGATCGTTGCGGGTGTGGTCGTCCTCAACGTGTTCTCGAAGACAGTCTCCCACTAGCCTGATTCGTCGCCGAGTGGAACTTTGCGCACGCGCATTCACCATGCCGCACCGTTCTGGCGCGAATGCCGGAGGCGGCGGAGCTACTCGTGGCGCAGCGCGTCGATCGGATTCATGCGCGCGGCACGACGTGCGGGGAAGTAGCCGAACAGCACCCCGATCAGCGCCGAGAAGGCAAAGGAGAGCAGATAGACGCCGGCCGTGAACACGAACGGCAATCCCATCCCATGGGCAATCAGCAGTGAAACGACGGTTGCCAGCACGATGCCGATGAACCCTCCGAGCATCGAAAGCACCATGGCCTCGACGAGGAACTGCAGCAGCACCTCGCGCTCCAGCGCTCCGATCGCCAAGCGAATGCCGATCTCGCGGGTGCGCTCGGTGACCGATACCAGCATGATGTTCATGATGCCGACACCGCCGACCAGCAGGCTGACAGCGGCAACCGCACCGAGGAGCGTGGTCATCGTGCGCGTGGTGCCGGTCAGTGCCTCCATGAGCTGGCGCGGATCCATCACCATGAAGTCATCGTTCTGGTTGCGTCCGATGCGGCGTCGCTCGCGCATGATCTGGGTGACCAGGTTCTTGGTCGAGTCGAGGGCGGCGACATTGCGCACCGCAATCTGGATATAGCCCACATCGGGCGTGCCGTTCAGGCGCCGCTGCACGGTACGCAGGGGCATCAGTACCGTGTCGTCCTGGTCACGTCCCATCGTTGACTGGCCCCTGGCAGCCAGCACGCCGATCACCTGGCAGGCAAACTTGCGCACGCGAATGTGCTCGCCGAGCGCATCTGCCGAGCCGAACAGCTCCCGCTGCACCGTGGCTCCCAGCAGGCACACCGCGGTACCGGCGCGTTGCTCGGCGGCGGTGAAGTTGCGTCCGCTGGCCAGGCTCCAGCGACTGGCCAGCAGGTAGTCGTCCGTCGTTCCGGTGACGGTGGTGCTCCAGTTGCGCGCATTGCGCACCACTGTCACGCTGGCGTTGACCACCGGCACCACGGCCTCTGCGTCGTGCACTTCCCGGGTGAGTGCCTCCACGTCCGCACTGCGGAAGTTCGCTGCACCATCGGGAGGGCCCATGCGCCGACCAGGCCGTACGGTCAGCAGGTTGCTGCCCATGCTGCCGATCTGCTCCTGGATCGAGCGCGTTGCGCCGTTGCCGAGCGTCACCATGGTGATCACTGCGGCAACGCCGATGACGATGCCGAGCATGGTGAGAAACGAGCGCATTGGATTGCGTGCTATTGCCCGCAGCGCCAGCAGCAGCGCGTTGCCGAGCATCAGGGCTGCTCTCCGGCCGGCCCGTCGGCGACGATGCGTCCGTCGAGAAAACGGATCGTGCGTCTGGCGTATGCGGCGACATCGGCTTCGTGAGTCACCATCAGCACGGTGATGCCCTGCTCGCCGTTCAGGCGCGTCAGCAACTCCATGATCTCATGGGTGGTGCGCGTGTCGAGGTTGCCGGTGGGCTCATCGGCAAGCAGCACCACGGGGTTGGTGACCATGGCGCGGGCGATGGCGACGCGCTGCTGCTGCCCTCCGGAGAGTTCGGCGGGCGTGTGCCGTTCGCGCTCGGCGAGCCCTACGGCGGCGAGCGCGGCTCGGGCCATCGCATGGCGCCGTGCGGTGGGCTCGCCGCGATAGATCAGCGGCAGTTCGACATTTTCCAGTGCCGAAGTGCGCCCCAGCAGGTTGAACCCCTGAAACACGAAACCGATATGGTGCCTGCGCAGCAGCGCGCGCTGGTTGTGCGTCAGTGTCTCGACGCGCACTCCGCGAAACTCGTAACTGCCACTGCTCGGCAGGTCGAGGCAGCCGAGAATGTTCATGACAGTCGATTTTCCCGAACCACTGGGCCCCATGATGGCGACGAACTCGCCTGCCGCAACGCTCAGGTTCACATCGTGAAGCACCTGCACGCGTGTGTCGCCACTGCCGTAGCTGCGCGTGATGTCGTGCATGCGGATCAGGAGGGGCTCGGCCGCTGCACTCAACTGCGCTTCTCCATGCGCTCGACGATCACCTGCATGCCTTCGTGCAGGCCTTCGCCGCTCACTTCGGTGGATGTGCCGTCGCTTGCCCCGACGTGCACCTGGACTGCGCGTGGCTGGCGGTTCTCCAGCACCCAGATGCGCTGCAGGCCATTGCTGCCCGTGCCACGTCCTGCGGGGCGTTGCAGCGAGCCCGGATGACGTGGCAACAGGGCACTCAGCAGGCCGCGTGAGGGTGCCGACGCGGCTGACTGCTCGGGTGCCACGTAGCGCAGTGCAGCGCTCGGGATGAGCAGTACGTTTTCTCGCCGATCGGTTTCGATTTCGGCGGTCGCTGTCATTCCCGGGCGCAGGCTGAGATCGTCGTTGTCGACCGTGAGCACGGTCTTGTACGAGATCACCCCGTCCTGCTCCTGAGACCCGAAACCGACGCGTGTGATGCGTGAGGGATACTCGCGATCTGGCCAGGCGTCGACGGTGAAGCTTGCCGGCTGGCCTTCCTTCACCTGGCCTACGTCGGCCTCGTCGACCGCCACCTCGAGTTTCATCTGTGTGAGGTTCTCGGCGAGCGTGAACAGCACCGGTGCCTGCATCTGTGCCGCCACGGTCTGCCCGGGTTCGACCAGGCGCGCCAGCACGATGCCGTCGATCGGCGAGCGGATCGACGACAGCCCGATGTTGGTCTCCACCACGCCTACGGCGGCACGCCACTGTTCGACAGCCGCCAGCGCGCTGGAAGTGGCTGCCTCGCTGCGCTTGAGGGTTGCTTCGGCAGCGTCGATCTCGGCCGGTGCGGGTACCTTGCCGTCGGACAGTCGGGAAACGTGACGCAGCCGCTCGAGGTTTGCCCGCGCCTCGGCAACCGATGCACGCGCCTGCAGTACCTGTGCCTCGGCAGCCGCCAGCGAGGCCTGTGCCTCGGTGAGCTGGTTGCGCAGCTTGCGGGTGTCGAGGCGTGCCAGTTCCTGGCCCTGCGTCACCTTGTCGTTGTCGTCGACGAACACGGCCGCGATGGTACCGGAGAGTTCGCTGCCGACGTCGACCTGGGTGGTGGGCTGCAGGTTGCCGGTGGCGGAGACGGTTACGCGCAGTTCGCCGCGGCGCACTTCGACCGTGCGATATTCGACGCCAT
>CAZSYV010000136.1:0-6327 GCA_964610955.1 uncultured Klebsiella sp. | reverse complement strand
CTAGTCTGTCCCTTTCGCTCACGCAACAAGCGCGTGCGTGGTGAACTCCACGCAGTCATACGCGGGGCCCCCGGCCGGCCGATGCACCAAGCCTCTCAGGGCAACTCGCGTCATTGGGCCAGATAGCCCCCGTCCACGGGATAGTAGCCACCGGTGATAAAGCTTGCACGGTTGCTCGAGAGCCAAACCACGACTTCTGCAATCTCGTCCGGATAGCCGAGCCGCCCAATGGGATGCAAGCTCACGAGACGGGCACGGGCCGCGGAGTCAGCATGACTCAACATTGGCGTATCGATGTAGCCTGGGCCAACCGCATTGACACGGATCCCCTTGCCAGCATAGTCGATTGCCGCGGCCCGCGTTAGCCCGACAACGCCGTGTTTCGACGCCACGTACGGGCCGATACCCTGTCGCGCCACCTGGCCCATCACGGAGGCGATGTTGACGACGGCACCGCCCCCAGCTTCGATCAGCGCCGGAATCTGCGCTTTCAGGCCGTAGAACATCCCGGTCAGGTTGACTCCGATGACTTGGTCCCAGTCATCCGTGGCGACGTCCGCCAACGGCAGGTACGCGCGACTCCTCCCAGAGCTGATGCCGGCGTTATTGCAGGCTATGTGTAGGCCCCCAAAAACCCGCTGCACGGCGTCGACCGCCCGGAGATGTTCCTCTAACCGAGAGACATCGAGTCGTTGATATGCGACCTGAACGCCCAAAGACCGGACCAGTTCGACAGTCTCGCGACCCCCCATCTCGTCCACATCGGCTACCAGCACCTGTGCGCCTTCACGGGCGTAAGCCAGCGCGATTGATCGCCCGATGCCCGAGCCACCTCCCGTCACGAGAGCCGTCTTGCCCTCAAGAAGCATGGCATTCTCTCACTGCTCAGTGCGGTACGCCGCTACCTGATTGTCGCGCGTCGCGGGTCACCATCAAGTACTTGCGTGCGACGTCGGCGTTGGCATCGAGTTGCGCGACCGTGCCGCAGAAGACGGTCTGTCCGCGATCAACGACATATATCCGGTCTGCACATTCCCGAATCAACCTCACGTGCTGCTCCGATATAAGCATCGAAACACCACTCGCCTTTAGTCGATTGACGGCGGCGATTACCTGGCGGGTAACAACAGGGGCCAACCCTTCGTGGGGCTCGTCGAGGATCAGCAGACGAGGATTAGTCAGCAGCGACCGGGCGATTGAAAGCATCTGCTGTTCACCGCCGCTGAGCACGCCCGCCTGGCGCGCGCGCAGTTCCTTCAGCTTGGGGAACAGGTCGTAAACGCCTTCTAGATCAAACAAACGCGAACTGCCCCAGTTTCGAGGAACAGACAGGTTCTCTGCCACGGTCAAGCTGGCGAACACGCGGCGATCTTCGGGAACGTATGCGATCCCACTACGGATGACTTCACGCCGTGGCAGGTTTACCAGACTCTTGCCGATAAACTCGACGCTGCCTTTCGTGACCCGAATTTCATCCTGCACGATGGACCGCAACGTGCTGGTTTTGCCCGCTCCGTTGCGCCCGATGAGGCAAACCACCTCACCCTCTGCCATCTCGAGATTGACACCGTGCAGGACCTCGATGTGCCCATAGGCAGCCCACACATCTCTAAGTCTCAACATCGCGATTCCTATATGACCACGCTCTCGCCGAGATAGATCTCCTGCACCTTGCGATTGGCGGCAATTTCGTCTGGGTTTCCCTCGGCAAGCACGGTGCCGCGCGCCATCACCGTGACCCGTTGAGCGATGCTGAACACGATGTCGATGTCATGTTCAACGAACATCAGCGTCAATCCCCGGCGCTTGACCACACTGATGATCAGAGCGAAAAGGTCCTGGCGTTCGTTTAGTCCCATGCCTGCGGTTGGTTCGTCGAGCAGCAGCAATTTTGGCGCCGTCGCAAGTACCATGCCGAGCTCGAGACGTTTACGGTCACCGTGACTGATCCGCTCGACGATAGAGTCCGCGAGTTCGTCGAGGCCCACTTCCCCGAGCAACTCCGCAACACGGCTCTCCAACATCCGCAAGTGCCTGGGAAGCAAGCTGAAACCGGTTCTCGCGGCCGCAACGCAAGCTGCCAGCATGTTCTCTCTTACAGACATGCGGCGGAACGTGCTATTGATTTGAAACGTCCGCCCGATCCCCATCCGGGCCATTTGGTGGGGATGCTTTCCGGTCACGATGCGCCCATAGAGTTTCACGGTTCCGGCGCTGGCCAGAATCTGGCCTCCCAGGATGTTCGTCAGCGTCGATTTGCCAGCACCATTGGGGCCAATGACAGCCCGTATTTCGCCAGAGCGCAACTCGAGATTGACGTTGTCAAGCGCCGCGAACGCACCGTATCTCTTACTGACGCCGCTGGCCGAAAGCACAATCTCCGTCATCCCCTCTCTCCTGGCTTCCACAACCGCTGCAGGAGACCCCAAAAGCCGTGAGGTGAGAAGATGATGATGCCGATCAGAATCACGCCCATCACGATGTGCCAATGCGTGATGAAACTCGACAACACACCCGTCAGCGTTCGCTCGATGACTGCACCGACAATCGGCCCGGCGAACGTTCCCAACCCACCCAACATCACGATCACGAGCGGATCAAGCGAGAATCGGGTGCCAGCGTAATCTGGGAAGACATTTCCCTGGAACGCCGCGTAGAGCATCCCTGCGACACCAGCCAAGCATCCGGAAATCACGAAAGCGATCCACTGCACTCGGCGCGGACTGAAACCAAGCGCGCCCGCACGTGCAGGATTCTCTCCGACGGATCGAATAACCAGACCCAGTGGCGCATCGAGCACCCGACGGATCACCAGCAGCCCGACAGCGCAACAGATCAGCACGGCGATACCAAACCCCTGAGGCCCGAGACCGAGCGCGGGCGGCGCAAACTGCGTCAGGCCCGTGTCTCCCCCTGTCAGGTCGTACCACTGATGGATCACACTATAAGTAATCTCCGCGCACGCCAGCGTCAGCATAGCGAAATAGATCCTAGTCAGACGCACGCACAGGAGCCCAAACGCCGCGGCAGCGATTGTGGCCACGGCCGGTCCCGCAAGGATTGCGAGCACGAGCGGCGCACCTGACTTTGCAGCCAACGCAAAACCATATGCGCCCAACCCGAAATACGCTGCATGCCCAAACGACACCATCCCGCTGAAACTGACCAGAAAGTTGAGACTGGCTGCAAAGAGGATCCAGATGAAGAGTTCGGTCAGGCGCAGAACCCACACCTCGGTTGACATCCATACAACGACCGCCAAAATGAACGTTATGGCAGTGCCCGCGGCAATGGGCTGGCGCGCGAGAGCGTTCATTCTCTTCATCCTCGCGCCTTGAGAGATCTTGCGACTAGTACTACGGCCATTATTCCAAAGGCCGTTGCCATAGCCGCCCGCGGAAAATAGAGCACTCCCAGCGACTTGAGAACACCGATCGCCAGCGCCCCGATCAGAGCACCGTACAGATTGCCGAGTCCGCCGATCACTACCACCAAGAAGGCACCCGTGATTACGGTAGTGTCAAGAAGGTAGTTGATCGACCCGAACGGAGCGGCCAGCCCGCCGGCGATGCCGGCGAGCAACGAACCGGCAGCGAAGACTCCGGTGAAGATGCGCGCCTGATTGATACCGAGCAGGGCCACCATGCCGCGGTCATCCGTAGCCGCCCGCATCAACACCCCGACCCGTGTGTATCGAACGACGGCCCAGAGGAGGATGACCACCACGATGCCCAACGCCATGACCGCGAGGTTATACAGGGGGAACCAGTAAGTACCGACCTGCAATGCGCCGGCCACAGCCTCCGGAACAGGCGTAGTCAAGTCGTTCATGCCCCAGATCGCACGAACAACGTCACGAATGATGAGCACCATCCCGACCGTGACTAGGAGTTGCAGAAGCTCTTCGGCATGGTAGATCCTGCGCAGGACGAGCATCTCGAACACAGCGCCAACCAACGCCGCCACGATCCCCGCCACGATCAGCGCCAGTGCAAAGCCACCCAAGGTACCGGGGAGGATGTGCGGCGCGATCTGATACGTAACGAAGGCGCCGAGCATATAGAACGAACCGTGCGCGAAGTTCACGATTCGGGAGACCCCGAAGATTAGCGTCAACCCCGAGGCGACCATGAAGAGCATGACGCCTTCGATCAGTCCGTTGACGATTTGTACTGGCAGCACCGAATGTCTCTCCGCGCGGAAACGTTAAGCGCCGACGGCCAGGATCGATGCGTCTGGACCGTCGGCGCTATGAGGCAGGAGCCTGACGTCGAATTACTTGCGCGCCGCTGCCCGCATGGCGGCTACTTCCGCTTCGGTCGGCATGACCTTCTCGCCACCGATGCGCTGGAGATCCGTGAGAATGGGGAAACTGTACTCCGGCGTCTTCTTGGTCACGCCGATGAAAGTAGGCGCGTAGGCGTTAAGATCGAGCTTGCGGACTTTCACCATTCCCCGAAGACCGTCGTACTCCAGCGACGCGAGTGCATCTGCGATCTTGCCGGCATCAAGCGACTTGGCGCTTTTTATGGCCTGCGCCACCTGCATCATCGTATCGTAACCTGCAATCGCCTCGTCATCCGGCACTTCATTCCGCACTGCCTTGAACTTGGCAATAAAAGAGTCCATCGCTGGTGACTTGATCCCATAGAAAGGCGAGCGCGTCCATCCGTAGACACCATCCGGAATTTCCGTACCCATCGCTTTCAGGAGGTAGGTGGACGTGTATGTGAAAACCTTCGTGCGCTGAAAGAGCCCGTAGGTCTTGCCTTGCTTAATGAAGTTCGTGCTGGCACTTCCGAACAGCACGCCGAAGACGACGTCAGGATTGTCGTTCAACAAGACTGGAATGTAGGAACTGAAATTGGACTCGCCGAGCTTAGGCCATACGCTGGCAACTACTTGCACATCCGGGCGCAATACCTTCAGGCGCTTGATGAATAGATCGATCGTCATCCTGGGCCATTCGTAGTCCAAGCCGATCGTCGCGATGCGCTTCCAGGCCTTCTGCGCGGCCGCGTATTCAGCCAACGCGTAGGCCTCCATGTATGTGTTGGCCAACGTCTGATAGATGTAGGGATTTGCCTGATCGATATTTGCTCGATGCGTTGTCCCAATCGAGTTCCACATCAGCTTCTTGTATTCCGCCGCGACCGCCGCGCTGGATAGAACACCAGAACTCAGGCAGGTACCAGTGAGTAAGTCCACTTTGTCGCTGACGAAGGCTTCTCGCGCCTGCTTCGCACTCTCTTCAGGGTTGCTCTTCGAATCGCGCACCTTCAGCTCGAGCTTGCGACCGAGCAGCCCGCCAGCGGCGTTGATCTCGTCCACCGCAATGCGCGTTCCGACCAGATTTGCCTCGTTATAGGGACCACAGGCGCCGGAAAGATCGCCCACGTATCCGATCAGGATCGGATCCGCAGCAAATACCGAAGACGCCCATGCAAGAACACTGACAGCAACAATGCGCGAATACAGCTTCATGATGTTCCGTCCTTCAACGGTGATTGGCCTCGCCCCCGTCGCGTCGCGCGCGGCAAGGGCGAATCCCATGCCGCGGCGACCCGATTGCCGATGAGCCGCCAGCTCAAGGGCCGACGAGCCCCGGATAAGTGTTGCGGATTACGCATTGCATGTCAAGCTTTTCGACGATTTTCGCAATTCCACCGGTTTCTTCTGGCGTCTCCTTCGAGACACTCTGCATTAGCGCCACGATGTGTGCTGCTTGCGGGAGCCTCCTCGCGATGCGAACGCGCCGCGCTTGCGTCCGTCTTGCCAGCGTCGCCGCCCTGGGGCGCGAGAGAATCTAAGCGCCTGTCCCGCACTCGATCAGGGTGCCCCACCATCGTGATCGAGTGCGGGTTCGGCTTCAGCCTACGATGGCTCTTGCTCATCCAAGAGCCACGCGCGTGCGCCGGCAGCCCGCGCTACTTCGGAGTCGTGCGTTCCGAGTTCTTAATGGCGCAGTGACAAGCGATGCAGCGGCCGGTCTCAGGGCGAGCCAGATCAACTTGCTCGCGGCATCGTCGCTGGGGAAGTGGCCACGTGTCTTGATGATCTTGCGCAACTGGCTGTGGATGCTCTAGATCGCGTTCGTGGTGTAGATCACGCGCCGCACCGCCGGCGGGAACGCAAAGAACGGGATGACCCGGTCCCACGCGCGGCGCCAGGCAGCGACGACGGTCGGGAATCGCTGGCCCCAAGCGCCGCGCTCGAACTCGTCCAGGCTCTGGGCCGCCGCTTCGGCGCTGGGCCCCCTGTAGATCGGCCGCAGCGCCGCGGCGAGTTGCTTGCGGTCCTTCCAGCTCGCGAAGTCCAGGCTGTTGC
>CAZSYV010000135.1:0-6352 GCA_964610955.1 uncultured Klebsiella sp. | reverse complement strand
TTCGTCACCCCGCGAACCCACCTTCGTCACCCCGCGAACCCACCTTCGTCACCCCCGCGAAAGCGGGGGGCCAGGGTGCTGTGAACTTTCTGGGTTCCCGTTCCCGTTCCCGTTCCCGCTTTCGCGGGAATGACGTTCCTTCGCGGGAATGACGTTCTTTCGCGGGAATGACGTTCTTTCGCGGGAATGGCGTTCCTTTGCGGGAATGACGGCGTGTGGAACGGGAATGAACGGGAAGGAGGGCGGAAATGACGGCGTGGGGGACTGGAACAGCGGCGTGGAGGACGGGAAGGACGATGTCAGGCAGTAAATACCGCGCAGGACAGAAAGGACGGTGCGGGGCGAAAAAGGCGGTGGAGGCTTATACTGCTGTCGCTCGATACGTACCGACAGACTCGCCACCCGGGATCAGCGCATGACCGTATTCTCGACGACGATCACCGATGTCGGCCACAACGAGGCGGCTCGACGCGATGCGGTGCAGAGGACGATCCGTGCGCCACAGGAGGCCTTTGCGGCACACATCGCTGTGTTCTATCCCTATCCGACACCACTGGCACCGCGCAGCGACGAAACGCTGCGCAGCGATGCCACTCGCGGGCCGGCGGCAACGGCACCCCACACGGGACTGGGACGCCAGCGACGCGGTCAGGATCCGGATTGACGCAGTCGTGATCCCGGTTGACGCGATCGGGATCCGGATCGAGCGCTCGGCCATCAACTCGAGTGAAGTACCTCCAACACCCGCTGACGCTGGCAGCTCAACCTCAGACGGTAAGCCGCGCGCGCAGCTCGCTTCGTGCGCCAGCATCGACGCCGAGCGCCTCGTCGAGAAAACGTTCGGTGCTGGCGAAGTCCTCATGGATCGCCGCAAACGCCGCTGCGATATATTCGCGCCGTGCCTGCATCATCGGCAGCACCAGCTCGGCATCGAGCGTGCGCCCCGAGTGTCCCGCGTATTTCTGCTGCACGCGTGACAGCTCGCGCTCGATCGGGAAATAGCGCCCCGAGAGCATGTAGTCGGCAACGATCGTCTCCTGAGGCACACCGAGTGCCGCAAGGATCATCGCCGCGGCGAAGCCCGTGCGGTCCTTGCCGGCAGCACAGTTGATCATGAACGCACCTTCGGACAGCGCCAGCAGTTCGACGAACATGCGGCGGAACTGCAGCGCGTGGTGGCGGACGAACTCGCGGTTCACCTCCTCCATGAACGATGCCATCTCGGCGGGACTCACGCCGCCTTCGGCGAGGCGGGAGAAAAACGTGGTCGAACTGCCCGGATCGACGGTGATGCCGACGATCTGCGTGGTCGACGGCAGGCGCGAGGGTTCGATGAGATGCTCCTCCTGGCGGCGAAAGTCGCAGCAGATACGGATATCGAGCCCTTCGAGCACACCCACGTCACGCTCGCTCAGCAAGGCGGTGTGCCCCGAGCGAAACAGCCTCCCCCAGCACACGCGTCGCCCCTCGTCGGTGCGATAGCCGCCCATGTCACGGAAGTTCGTGCCTGCCTCGAGCGCCAGTGCCCGCTCGGCAGCAAGCACGGATTCGCCATGCTCAGGACGCAGGTGAAAGTAGCGACGCTGCTGTCCCGGCTCACCCGCAACACGCGCGCCAGGGCGTACGGCGCGCAGTACGGGCTCGCTGCCGATGGCAGCCTCCGGAGCGGGGCCGACACCGACATCGACGGCGTCGTCGCTGAACTCGCCGGTCCAGCTCAACCGGTAATCGCCCTCGGGCGTACGTTCTACGTGGATCGGGAAGGCGTCGTCGATCGGCATGCGCTCTCCATCGTGGGTCCGGGCAGGCGGGTGCGGGCTCGGCAGGGGTCGCGAGTATAACGGCATTGACGAACACCGGAGGCGGCGGAAAGATGCCCCCTTCGCACCGCTGCGCCCGCACGGTGCAACACGACAGGAGCCGCCATCATCGAAACGCAAACCCGCAAGGAAGGTCGCCGTGGCATTGCGCACGTCGCGGACGCGCTGGTCTTTTCACTGCAGGGACTGCGCACCGCCTGGCGTCACGAGACGGCATTTCGCCTGCAGTGCGCGGCCCTGGTACCGCTGCTGCCGCTGGCGGTGCTGCTGGCACGCACCGGGGTCGAGTTCGCCCTGCTGCTCGGTTCCTGCCTGCTGGTGATGATGGCCGAGATGTTCAACTCGGCGATCGAACGGGTGGTCGATCGCATCGGCACAGAGACACACCCGCTTTCCGGCGAGGCCAAGGACCTCGGCTCCGCAGGCGTGTTCATCGCGATGATGCTGGTTCTGGTGGTCTGGATACCGATCGGCTGGCAGAACCTGATGCACTGAGCGCAGCCGCCAGGCATCCTTCATGCGGCCCGGCACTCCCTGTGCCGAACACTGGCCGCAGTCTCGCGGATCAGGCGGCCTTCTGCGCCAGCGCCTTGATCTGGCCGTTCAGGCGGCTCTTGTGCCGCGCGGCCTTGTTCTTGTGGATGATGCCCTTGTCGGCCATGCGGTCGATCACCGGCACGGCGGCCGTGTACGCAGCCTGTGCCTTTGCAGCATCACCCTCGCGAATGGCAGCAATCACACGCTTGATGTACGTGCGCACCATCGACCGGAAGCTGGCGTTGCGCTGGCGGCTCTGTTCGGCCTGCCGCGCGCGCTTTCTTGCCTGAGCGGAGTTTGCCACGTTGAATCCTCGGAAAATCAGGGCGGTAAAAAAGACGGCGGATTATTCCGGCTCGTCACTGGAGTGTCAAGGCAAGGGGCAATTTGCACGCCCTGCGCACCATCAGCACAGCACGAGGTTGTCGCGATGGATCATCTCGTCGTCATCGCGATAGCCAAGCACCTCCTGGATGCGCCGCGTCGGCAGCCCGATGATCCGCCGCGCCTCGCCAGCACTGTAGTTCACCAGCCCCCGGGCCACATCGTGCCCGTCCGGGCCGCAGCACACGACCAGTTCCCCGCGGGTGAACTCACCGTGCACCTCGCGCACTCCGACCGGCAGCAGGCTGCGCCCGGACTCGCGCAGCACACGCACCGCGCCGGCATCGAGCACCAGCCTGCCACGCACCTGGAGCTGCCCGGCGAGCCAGCGCTTGCGCGCGGCGATCGGCGCCTCACTGGTGTGCAGCCAGGTGCCGAGCTCCTCGCCATCGGCGATGCGCAGCAACACCCGCTCGGCACGCCCGCCGACGATCACCGTCGCGGCACCCGAGCGTGCGGCAATGCGCGCCGCGCGCACCTTGGTGATCATGCCGCCACGGCCAAGCTGCGTGCCGCTGCCGCCCGCCATCGCCTCGAGCGCCGCATCGTTGGCATCGGCCTGGCGCACCAGCGGCGCCTGTGGGTCCTGGCGCGGATCGCGCGCAAACAGTCCCGGCTGATCGGTCAGGATCACCAGCACATCGGCCTCGATCAGGTTGGCGACCAGCGCGCCCAGCGTATCGTTGTCGCCAAAGCGGATCTCGTCGGTCGCGACGGTGTCGTTCTCGTTGATCACCGGCACCACACCGAGTGCCAGCAGGGTCTTCAGCGTGCTGCGCGCATTCAGGTAGCGCTGGCGGTTGCTGAGGTCATCGTGCACCAGCAGCACCTGTGCGGTGTTCAGCCCGTGCTCGTGGAAAAACGTTTCATAGGTCTGCACCAGGCCCATCTGCCCGACTGCGGCGGCGGCCTGCAGGCGATGCATTTCCGCCGGCCGGCTGCGCCAGCCGAGGCGTGCCATGCCCTCGGCGACCGAACCGGAAGACACCAGCACGACCTCGATGCCTCGGACACGCAGCGCGGCAATCTGCGCAACCCAGTCCGCGATCGCCTCGCGGTGCAGCCCGTGCTCGCCGTCGGTGAGCAGCGTGCTGCCGATCTTCACCACCCAGCGCCGCGCGCGGGTGAGCTCCAACCTGTCGCTCATGCCCGATACTCCACCTCGATGCCGTCTTCGTCTTCGTCTTCGTCTTCGTCGTCATCACCGTCGTCGGCATCCTCAGCCAGCCCCCGGCGTGCCAGGCGCCTCGCCTCGGCAAGCTCTGCAATGCGCTCGCGTGCCTCGGCCTGCATGCGCTGCTGCAGCGCCTGCTCGGCCTCGGCCAGGCCGGCATCGTCCGCCTCACGGCGGCGGCGCTCCTCGATGTGCGTCATGATGCGTGCACAGAGCGTCCCGGTGCCATCGGCGCCAAGTGCCGATATCCGAAACACCGGCCCCTGCCAGCCCAGGCGGGCGACGATATCGGCACAGACGGCCTCACGCTGTTCAACCGCGAGCAGATCGGTCTTGTTCAGCACCAGCCAGCGCTCACGTGCCGCGAGCGTCGGACTGAAGCGCTGCAGCTCGCGCTCGATGACCCGCACATCCTCGACGGGATCGCTGCCATCGACCGGCAGCACATCGACGAGGTGTAGCAGCAGCCGCGTGCGCGTGAGGTGCTTCAGGAAACGCACGCCCAGCCCTGCGCCCTCGGAGGCGCCTTCGACCAACCCGGGGATGTCGGCAACCACGAAGCTGCGGTGCTGCGCGATGCGCACCACTCCAAGGTTCGGCACCAGCGTGGTGAAGGGATAGTCGGCAACCTTCGGACGGGCAGCCGACACCGCACGGATGAACGTCGACTTGCCTGCGTTCGGCAGACCGAGCAGCCCGACATCGGCGAGCACCTTCAGCTCGAGCCGCAGACTGCGCGCCTCGCCTGCAGAACCGGGCGAGCTCTGGCGGGGCGCCCGGTTGGTGCTCGACTTGTAGCGCGTGTTGCCAAGACCGTGAAAACCACCGCGGGCAACGAGCAGACGCTGTCCGGGTGCCACCAGGTCACCGATGAGTTCGGCAGTATCCTCATCGATCACGGTGGTGCCGACCGGTACCGGCAGCACCAGGTCATCACCGCTCCTGCCGGTACGGTTCGCTCCCGAGCCAGGCCTGCCGCTGTCGGCACGAAACTGCCGGGTGTAGCGGTAATCGACCATGGTGTTCAGCGCTTCGTCGGCAACCAGCCAGATGCTGCCGCCATCGCCCCCGTCCCCCCCGTCGGGCCCACCGAAGGGCACGTACTTCTCGCGGCGGAAGCTGACACAGCCACTGCCGCCCTTGCCGGCCTGCACGCGAATGGCGACTTCATCGACGAACTTCATAAACAAAAACCCCGCCGTGACGGCGGGGTCTCCTGCGATCGCTCCCGGTTCACACCGGGACGATGTTGACCGTCCTGCGCCCGAGACGACCCTTGAGCGTGAATTCGACCCGGCCTTCGGCCTTCGCGAACAGCGTGTGGTCCTTGCCCAGCCCGACGTTCACGCCGGGGTGGAAGCGCGTGCCACGCTGGCGCACGATGATGTTGCCCGCCTGCACGACCTGGCCGCCAAAGCGCTTCACGCCAAGGCGCTTGCTCTCGGAATCGCGCCCGTTGCGCGTGCTGCCGCCTGCTTTCTTGTGTGCCATGAAACTTCTCCTTGACGCCTAGCCTGCGTTGATGCCGGTGATCCTGACCGCCGTGTACCACTGGCGATGCCCGGTCTCGCGCTTGTAGTGCTTGCGACGGCGAAACTTGATGATCCGGATCTTGTCATGGCGACCATGCTCGAGCACCTCGGCTGCAACCGAGCTGCCGGCAACGAGCGGAGCACCGATCTTCACCTCTGCGCCCTCGCCAACCAGCAGCACGCGGTCGAAACTGATCGTCTCGCCCGTGGCCGCCTCGAGCTTCTCGAGCTTCAGCACTTCGCCTTCCTGCACGCGGTGCTGCTTGCCACCGCTTTCGATCACTGCATACATTGATGATCACTCCGTTGTCGCGCCTGTCTGCGATTCTGATATTGCCCGCCAGGGCTTGTCGGCGAGGGTTCGCCGGGGCATCCAGGCACCCCGGACGCCATGCCGGGGGTTTGCTCAGGGCCGCGCATTCTAGGCGATTCGCCCGGCCTGCAGCAACGGGTCCGGCGATCGGCGTGAATTTGTTCCGCAGCGCCACGCCGTGGCGGGCATCCGTCGCCAGGAATGCATTTGACAGCAAACGGTGTGGTTTCTAGCATGCCGACGCCCTCCGATCGCAGCCGCAAGCACACGATGGACTACATCTGCCCGGAAATCCGCGACGACTTCACCGCCGTGAATGCGCTGGTCATCGCACGGCTGCACTCCGAGGTCGGGCTGGTCGAGAGCATCGGCCACTACATCGTCGAGGGCGGCGGCAAGCGCATGCGCCCACTGGTGACGATCCTCGCGGCGCGCGCACTGGGCTACAGCGGCACGCAGCACACCGAACTGGCCGCCGTGATCGAATTCCTGCACACCGCCACGCTGCTGCACGATGACGTCGTCGACGTCTCGGCGCTGCGCCGCGGCCGCGCCACCGCCAACGCGAACTGGGGCAACGCACCGAGCGTGC
>CAZSYV010000134.1:0-6477 GCA_964610955.1 uncultured Klebsiella sp. | reverse complement strand
GTCCTGCGCCACATCATCGCCGCAGGCAGCACAACACTCAACAGCGAACGCAGAATCGAGAACCCAGGAAGTTCACAGCATCCTGGCCCCCCGCTTTCGCGGGGGTGACGGTGGAGCCTCATTGCTTCGTCATTCCCGCGAAAGCGGGAACCCAGAAACTGTCGTGGACTAGGCCCCCGCTTTCGCGGGGGTGACGGAGTTGTGCTCCCGCGAGGGTAATGGCGCTGTGCTTGCACGGGGGGTAATGGCGCTGTGCTTTCGCGGGGGTGACGGTGGAGCCTCATTGCTTCGTCATTCCCCGTCCCTTTTTTCGTCATCCCCGTCCCTTTTTTCGTCATCCCCGTCCCTTTTTTCGTCATTCCCATCTTTATTTCCCGTCATTCCCGCGAAAGCGGGAACCCAGAAACTGTCGTGGACTGGGCCCCCGCTTTCGCGGGGGTGACGGAGTTGTGCTTGCGCGAGAGTGACGGCGCTGTGCTCCCGCGAGGGTGGCACACATGGCTTTTGCTACAGTAACGCGCAAAGATCTCCTTTAAGTTTCGATTCAGTCGTACACGCGACAATCGTGTCACAGGAAACACAGCGAGCGCCGCCACATGCGAGCCATGCCGATCACGTTGATTCTATGTCTCGCCCTTGCTGGCACAGCCGGGGCTACTGCCAGCGCCGGCGAAAACCCGCCCCAGCCCGTTCGGCTGCCTGCTGCGACAGACATGTCGACATCGCCCGCTGCAACAGCCGCGCCGACGCTGCACGCGGTGTATCGCGCCGCGCTGGCGCTCGATCCATTCTCCGGCATCGCTGGTGCGTATCGCCTGGAAGCACAGGCACTGGAGGCAAGGGCCGACGGACTGTTCGCCGCAGCCCCCACCCTGAGCCTGCGTCAGCAGAGCGACCGCACGGGCACCGACCGCGGCCTGCGCGAGTGGGAGGCAAACGTGGAGATGGCGCTGTGGCGCCCCGGGGAGCGCTCGGCGAGCCGCGACGAGGCCACGAGCATGGACCTGCTGGCCACGGCACGGGAGCAGGCCCTGCAACTGGAGGTGGCCGGCAGGGTGCGCGATGTGCTGTGGGAGCTCGCACTTTCCGAAGAGCAGCGCAGCCTCGCACAGCAGTCGTGGCGAGACGCCCAGGCACTGGAGAAGGATGTGCAACGGCGCGTCGAGGCCGGTGACCTGGCAAAGGCCGACCTGCTGCTGGCGCAGGACGAGACGCTGAGCAAGCACGATGAGTACCTGTTGGCGGCGGATGCCGTGCGTGCAGCCGAGAAGCGCTATGTGTCGATCTGTGGCCTGCCCGAGCGCCCGCGTGGGTTCAGCGAGACACAGAGTCCACGCGGGGGCATCGATCCCGATCATCCGCTGCTGCTCGTGGCACAGCGGCGCGTCGAGTCCGCCCGCGCAGAGCTGCGGCGCCTGCGCGCAGCCGGCAGCGACAGCCCCCTGCTGACCGTCGGCAGTCGCCGCGAGCGCGAACCCGTCACGCGGATCGAACACGACAGCCTGGGGGTGACGCTGCGCGTGCCCTTCGGGGGGGCACGGTACGCGGGCCCGGCGATCGCTGCGGCAAACAGCCAGCTCGTCGAGGCACAGGCCGAACAGTCGGCGCTGTGGCGCAGATTGCAGATGGAACTGCACGATGCACAACGCTCGCTGAGCACCCTGCAGATGGAGCTCGAGCTGGCCGGACAACAGGACACCATGGCTCGCGAGAGCCTGCGCATGGCGCGCATCGCCTTCGATACCGGTGAGATCGACCTGGTGCAGCGGCTGCGCGTACAGGCGCGCGCCTACGCCACCGAACGGAACCTGAACCTGCGCAGGCTGCAGCTGCAGCAGGCAACTGCGCGCTACAACCAGACTGTCGGGGAGCTTCCATGAAATACCTGTTGTGCGCGCTCGCGCTGGCCGGGCTCACGCCGCTGGCGCTGCATGCAACCGACCTGCTCGTCGGGAATGTGACGATGACGCCAGGGCAGCAGCAGGTGCTCGGCATCACCACCACACACATCGAGGCCGCAGGCACGATACCCGGCCAGGAGCTGCCGGCGCTGGTCACCGTTGCTGCGGATCAGGTGCACCTGCTCACCGCCTCGCAGCCGGGCCTGCTCGAGTACATGCCGATCGCAGTCGGCGACGAAGTCCTTGCCGGCCAGGTCATTGCCCGCCTCAGCAGTCCCGAGCTGGTGAACCTGCAGCGCGACTTCCTCCAGGCACTGAGCCGCCAGCGCCTGGCACAGACCGCGATGGCGCGTGACGAGATGCTGCTCACCGAAGGCGTGATTGCACAGCGGCGTCACCTGGAGACACGCTCCACGCTCGAGGAGACGAACGCCGCGCTGGACGAGCGGCGCCAGGCGCTGCTGCTGGCGGGCATGAGTGCTCAGGATATCGAAAGGCTTCAACAGCAGCGCCACCTCGGCACGACGCTCGAAGTGCGCTCACCGATCACCGGCGTGGTGATCGAGCGACTCAGCGAACCGGGGCAGCGCCTGGGACTGAGTGACCCCATCTACCGCATTGCAAACCTCGATCCGCTCTGGCTCGAGATCCGTGCCCCGCTGGAGCTGCTGCCGGGACTGAACGCTGGTGCTGCCGTCAGTGTGTCGGGGACCGGCGCCACCGGACACCTGCTGAGCGTGGGGCGCGAAGTGGACACGGCCAGCCAGACGGTACGCGTGCGCGCCGAGATCACCGCGGGCGCCGGCGTGCTGCGTCCGGGACAGTACGTGCAGGCATCGATTGCTCGCACTGACGGCGAGACGCTCTATCGCCTGCCCGGCGCGGCGGTGATGCGCAGCGGACAGCACAGCTTCGTGTTCGTGCGCAGTGCAGATGGCTTCTCGCCGCGCATCGTCGAGGTGATGGGAACCCAGGACGGCAGCGCCGTGGTCATCGGGCAATTCACGGTTGACGAAGAGGTGGCGGTCAGCGGGCTCGCTGCACTGAAGGGGGCCGCGATGGGCCTTGGCGGAGGTGAATGATGCTCGCACGGATGATCCAGTTCGCCCTCGGCCAGCGCCTGCTGGTACTGCTCGCGATCGCAGCGCTGATCGGCGCCGGAACGCTGGCGGTGCGCAGCATACCGATCGATGCCTTCCCCGACATCTCCTCCACGCAGGTGAAGATCATCATCAAGGCCCCCGGCATGACTCCGGAGGAAGTGGAGCAGCGCATCACCTCACCGGTCGAGGTCGAGCTGCTCGGCATTCCGCACCAGGTGATGCTGCGCTCGGTGGCGAAATACGCCCTGACCGACATCACCGTCGATTTCGAGGCGGGCACCGACGTCTACTGGGCGCGACAGCAGGTGGCAGAGCGCCTGAACGCTGTGTGGGCCGAACTGCCCGAGGATGTCAGCGGCGGCATCGCCCCGATGACCACGCCGCTTGGCGAGATGTTCATGTTCACCATCGAGGGCGAGACGCTCGATGCAACGGAAAAGCGCAGCCTGCTCGACTGGGTGATCCGGCCCGCGCTGCGCACCGTCCCGGGCGTGGCGGACGTCAACTCGCTGGGCGGGCTGGTACGCACCTTCGAGGTCGTGCCCGACCCTGCCCGCATGGGTGCTCGCGGTGTGGGCATGAACGAGCTGCTCGGCGCGCTGCAGCAGAACAACCGCAACGACGGCGCCGGGCGCCTCATCGAGGGCGAGGAAGCGCTCTTGGTGCGCATCGAGGGACGAATCCGCACGCTCGATGATGTGCGTGCAATCGTCGTCAAGCCGAGGGATGGCGTGGCGGTACGCGTTGCCGAGGTGGCAACGGTGCGCATCGGCGCGCTCACCCGCTACGGTGCGGTGACCCGCAACGGCGAGGGCGAGGCAGTCGAGGGGCTGGTGCTCGGGCTGCGCGGTGCAAACGCGCGCAAGGTGGTCGAAGGCGTGCAGGCACGCCTCGACGAACTGGCACCGGGTCTGCCGAAGGGCATCACCATCGATGTGTTCTACAACCGGGGTGACCTGGTCGCCAAGGCAGTTGCCACCGTCAGCAAGGCGCTGAGCGAGGCAATCGTGCTGGTGCTGGTGCTGCTGGTGCTCTTTCTCGGCAATCTGCGCGCCGCGCTGACCGTCGCACTGGTTCTCCCGCTTGCCGCACTCGGCACCTTCATCCTGATGCGCAGCTTCGGCATGTCGGCAAACCTGATGAGCCTGGGCGGGCTGGCAATCGCCATCGGCATGCTGGTCGATGCAGCGGTGGTGGTGGTGGAGAACATCGTCACCCACCTTGCCCACGAGGAGCGAAACGCGCAGCTGTCACGACTGCAGCTGATCCATCGCGCGGTGCACGAGGTCGCCGTGCCGGTGAGTTCCGGCATCCTGATCATCATCATCGTGTTCCTGCCGCTGCTGACCCTGCAGGGGCTGGAAGGCAAGATGTTCATTCCGGTCGCGCTCACGATCGTGTTTGCACTGGCCAGTTCACTGCTCCTCTCGCTGACGGCGATTCCGGTGCTGGCATCGTTCCTGCTCGGCAACCCGGGGCACGAGGAGCCCTGGCTGGTTCGCAAGGCAATAGGTATCTACCTGCCGCTGCTGCGCTGGTGTCTGGATCGGCCGCGACCGATCATCGTTGCCGCACTGGTCCTGCTGGTGCTGACCGTGGTGGCCTATGCCCGGATCGGCAAGACCTTCATGCCCACCATGGACGAGGGCAGCGTGCTCGTTCAGCTCGAGAAGCTGCCGTCGATCAACCTGGAGGAGTCGGTGGCGCTGGACCTGCGCATCCAGCGCGCCCTGCTGGAGAAGGTTCCGGAGGTCGTCGGCATCGTGGCACGGGTGGGGTCCGACGAACTCGGCCTCGACCCGATGGGCCTCAACGACACGGACAGCTTCCTGGTGCTCCAGCCGCGCGAGAAATGGCGGATGCGGAACAAGGATGAGCTGATCGAGGCGATCCGCCAGGTGCTGAACGGCATCCCGGGCATCAACTTCGCCTTCACCCAGCCGATCGAGATGCGCGTCTCGGAAATGCTGACCGGTGTGCGCGGTGATGTGGCCGTGAAGATCTTCGGGACGGATATCGCCGAACTGGATGCACTGGCACAGCGGATCAGCGAACTGCTTGGCACGATCGCGGGTGCACAGGACGTGCGCACCACCGAGAACTCCGGCGTGCAGTATCTGCAGCTCGGCATCGATCGCCTGGCCACCGGGCGCCTCGGGCTGTCGGTCGATGAGCTGGAGCGGACCCTGCGCGCCCAGGTCGAGGGTCAGGGCGCAGGCGTCATTCACGAGGGTGCACGCCGCACGCCACTGGTCCTGCGCGGCGCCGAGGCGCTGCGCACCGATCCGGCACGCTTCGCCGCGCTGCAGATCACCCTGCCCGATGGCAGCAACATCCCCCTGTCGACCGTCACCAGGCTCGATCGCGTCGAGGGACCGGTGAAGGTCTCGCGCGAAAATGCCGCTCGCTACACCGTGGTGATGGCCAACGTGCACGGGCGCGACCTGGTCGGCTTCGTCGATGAAGCAAGGGCTGCGGTGGCGCAGCAGATCGAGCTGCCGAGTGGCTATCGCATCGAGTGGGGCGGTCAGTTCGAGAACCAGCAGCGCGCGGCACAGCGCCTCTCCATCGTGGTGCCGATAGCACTCGGTCTGATCTTCCTGCTGCTGTTTTCCACCTTCGGCAGCGTGCGTCAGGCGGGGCTGGTCCTCACGAACATCCCGTTCGCGATGATCGGTGGCGTGTTTGCTCTCTGGCTGTCCGGCGAGTACCTCTCGGTGCCCGCCTCGGTGGGCTTCATTGCGCTGCTTGGCATCGCCGTACTGAACGGCGTCGTGATGCTCAGCTACTTCAACCAGCTGCACGCGCGTGGCATGGCACTCGCCGAGGTGGTGATCGAGGGGACGCGCCGGCGCCTGCGTCCGGTGCTGATGACGGCAAGCATTGCCGCCTTCGGGCTCGTGCCGCTGCTGTATGCGAGCGGCCCGGGATCGGAGGTCCAGCGCCCGCTGGCGATCGTGGTGATCGGAGGCCTGGTGAGCTCGACGGTGCTGACACTGATCCTGCTGCCGATTCTTTACCGGCACTTCGGTACGGATTCCACCGCTCGCACGGCTTGACAGTACTCTTCTGTCCGGTAAGCTAGTAATAGCTTACTTACTTGAGAGTGCGAACCATGTCCGAACGCCCACAACACCTGCCTGCAGAGGAACGGCGTGCTGCCACGGTACAGGCGGTAGTCGACCTGGCTGCCGAACAGAACCCGGCCGAGATCACCACCACGGCAATCGCCGAGCGGATGGGGCTGACACAGGGCGCGCTGTTTCGCCACTTCCCCACCAAGGACGCGATCCTGGAGGCAACGATGACCTGGGTCGGCGAACGCCTGCTCAGCCGCATCGACAAGGCAGCCGAAGGCGCAACCTCTCCCGCTGTCGCACTCGAAGCCATGTTCATGGCACACATCGACTTCGTGGCGAAGCACCCGGGCGTGCCACGCATGTTGTTCGGAGAGTTGCAGCGCTCTGGCGAAA
>CAZSYV010000133.1:0-6584 GCA_964610955.1 uncultured Klebsiella sp. | reverse complement strand
ATCGCTGATGTCGGTAGGTTTCACAGCAGATTCACCGCCTTCGTGGTAGCCGCCCAGCGACACCAGGACCAATCCCGGCGCCGTTGTCATCGGCTGTTGATGTGAAGTGGGTGCATCATAGCGGGATCAGATGAATCCGGTCCTGCATCCAGATCAAGATTTTGCAATTTTCACGCGCTGTCGCTGCCATGGGAGGCCAGTTCCGCCAGCAGGCGCTGCTCGTCCCAGACCTCGATGCCCAGCGCCTCGGCACGTGCAAGCTTGCTGCCGGCCCCGGGGCCGGCGACGACCACGCTGGTACGCGCACTGACGCTCGAGGCGAGCCTGGCGCCAAGCGCAACCAATCGCTGCGTTGCCTCGTCACGGGTCATCGTCTCCAGCGTGCCGGTGAGCACGAAGCTGCGCCCGCTCAGCGGTGCCTGCTGGCGAGGGCGCTCGACTTCAGGCCAGTGGATTCCCGCAGCGAGCAGGCGCTGGAGCAGCTTGCGGTTTGCCGGCTCGGCAAGAAAGCTCAGCACGTGCCCGGCAACGATCGGACCGACATCGGGCACCTCCTGCAACGCTGCGCCATCTGCTGCCAGCAGCCCATCCAGGGTGCCGAAATGCTGTGCCAATGCGAGTGCGGTCGCCTCGCCCACTTCACGAATTCCGAGTGCGTACAGAAAGCGTGCGAACGTCGTCGTGCGACTGGCGGCGATTGCCGCCACCAGCTTGCTGGCCGACCTCTCCCCCATGCGCTCGAAGGCGGCAAGGGAGCCGGCATCCAGCATATAGAGATCCGCGACACTGTGTACGGTACCGCTGTCGACGAGCTGCTCGATCAGCTTCTCGCCAAGCCCCTCGATATCCATCGCCCGACGTGATGCGAAGTGGCGGATCGTTTCCTTCTGTTGCGCAGGGCACACCAGCGTGCCCGAACAGCGCGCCACCGCCTCCCCTGCCTCACGCTCGATCGCGGAACCACATGCTGGACAGTGCAGCGGTGCGACGATTTCACGAGCGTGCTCGGGGCGGTGTTCGATCAGCACACGAACCACCTGTGGAATCACATCGCCGGCGCGGCGCACCATCACGGTATCACCGATCATTGCACCGAGACGGTGTACCTCGTCCATGTTGTGCAACGTCGCATTGCTTACCGTCGCACCACCGACGAATACCGGTTCGAGCCGTGCCACCGGGGTGATCGCTCCGGTGCGCCCGACCTGGAACTCGACATCGAGCAGTGTCGTCGTCTGTTCCTGAGCCGGGAATTTCCGTGCGATTGCCCAGCGCGGTGCGCGGGCGACGAAGCCAAGCCGCTGCTGCTGCTCGATACTGTCGACCTTGAACACCACGCCGTCGATGGCAAAGCCAAGGTCCGCCCGTCGGCGCTGCATCTCGTGAAAATAATCCATGCAGGCGTCGATGCCCTGCACGTGCCTGCGCAACGCCGTGACGGGGATCCCCAACTCGGCCAGCCAGTCCAGCGCCGCGGTCTGTGTCGATGGCGGGCTCACTCCCTCGGTCTGCGCAACCACGTACCCGTAAAACGCCAGCGGGCGTTCCGCGGTGATCCGCGGGTCGAGCTGGCGCAGGCTGCCGGCAGCGGCATTGCGTGGATTCACGAATACCTTTTCCCCACGTTCGCGAGCCCGCTGATTGAGTGCTTCGAACCCCGCTTCCGGCAGGAAAACCTCGCCTCGCACCTCGATCAGCGAAGCGTTCCCTGCTTTGTGCCGCCGCAGCTGCAGCGGTACGCTGGCGATCGTGCGTACATTGGCCGTCACATCCTCACCGCTGCTGCCATCACCACGCGTCGCCGCACGCTGCAGCACACCGTTCACGTACAGCAGGCTGATCGCGAGCCCGTCCAGTTTCGGCTCACAGCAATAGGCGATCGGCTCCGCCTCGCCGAGGCGCTCACGCACGCGACGATCGAAGGCACGCACCTCCTCCTCGCTGAACGCGTTGTCGAGCGACACCATCGGTATCTCGTGGCGTACCGGCGCGAAGCCCGCTTCGGGTGGAGCACCGACGCGTTGCGTCGGCGAATCCGTTGTGATCAGCTCGGGATATCTGCGCTCGAGCTCCTGCAGCTGGCGCAGCAGGCGGTCGAATTCGGCATCACTGATCAGCGGGTCATCGAGAACGTAGTAGTGCCGATTGTGTTCGAGGATTTTCTCGCGCAGCCGCCTCACCTCGATCGCTGCGTCTTCCACGCTCACGACTAGCCACGCGAACGTGCGTTGTGGTGAACGTACTCACGGATGCGCTGGCGGCAGTGTTCGGCGGTCTGCGAAGTGAATGCGCTGCGGCTTTCGTCCTGCATCTCGCCGTCCAGGTTGCGTGCAACGGCACGTGCCGTCTCCAGCATGCAGTCGAACGCTTCCAGCGGACGCTGTGGCCCGGGCAGACTCAGAATGAAGCTCAACCCGGGCAGGCGGGCCTCTGCGAGCGTGGCATCAGCGAAGGTACCCGGGTGGACGATGTTGGCGACGCTGAACTGCACCGCTCCCATGCCCTTCTCTTCCTCGTGGCGCTGAAAGACCGACAGCGGGCCGAAACGCACATCGCAGGCCTGAAAAAGATGCGCCAGGGCCTCACCGGCAAAACCGTCAGTCAGGCGTGCACGTACGTGGATCACCAGCACTTCGCCGTCCCCATCATCACGCGCAGGCGCTGGATCGCGCGGCGGTCGCGGCTCGCCCGCCTGTGCAGGCCCTGCCGAGGCAGGTGGCGGAGGGGGAGTCGGGCGTGCTTCAGGCGGTGTTTCTGGCGGTGCTTCAGGAGCGTGCACGAGCGGTGCCTGCTGTCCGCTGTCGAGTCTTGGTTCGACGCGCGCGCCGTCGCCGGCACGCTCTCGCACCCGCCCCCCACCGTTTGGCAGTTCGCTGTTCGATGTCTCGCTTTCCGCGCGAAAACCATCGCCAAGCTTCCAGAACCCGGGTTTGCGTCCCATCCGGATCGGATTGCGGCTCTCGTTACGGTAGCGCCGGTACGCATCGAGCAGCACACCGGCGATCAGCAGTGCGCCGATGACGATCAGCCAGTCCTGAACACTCAGATCCATGCCGTCAGCAGATCCTCTGAAGAGTTGTGTCGACGCACCGGTTGCGCTTCGGCGCATGCCATGAACAGGCTCCAACTATAAGTCATCATGTTGTCGAGTGCGATTCAGCCCGTGCCTGCCATGGCAACCGCCTGGTCGACGTCGACGCTGACCAGACGTGACACGCCAGGCTCCTGCATCGTCACGCCCATCAGCTGCTGTGCGATCTCCATCGTGATCTTGTTGTGCGTGATCACGATGAACTGCACTGTCTCGGACATCTCACGCACCAAGCGCGCGAACCTCCCCACGTTCGCATCGTCGAGCGGTGCGTCCACCTCGTCAAGCATGCAGAACGGCGAAGGATTGAGGCGAAATATCGAGAACACCAGCGAGATTGCCGTCAATGCCTTCTCACCGCCGGACAGCAGGTGGATGGTCGCGTTACGTTTTCCCGGTGGGCGCGCCATGATCGTGACTCCGGTGTCGAGCAGGTCTTCACCGGTCATTTCCAGGTAGGCGTGACCGCCACCAAACACACGTGGAAACAGCTCCTGCAGCCCGCTGTTCACTCGGTCGAAGGTTTCCTTGAAACGCGTGCGTGTCTCGCGATCGATCCTGCGGATGGCGTTCTCGAGCGTCTCCAGTGCCTCGACGAGATCCACGTTCTGCGCATCCAGGTAGGTCTTCCGCTCAGACTGCGTCCGGTGTTCGTCGATGGCAGCGAGGTTGATCGGACCCAGCCGTGCAATCTGGTTGCCAAGCCGCTCGAGTTGAGCCTGCCAGGCATCCTCGCTGGCATCCTCGGCCAATCCCTCGAGCAGGGCCGGCAGTTCGGCATGTCCCTTGTTCAGCTGTTCGACGATCGTTGCCAGACGCACACCGACCGTCTGGGCGGCGAGCCGCTCGTGTTCGAGCTCTGCCCGCACCCCGTCCGTCTCGCGTTCGATGGAGTGACGGCTGCGTTCGAGCTCGCGCAGCTCATGCTCGATTTCCTGCACCTGAGTGCGCACCGCGGTCAATTCCTCTTCGACCTCGAGGTGGCTCTGCAGCTGCTCTTCCAACTGCTCCCTGCCGTTGGCGATGGGCTCACTGGTCGCCGCTATCTGCACCTCCAGCGTGCTGGTACGTTCCTCGTAACGGGCAAACTGCTCCTCGATCCGCGTGATTGCGCCACTCAGGCTGACAAGCTGGGTCTGCAGTGCCTCACGGCGCACGGCGAGCCGATGGGCTTCGTCACGTGCGCTGCGGGCCTGCTGACGCATGTTCTCGAATTCCCGGCGTACACCGTCACGTCTCGATTGCAGGGCTTCGCGTCGCTGGCCGTCACGATGCATCGCCTCGAGTGCTGCCTCGAGAAGACTGCGCGATTCCTGCAGTTCGCTGCGCTGCGCCTCGTGACGGGCGTGGTACTGCTCGCGTTCCGACTGATTGCGCTGGGCGCGCAGGCGCAACTGCTCCAGGCGCGCGCCACAGGCACTCAGCGCCGAGCGCGCCTCGGTATAGCGCGCAGTCGCATCACGGAGTCCGCGTTGCAGATCGAGTGATTCGGCCTCGAGGCCGCGCAGTTCCTCGTGTGCCTCGTCGCGTGCCGCGAGCAGCTGTGCCTCGCGCTCGCGTGTCATCTCGAGGGATTCCTCGAGCGCGGCAATTTCACGGTTGCGCTGGATCACGCCCTTGCGCGCATCCTTGTCGCGCGCAAACCGCAGCCAGTCGCAACCCAGCCAGATGCCGTCGCGGGTGACCACGGACTCGGCTGCGGCAAGTCGGGGGCGCAGCGCCAGGGCATCGGCAAGCGAATCGGCAGCGTGCACGCCAGCGAGCAGGCTCGTGACGGGAAAATCGGCGTCGACCCGTGCTGCCAGGAGCTGCGGCCTGGCAGTTTCCGATACCCCGCGTGGGCTGAACAGCCCGATCGTGCCGGCATCGAGCTCGGACAGCGCCACGGCAAGCGGCTCCACGCCATCGACACACACGGCCTGCAGGTGATCGCCGAGCACCGTCTCGACCGCCGTCTCCCAGCCCGCCTCGACGCGCAGGCGTTCGGCCAGCCGCGCATTGGCCGCGATTCCCCGCGCCTGCAACCAACCGGTGACCAGCGCATCGGTCTGTCCGAGCGCTGCCTGCTGCAACGCGCGCAGCGAGGCGAGTCGACCTCGCTGCTCCTGCAGGTTGCCCCGTGTGGCGTCGAGCTCCGCGCCCAGGCGTGTGTTCATGGAGCGCGCCAGCTCGATGCGCTCACGCACCGTCTCGGTACGTTCCTGCCACTGCTGGCTCAGCTCCTCGAGCTCGCGGGCGCGCTCCTCGTGCATGAGGCGCTCTTCTTCCAGAGGCTGCGTCGCAAGCTCGCCCTGCTCCGCTTCCAGACCACGCAGCCGCGTGCCCAGCTGCTGCAGCGATTCCTCCAGGTGACGAATCCGCGACTGCTGGACCTCGGCCTGCTGGCGTGGTTGCTCGGAGGAGGCACTGAATTCATCCCACTCCGATTGCCACTGCTGCATCGCCTCGTCGACGAGCGCCAGGGCCTCGCTGGCACGCGCCTCATTCGATTCGGCGCTGGCAAGTGCAGGAAGCAGTTGTGTCAGCTCGATCTGCTGAGCTTCCTGGCGCTGCGTGTCTTCCTGGAGGTGGCGCTTTGCGTCGGCGTGCGCGCGCCGGGTCTGTTCGAGGTCGGCCTGCAGCTGCTGCGCCCGTTCCTGGTGCAGACGGATTTCCTGCTCGATACGGGTGATCAGCGCACCAACGGTGTAGTAGCGCTCCTGAACGCTCCCGAGTGCGGCATTTGCCTCGACATGGCGCTCGCGCGCCTGTTCGATGTCGGCATCGACTCGGGTGTGACGTGCCTGTACGGCCTCCAGGCGCACCTCGCGCTCGCGCACCCTCTCGTGCAGTGCGGCGGCATCGGCGTCGAGGCGCCGCCACTGCAGGGCAAGCAGCTCGGCGGCAAAGCGGCGTTCCTCGGCCTTCAGGTGTGAAAAGCGCTCCGCCGCCGCGGCCTGGCGCTCGAGGTGCCTGAGCTGGCGCTCGAGTTCATCACGAAAATCGCGCAGCCGTTCGAGGTTCTCGCGTGTGCGCCGAATGCGGTTCTCGGTATCGCGCCGGCGCTCCTTGTACTTCGAGATGCCCGCAGCCTCTTCCAGATATACGCGCAGATCCTCTGGCTTTGCCTCGATCAGACGCGAAATCATGCCCTGTTCGATGATTGCGTAGCTGCGCGGCCCGAGCCCGGTACCGAGGAAGATGTCGGTGATGTCGCGCCGCCGGCAACGTGTGCCATTGAGGTAGTAGTTGGACAGCCCGTCGCGTGTCACGGTGCGGCGGATGGCGATTTCACTGAATTTTGCGTACTCACCGCCCAGTGAGCCGTCGGAATTGTCGAAAACCAGTTCGATCGATGCCTGCCCGAGCGGCTTGCGCTCGGTCGAGCCGTTGAAGATCACATCGGCCATCGATTCACCGCGCAGATGCTTGGCCGAAGCCTCGCCCAGCACCCAGCGCACCGCATCGATGATGTTCGACTTCCCACAGCCGTTCGGCCCGACGATCGACACCA
>CAZSYV010000132.1:4524-6658 GCA_964610955.1 uncultured Klebsiella sp. | reverse complement strand
ATGACTCCGGCCTCGTCGTCGATGCGCTCGACGGCGCGCCCGGTGTCCACTCGGCATACTCGGCTCAGGGTAACGTGTTCGATGTGATCGACCTCGAGCGTGTCGAGGTGTTGCGTGGTCCGCAGGGAACGCTGTTCGGTCGCAACACCGAGGGTGGCGCGATCAACTTCGTCACACGTCGCCCGTCGGGGGAATTCAGCGGTACCGCGAAAGTCGAGCTCGGCAATTACAATCGCCGTATCGGGCGAGTCCAGATGGACTTGCCACAGTGGGGAGTTGCCTCGGCCAGCTTTGCCGTGCGCAAGGAAGTCGCTGACGGCTGGGCAAAGAACCGGACCGGCCCGGATTTCGGCGATACCGACAAGGAGGCGTTCCGCGCTTCGCTGAAGCTCGATATTGCCGACGACCTGGTTGCCGTCTACGACTTCGACTACTCGAACCTCGACCAGGCGCCGGTACCTACCACGCTGAAGTCCGTGCAAGGATGGGGTGGGACGTTTCCCAGCATGTTCAATCGCCCCGGTATTCCACTCGGCACGGCCATCGAGAACGCCATGCTGCCGTTCGTGACGAACAAGCGTCCGAGCCATGTCAGGACTGCCGTGGCGCCTGGCCAGGAGGCACCCTACGAGAGGGCGCGTGGTCGTTCGCATGCCTTGACGCTCGAATTCGACGCAACCCCGGACGACCAGATCAAGTACATCGGTGCTTACCGCACCATGGACTTTGGCGACAACCAGAATATCTCGGGTACGCCGCTCAGCTCGGTCATCGTGCCCATGGTGCCGGTCGAGTATTCGTTCCCCTACGGCTTGATGGTCACCTATGACCGCAGGACGGACTACGAGCAGACCTCGCACGAACTGCAGTGGATTGCCAGTCGCGACAGCGTGAACTGGGTGGCTGGGCTGTACTCGTTCACAGATGACGGGGTGACCCATGGCGACCAGTTGATGTCGTTGTTCGGCCTGCCGGCACAGCAGTCGAATTATGCGGCGAAGACCGATGCGTGGGCGGCGTTTGGCCAGCTCGATTGGCACTTCAAGGACGCCTGGACGGCTACGGTGGGCTACCGGTACACATGGGAAAAACGTGAAGGCTGGACCGAGCGTTTCCAGACGGTTGGTTTTGGCGACCCAATTGACGCAACCGCGCCCTGTAGCTCTACCCCGGGTCTGCTCTGTCATACCAGCTACAGCAAGAGCTTCAGCGACACGACGCCGATGGCTGCACTCGCCTGGGCACCGACCGACGACATCAATGTATACGCGCGTATTGCCAAGGGTTTCAAGAGCGGTGGTTTCAGCTCCGAGGTTGCCGCTCCCGAGGTGACCATACCCTACAAGCCGCAGACGTCGGTCTCCAAGGAAATCGGCATCAAGTCGCTGTGGTGGGATGGACGCGCCCGGCTGAACGTTGCGCTGTTCCACAACAAGGTATCGGACATGCAGTTCACCCGGTTGATTCCGGCTAGCACGCAATCCCAGCTCACCAACGCGGGTATTGCGATCTACAAAGGTGCCGAAATCGAATTCGCACTGCAGCTCACCGACGATTGGCGTATCTCGGGCAACTACGGCTACCTGGATACCAAGTTCGACAAGTACCTGGATAACGCGCTGAACATACCGGGTCGGCCGGTCATCGATACGGCGTCGAACCGCCTGGCCCCGCTCGCGCCCGAAAACACCTTCAGCCTGCAACTGGAAGGCACGCTGGCGCGCCTGAGCTTCGGCGAACTTAGCCTGCTGCTCGACTACAGTTTCACCGACAAGCTGTACCTGTATGCCGTCAACAAGAGCCTGGCAGCACCGAATGCCGGTGGCAGCTACTCAAAAGACATGGATTCGATGCCGCGTACGGAAAACCTCAACATGCGCCTGCAGTTGTCAGACGTACAGATGGGCGAAGGCAGCATGGACTTTGCCTTCTTCGTACGCAACCTGACCGACGAGGACAAAGAAAGCTACGGTATCGACTTCGGCATGTACCGCACGGCCAACTGGCAGCAGCCGCGCACCTACATGTTCTCGGCAGCCTACAAGTGGTAGCTGATTGAGCAGTCGTGGGGCGCGGGTACCCGCGGGGGCACCCCGCGCCCGACACATAAAAAAAGCTTATCGAGTTACAGTTG
>CAZSYV010000132.1:0-4514 GCA_964610955.1 uncultured Klebsiella sp. | reverse complement strand
GTCGTGCTCCGCGTGTCCCGTCGAGGACACGCGGAGCACGTCACTTCAATCAGGATTCGCGATTGCAGGTGGTTCTAGCAGCCTGTTTCAACCCAAGCTTGATCCAGTGCATGTCGGTAACGCGTGTTTTCGCCCGTGCGATTCCTTGGTAGTTGTGTGCACAAGCCGATGTTCGGTTGCGGGGAGAGGCGATCTTGGGCTACGCTTGGATTCAAGCTGATCCAGCTGCCAAAAGTTAATGACGAGGGGAAAGCGGAGACCATGAAAAGACAACATCGTACTGTCAAGACGCTGTGCCTGACGATCGGTACCCTGATCGCCGCAACGCCGCCGACAGTGGTTCATGCCCAAGACCGTGTCGTCCTCGACGAGATCATCGTCACGGCGCAGAAGCGAGAAGAAAATCTGCAGGTCGTGCCACTTGCCATTTCGGCGATATCGGCCGCAGAACTCGAAAAGCGCGACATCAAAAGCCTGGGCGATCTCAACGCGATTGCGCCAAACGTGGCGTTTCGTGACAACGCCGGTGTGACAACAATTTCCACGGTAACGATTCGCGGCAGTGTCAGCGGTAATCCCGCGATCTGGGTGGATCCTCCCGTAGGCCTGTATCTGAATGGTATCTACCTGGGCAAATCCCAGGGTTCGGTGTTCGATGTGATCGATATCGAACGTGTCGAAGTGTTGCGCGGGCCACAGGGTACGCTGTTTGGCCGCAATACCGAGGGCGGCGCGATCAACTTCGTGACCCGTCGCCCCTCAGGTGAATTCAGCGGCAGCGCAAAACTGGAACTTGGCAACTACAACCGTCGTGTTGGGCGGGTGCAGATGGATCTGCCGCAGTGGGGTGTGGCTTCGACGAGCTTCGCTGTGCGCAAGGAGGTGGCTGATGGCTGGGCCAAGAACCGGCTCGGTCCGGATCTCGGTGATGCCGACAAGGAGGCCTTTCGTGCTTCGATGAAACTGGATATCGCGGACAATCTCGTTGCCGTTTACGATTTCGACTATTCGAACCTTGACCAGGCGCCGGTACCCACTTCGCTGTACTCCTTGCAGGGTTGGAATGGAGGTTTTCCGGGAACATTCGGCGATTACCTGGGCGGAGCAATCGAAGCTGCAGCAGCCCCGTATGTAAGGAACAAGCGTCCGAGCCATGTTGCTGTTGCCATGGCGCCCGGGCAGAAGGCGCCCTATGAGAAAGCACGTGGCCGATCGCATGCCCTGACGCTCGAGTTCGATGCAACCCCCGATGACCAGATCAAGTACATCGGTGCATACCGCACCATGGACTTTGGCGACAACCAGAACATCTCTGGTACGCCCTTGACGCTCATAGCGGTACCAGGTGTGCCACCTAGTGATGCCTGGGGGATGTTGGTGAACTTTGACCGTATCACCGACTATGACCAGACCTCGCACGAGCTGCAGTGGATTGCGACGCGCAGCAGTGTCAACTGGGTGGTTGGCTTGTATTCGTTTGAAGACGACGGCGCAACGCATGGCAGACAGGACATGTCGTTGTTTGGAACGCCGACGGTGCAGTCGAATTATGCGGCAAAGACCGACGCCTGGGCTGCCTTTGGCCAACTCGACTGGCACGTCAGTGATGCCTGGACCGCCACGTTCGGTTATCGGTACACGTGGGAAAAGCGCAAGGGTTGGACAGAACGCTTCAAGACACTAAGTTTTGCCGGCGCGCCTGATACCAGCGTCTCGTGTGACAACCCTCCTAATTTCATATGCCACACGGGCTACAGCAAAAGCTTCAGCGACACCACTCCGATGGTGGCTCTTGCCTGGGCTCCGACCGACGATATCAATGTCTATGCGCGTATAGCCAAGGGCTTCAAGAGCGGTGGTTTCAGTTCGGAACTCTCGGTTCCCGAGGTGACCAGGCCATACAAACCGCAGACATCCGTGTCCAAGGAGATTGGTGTCAAGACGATGTTGTGGGATGGGCGCGCCAGGTTGAACGCTGCCGTGTTCCACAACAAGATTTCGGATTTCCAGACCACTGCATTGGTGCCGGCCACGACACAATCGTATCTGTCCAATGCGGGCGAGGCGATCTACAAGGGCTTCGAGGTTGAATTCGCCGTGCAGTTGACCGACGACTGGCGCGTCTCGGGCAATTACGGCTATCTTGATTCGAAGTTCTCCAGCTACATGGATAATGCGCTGTGGAAGGAGCCTGGTGTACGGTATGAGCGAACCGAGGTCCGGCCGCTCATAGAGACGGGTTCGAATCGCCTGACGCCGTATGCTCCCAGGTACACCTACAGCCTGCAGCTGGAAGGGACGCTGGTTCACTTCGGCTGGGCTGACCTCGACCTGTTGCTCGACTACAGCTTCACCGACAAGGTGTACCTGTATGCGGTCAACAAGAATTTGAATTCGATGAACGCCGGTGGTGCTTATTCGAAACTGGATTCGGTACCCAGTACAAAGAATCTCAACCTGAGTCTGCAGTTGTCGGACGTGGCTGTGGGCAACGGTACGATGGATTTTGGCTTCTTCGTACACAACCTGACGGACGAGGAAGAGCCGACCTGGGGGATCGATTTCGGTATGATGCGCACCGCCAACTGGCAGCAGCCGCGCACCTACGCGTTCTCGGCAGCCTACAAGTGGTAACTGGTTGAGCAGTCGTGCTCCGCGTGCCCCGTCGAGGGCACGTGGAGCATGTCACTTCATATCAGGATTGCGATTGCAGGTAGTTCTGGCGGCCAATTCTGGTGGCCAGGTCCAGCTGGACTTCGATCCAGTGCGAGTGCTGTTCTTCGTCGTCGAGCATTTCACGCAGCAGGTCGCGGCTGACGAAATCGGATACCCGTTCGCAGGTGGCAACACCTTTGCGCAGTAGCGCGATCGCCTCGGTGATGAGGCGCTGGTCGTGCTCGAGTTGTTTCAGGACATCCGGGTCGAGTTCGACCGGGCCCATGTCGGCGAGCGCCGGAACGCCTTCGAGAAACAGGACGCGGTCCATGATGCGGGCCGCGTGTGTCGCCTCTTCCTTGCTGTATTCGAGCTGTACTTCGGCCAAGCGGTCGAAGCCTTGATCGGCAGCACTGCGCGAGTGAAGCAGATACTGCTTGATGCCGGTCAACTCGAAGGCGAGATAACGGTTCAGGTGGGTGATGACTTCGTCATTGCCTTGCATTGTCGTGGCCCTTTCGCTTGGGTCGGCCAACGAGGATCAGACCGACCGATTCCGTTGTGTCCGACCTGGATGAAACGCATTCATGCCATGTGGCGAAGATCGCGCGGGTGCCATCTGGCCGCCTGGCGTGAGATCCGATCATAAGGCATTACGCGTCCATCTGGATCACGATCTTGACGAACTGCTTCGAATACAGGTCATCGATCGCCTGTTGGTAATCGTGCAGCGGATGCACGCGCTGGATCAGCGCCCCGAGGTCGATCCGCTGGGCCAGACGGATTGCCTTCGGAAACAGACCGGCACCCATCAGCATGCCGTGCAGGTGTTTCTGGTCCCAGTAGAACTGGCTGTGCAGGTCGACCGGCAGGATCGGGTCCTTGCCGTACATGGCGAAGTAGACACAGTCGCCATCACGTGCGATCAGATCGAGGGTCAGCGTCGCGGCCGACATGGCGCCGGTACCTTCCACCACGCAATTGAACTTGCCATCGGCGGCAGCAAAGGCCTGCTCGAGCACCCCTGCTTCGCGCGGATCGAAAGCCTGGTCCGCGCCCAACTGGAGGGCGAGCTTGCGCTTGTCTTCCACCAGATCGAACACGGTGATGTGCGATGCACCCGACAGGCGCGCCAGTTGGACCAGCATCAGGCCGATGCCGCCGGCGCCCATGATGGCGACCGATTTTCCCCAGGAAAACTTCGCCTGTTCGGCCACGCCGAGAGCGATGGTCAGCGGTTCGATCAGGCAGGCGCTCAGCAGATCCTGCTGTTCGGGCAACTTGAAGATCTGCGTCACGTGATAGCAGGCGTACTCGGCAAAGCCGTTCATGCAGAACTGCAGGTTTTCGCAGAAATTTTCACGCCCGCTGCGACACTGGTCGCAGGCGTAGCAGTACCTGGCATAGTTGACGATGACCCGGTCGCCAACGTGGTAGCCATAGGCCTCGGCGCGCGGTCCAACCTTGTCGATGGTGCCCGACAGCTCGTGGCCAAAGGGCATCGGCAGCATGGCGCGGGCGCCTTCGGCAAACTCGCCCATGTCGCCCGTCAGGGTATGGGCATCCGAACCGCAGATCGACGCGTAGGCGACCTTGACCCGCACCTCGTCGTCGGCCGGTTCGGGAAGCGGCACCTCCCTGGCTTCGACGGTACCCATGGTCTGTCTTTCGAAATCACGCAACGATGTGATGAACAGCTGCTTCACGAAACGTCCCCCTGTTCAGGTCCTGGCCAGACCGGATTCAAACGCGCGTTGTGGCAATTCAGGCACAGAACGCACGCACCGTCTTCGCGATCCCGGGACCGTCGAAGCCGTAGTGCGGATAGATTTCCTCCGGATAGCCGAAGCTGACGAACT
>CAZSYV010000131.1:0-6724 GCA_964610955.1 uncultured Klebsiella sp. | reverse complement strand
CGGATTCAACACCATGACCGAACACCTGCAGTCGGTGTATGGCAACCTCGAGACCCGGGTACGTGAAAAAACCGTCGAGCTGGAGGAAAAGAGCGAGCGGCTCGAGGCGCTCTACGAGGTGGCTGCGATGGTTGCGGATGCCTCTTCGACGGAGGATCTGGCACAGGGCTTCGTGCGCTGCGTGCGGCGTCTGGTGCGCGCGGATGCCGTGCTGCTGCGCTGGTACGACGCGCGGCGGGGTCATTACGTGCCGCTTGCCTCGGAAGGCGTGCCCGAAGCGATGCTTGCCGCCGAGAGCACGCTTGCCGAGGGTGAGTGTGCCTGCGGTGTGCCGGCATCGAGCGCTGATGATGAACGTGACCCGGAGCTGCGCGTGATCGCACTCGATACGCTGCCGGCAGGCTGTCACCAGTACTGCCGCCAAGCCGGTTTCGTGGCTGCGGCTGTGATCCCCGTGCGCGTGCAGCGTCACACCAGCGGCGAGCTCGACCTGTTCTTCCGCACACCGGTGGTGCTCTCGCAGGCCGAGCGCTCGCTGCTCGAGGCGCTCGTCGTGCACCTGGCGACGGGAATCGAGAATATCCGCCTTGCGGCGCTGACGAAGGAGGCGGCGGTGGCCGAGGAGCGTGGGTTCATCGCACGTGAGCTGCACGACTCGATTGCGCAGTCGCTCGCCTTTCTCAAGATCCAGGTGCAGTTGATGCGCGATGCCCTGGGATCGGGTGATCCGGCCCGCATGCAGGCGGTGCTTGCCGAGATCGACACCGGCGTGCGCGAAAGCTACGGCGATGTGCGCGAGCTGCTGGTGCATTTTCGCACCCGTGCCGATGCCGGTGGCATCGAGACCGCGCTGCAGACGACGCTCGGCAAGTTCGAACACCAGAGCGGTCTGCGTGCCGAGCTGCAGGTCCACGGATATGCCGTACCGCTGCCTGCGGATGTGCAGATCCAGGTGCTGCACATCGTGCAGGAAGCGCTGTCGAACGTGCGCAAGCACGCGCGTGCGGGCCGGGTGCGCGTCGACGTGTGGAAGCAGCCGCAGTGGCGCTTCGAGGTCAATGATGACGGCACGGGCTTTGCTGACGGCGAGGTCGCCATCGATGCACTGCCGGCCGATGCGACGCACGTCGGACTGCGCATCATGGCCGAGCGTGCCTCGCGCATCGGTGCCGTGCTGACGGTCGAGTCGTGGCGTGGCAGGGGAACGCGAGTCGGACTCACCCTGCCCGCCCAGGGCGAGTCGGTCGCGGTACTCGACGGTGAGCCGGGCGATCGCGAGGCAATACCGGCATGAGTGCAACCGAGGCGCCGGTGCGCATCCTCGTGGTCGATGACCACACGCTGTTTCGCCGCGGTCTCACGGCATTGCTCGCCCGCGAGGCCGACTTCGTGGTCGTTGGCGATGAGGCCGACGTGAGCCATGCACTGCGTTGTGCCGCCCGGTTGCAGCCGGACCTGATCCTGCTCGACAACCATCTGCCGGGCGTGCGCGGTGTCGATGCGCTGCCAGCGCTGCGCGAAGCGGCACCAGCGGCGAAGGTCCTCATGCTCACCGTCAGTGAGGATGAGCAGGACCTGCTCGCGGCCCTGCGCGGTGGGGCCTGTGGTTATCTGTTGAAGACGATCGAGGGCGATGAGCTCTCCGATGCGATCCGGCGCACGATGCGCGGTGAGGCGGTGATTGCCGCGGAAATGACCGCCAAGCTGGTTGCGACGATACGTCAGGCCGATCCTGTCACTGTGGCGCCATCACAGCAGGAAGGCACATCCGCCGTGCGTCTCGATGCGCTGTCACCACGCGAGCGCGACATCCTGCGCGGCATCGCCCGCGGCGACAGCAACAAGATGATCGCGCGCGAACTCAGCATTGCCGAGACGACGGTGAAGATCCACGTCCAGCACATACTGCGCAAGCTCGAGGTCGGCTCACGCGTACAGGCGGCGGTGATCGCGACCGAGCAGGGCCTGCAGTAAACGCATGCCTGCCGGCAAAAGTATCTGAACGCGAGACGGTTTCGCGAGCTCGCGGCCGCCGATTCCATTGGGCTCAAGATAAATGTCAGCGATGAACTCGCCGGGGTGGGGAGGGTTGTGCATGGCCATTAGTGATAGTCCTCATGGTTCAGGTCGCCCAGAGCCACAGAATGACGCCACTGAGCGATGCGAGGAGCCCAACAGTGATTCGGAAGCCAAGTCCGAATCTGGGCTCCTGCGATTCCAGAGCTTGCTTCTCTTCCATAGCCCTGCGTCTGAATTCACCGGCCTGCGTGGCTTTTTGCGCAGGTCCGGTGGAATGATGGGTTGGGCATCATTACGTCACCTTGGCGGTTTGCCGAACAACCTAACCCAGAACCCCGCCTTCTTCTTCGCGGGAGCGGGGTCGCGGCTCGCTGCTTGCGGCTGCCGCGATGCGGCCCGGATTTCAGGGATTCGAGCCTTTGTCGGCTCTTGCGGTAATTCGGTGTTGGCGGAAGCTCTGCGCAGCGCTTTAGACGCGACCATCCCGAGAAGTGAGGTCAACTCTTGCTCGAAACCGATGGTGATGTCGGTTTCGCCACTTCGGGCGTGAGCGATCTCGTGGAGCAGGGTAGATGCATAGGCCTCGATGGAAGCGAGTTCGCTACGCTTGACGATGATTTCCGTGCCAGTCCAAAGCCCACGAGCTTCCGAGAAGCTTCCGGTCTCGGGGCGCATCGTCTCCGAAATCTTCACCGATTGAACCCTCGAAGGGAGCCCTCCGACGAGATCGGCGATCCTTCCGGTCATGTCGAACACCGCTCTTTCGGCCTGCGCGAGTCTTTCGGGCGGGACGAACTTGAACTCGAAGCAATCATTCCATTCGGAAACGAAATTACCCAAATCCTGTATCGCGTTGCCTTCCGTATCGACCTGCCCCGACAGCTTCTCCTTAACGGTGCTGGGAATCGTGATGATCTGCCGCCCGCTCGCCCGAGCCTCCTCGACGAAGCGCGGGGCGTTCATGATCTCCTCGTCCGTTAGGAACAGGACATTTCCCGAGGCGTTGGTGATCCTCGATGCATGCACGGAAACATCCGTCCATTTCAGCTCGTCGTGCAGCGTGCCACTCCCAAAGTTTCTGAGGTCGTCGACGAGAGCCTTGGCGACTGCTTCCGAAGAGGAAGCGAGCAGGATGGACTTCACCCGGTCGGAATAGGCGGTCCTCCCGACATTCGTCCTTTCGCGATTGAGAGCCTTCTTAATAGCGGCCGTCAGCGAAGTGATGTTGTAGGAGAACAGGAAATTCTCTTCTTCGGCGACGCGGATGCCGTTGATGTAAATGTAGGAAACATTGCCAGCTTTCCGCAGGACTTCTCCGTATTGGGTCTTTTCTAGGCTTTCCTCGCCGGAGAACCGCAGGAACAGCCGCTTCGCCTTCTCGATGTCCTCATTAGAGCAACCATTCAGGATGAATTCGGTTCCGACGAATGCCGGATCGGACGGATCGGAGATGCAGGCGTGCAGTGTGATGACATCGGAGAAATCATGTTTCTCGGAGCGATCGAAGGAGACATCGCAAAACTTGGAGCGGATGCGGGTCTCGATACCTAAGCGGTCGAATGTGGCCAGAGCGTCTTTCAATCCTACGCCGAACTTTCCGATGAGACCGGGATGGTCGAGCTTTTCCTGATTCTCGTTCATCGTGAAATGCTCGTGCCGAAGGCCGCGGCCGAAGTCCCTGATGTGCCACTGGCCGTCGCCGTCGCGGGAGATGGCGATTTCCCGCGTGCCGGTCAATATCTGCTCGTCGAGCGCGTTGGCAATGATTTCCCGAATGGCATGGAATGCATCCCAGTTTTCAAGCATCCGGTCGATGTTCAGGTCAAATTTCTTCATTGCTACGTTCGCTCCGCTTCGACTTCGCCTGATGCCCAATGTTTGAGTTCACCCGCACGCGGAAGCCGGTCAAGCCGGCTGTAGCGTGTCGGGTGCTACGAAGGGTTGGGCGTCATCGCACCCACCTTGCAAGCTCCTGGCTCGCAGTACCAAGAATCGCACCGACGAATAACCAAACAGCTCCGATAGCGGATATGTGAAGACCGCCGGTCCCGTGCCTGACGACTCGCTGGTTGAGCGCGTTCGCCTGCTCAGCACGCTCGCTTGACTCGCGCTTGATCGCGGCATTGAGCTGAGTAACGTCGGAATCGAGCTGGGCCTGGAAGTTGGTAATGCGCTCATGAAACAACGGGACATTCTTTGCCAAGCGAAGAACGCGTTCTTCAAGAGGAAGAGAAGGATCGTCTACCCATGACGTATAGCCGTGAGCGGCCACTGCTTCGCCTGCCAGCGTTACAGTAGCAGTGCCGCTGATAGCCTGGGGGCGGCGGAGAGGAAACCTGGCAAGCCAGTCCTTGAACACCTTGGTTGGTGACGGCATCTCGAAGAACTGCCGTGTTGTGACAATGCCCCAAACAACAGTGAGTATTCCGGCAAGCTGGAGGAGCAACCCGGCAATGCGAATGGCCTGCTCAGTCGCGCCAAGGCTGTAAACGGCGGCGAAGGCCACTGCGCACACAACAAGACAAAGCCAGAAGTGCTTGGCTTCAACAAACAGCCATTTGGCCAGCCGCGCAATCACCGATGAATGCCTCGTTCTGTCAAGATAACGCCCAACGCCGGAATTCAGCCGCCGACAGCCCGCGTAGCGGGATGGCGGTCGGCTGCAATGATTTGTTATGCATTCTTGCTACCGCCCTGAATCTCCATTATGAGAGGCTGAGGGTCCGTGCCCTCTTGTGCCGCGCTCCAGAGTGCCAAGAGTGCATCGCAGTGCTCGTCCAGCCACGAACCAATTTCTCTGTCGTAGCGCCGAGGTAGGTTTCCAGCCAATCTTTGCCCGCCACTGATTGCATAGCTCGCTGCATGGTTTTGGCTCCCATAGTCAACGTGGACATGAGGCGTGCTATGGCTCCTTTCTTGATACATCTTGATCTTCAGGTTCTGAAGCTTGAGCACCAGAAATTTGCTGAACCCGGTGCTGCGGCTGGAACTTGGCTCATTCAGCAAGTCGATTTGCGCCAAAGAGCGCTGCAACGCTTTGACCTCTTCGTCGAATGCCACTTCAGTTCACCACTGCATAACAATGAGTGGACGGCAAACGTCCATGTTGTAACACGGTACTTGTCCGTCTAGCACGCAGCGATACCAATCTCCGGTCAAGCACTGATGAATTTCCTCCGCGATCTGAAACCATGGAAATCAATATTTTGTGCACGCTTCCTTTCGGTCAGATCCGCAATCTCGCCATGTTTTAATGCGTCAAGTTGTTATATAGCAGCCATGCCTTTGATTGACCAGAACACGGCATCCATTCCCTCTTGCCCCCAGAGAGCCGCTTGCACCAGCCGCCAGCCTGCGCCACAGGGTTACGGTGATACGCCTGCGGCAGACATAGTTCTTTCGGACGATGCCGCATCCTTCTTCTGCTCTGCCTGAACCTTCCCTGCCGGGGGATGCCGCTGCCTGGTGCGGCCACCTACAGTCGGCACATCGACTGGAGGTGACACATGAGCAGGAATGCACAGGCGCTTTCGGTGCTGATCGTCAGCACCCTCGCCTTCACCGTGTGCTTCATGGCCTGGATGATGTTCGGTGTGATCGGCATCCCGATCCGCGAGCAGCTCGGGCTCAACGCAACCGAGTTCGGCCTGCTGGCAGCGACTCCGGTACTGACCGGATCGCTGGTGCGTGTACCGCTCGGGATGTGGACCGATCGTTTTGGCGGGCGCATCGTGCTGTTCACCCTGATGATGCTCTGTGTGGTTCCGATCTGGATGATCGGGCGCGCCACCGAGTTCTGGCAGTTTCTGGTGCTTGGCCTGTTCGTCGGCCTTGCCGGTGGTTCCTTCTCGGTCGGCACCCCCTACGTCGCGCGCTGGTTCTCCCGCGAACGGCAGGGATTCGCCATGGGCATCTTCGGTGCCGGCAACTCCGGTGCCGCGGTCAACAAGTTCCTTGCGCCGGCGATCATCGTCGCCTTTGGCTGGACGATGGTCCCACAGGCCTACGCGCTGATCATGCTGATTGCAGCGGTGGTGTTCTGGGCGTTCTCCCACTCCGATCCGACACACCGTGTCCGTTCCGACGTCACCTGGCGCGAGCAGCTGGTCGTACTGCGCGATCCGAAGGTGTGGAAGCTGTGCCAGTACTACTCGATCGTCTTTGGTGGCTATGTCGCGCTGAGCCTGTGGATGGTGCAGTACTACGTCGGTGAGTTCGGCCTCGACATTCGTGCCGCGGCGCTGCTCGCTGCCTGCTTCTCGCTGCCCGGAGGCGTGCTGCGCGCGATCGGAGGCTGGCTTTCCGATCGCTACGGTGCGCACCAGGTCACCTGGTGGGTGATGTGGGTGAGCTGGGTCTGCCTGTTCATTCTCAGCTATCCGCAGACCGACTTCACGATCACGACCGTCGAGGGATCGCGCAGCTTCCATCTGGGTCTCGGCGTCTGGCCCTTCTCGATCCTGATGTTCGTGCTCGGCATCGCCTGGGCGTTCGGCAAGGCGTCGGTGTTCAAGTACATCTCCGATGACTATCCGCACAACATCGGCGTGATCTCGGGCGTTGTCGGCCTTGCCGGTGGGCTTGGCGGCTTCATCCTGCCGATCATCTTCGGTGCACTGCTCGATCTCACCGGCGTGCGCTCCAGCGCCTTCATGTTCCTCTACGGGGTCGTCTGGATGTCGCTGATCTGGATGTACTTCACCGA
>CAZSYV010000130.1:0-7110 GCA_964610955.1 uncultured Klebsiella sp. | reverse complement strand
GGTAGGCAGTGACGACCTTGTCGCATCCCTTGCCTCCCAGTGCGGCGGGGATCTGTTTGGCCTCGGCTTCGCGCCAGATCTTCAGCAACCTTGCAGGAGTGACGAGCAGGTTGCCCGTGGAAGTGATGCTCCGGATGAGGATGTTTCCCAGGCGAACGCTGAGTGCATTGGCCGTCTCTGCACGGTGAACCTTCGCCTGGGTCTCGACCAGCGTGGTCAGGCGGACGACTTCGGCCAGCGCCTCCGGCAACTGCTCATCCGGCATGCCGCTGCCTGACGGGATCGACTGCGTGGTACGCCCCTGCCCCCTTTCCAGTTCCTGGCACCTGAGAAAGTAGCTTTCCAGCTCTTCCTGCACCTGGTGAAGCTGCAGCAGCAGGAGTTCGTTTTCTTCCTGCAGATCCTTGATATCGGGTTCCATGCCTCGATCGGGGGAACGCTGCGCACTCTCGCTCGCGTTTCTCACCCTGTACCTCCTCAATCAACGTGGTCGCGGACGATGTTCTCGAGCAGTTTGAGAATACCCACGAGTATGCCGGCAACCAGCAACGTGACAAACGCATCGTAAAGCCGACGCGGCTCCATCGGGTATTCAGGAAGCGTCGGGGACTGCAGCACCGAGACTTTCTCGAGCAGGCGCGCGGCATCGATCCGGCCTTTCTCCAGCGCGGTGATGGAAGACTTGTAGATGTCCTGGGTGAAGCTGACCTCCAGCTGCAATCGCTGGAACTCCTCCAGGGTGACGTTGAGCGAACGGCCACCGGAGCGGCTGGTGAGCCGTGCCTTTTCGCCGGCGATCTGTCGGTCGACTGCCGCAATCGACTGCTGCAGCATCAGGATGTTGGGGTGGCTGCGGTCCAGGCTCTTCGGCAGTGCGGCAAGCTGCGTCTGCAACTGGGCGCGCTGTGCTTCGAGCTCGCCGATCAGAGTGGTCAGACTCTCTGCGGTTGCCTGCGGCGAGAGCAGTCCCTTCTCGTTCTGAAATTTCAACAGCACCTGGCTTGCCTCCAGGAAACGCTGCTTGGCCACATCGACCTGATGGGTGAGGAAGTCGACCTGTGCCTGGGCAAGCTCGTGGCCCAGCTGGTTCATGTAGCGCTCGCCTTCCTTGACCATCATGGCGGAAATGGCATGCGCCGTTGGCGCATCATAGGCCTGCACATCGATACGCAGGACACCGGCAAAATCGTCATAAACGACGCTGACGCGGGTGAGGAAGTAGCGCCGGAACCACTCCATTGGCGCGTCCGTGAGCCACATTCTGGAGACGATATCCCGACTCGAATCGCTGTAGTGCGCACGCAGCCCGAGCTCCGTATCGAGCTTCCTGAACATGTCCATCGACAGCAGGTAATCACGCAGCAGCAACTGGTCGGGCCGGGTGACGCCACTGATCCCGGAGGCGAGCAGCGGGATGTCGAAGCTGGGCGTGCTGACGGAGTCGGTCTTGCGGATGACGACGTTGGCCTCTGAAACATAACGGTCCGAGGCATAGAACAACGAGTAGACGACACCAAGCAGCGCGCCAATGATGACGAGACGGATCAGGCGCGGGAACAGCCGCATCGAGAACCAGCCACCAAGGACAGACTGAAAGAATCTCAGCGGCTGCGCCGCCCGTGCTTCGCTCATTTGGGCAGTGTGTCCTTGTAGGCGCTCAGTGCGTCATCGATTGCATCGAACCAGTGGGTCTTGCCCTGGTGGATCAGGAGCCCCGACCGGCAGAACTGCCTGAGCTCGCCTTCATTGTGCGTCACCATGATCAGGCCGGTGCGATCGACCATTGCCTTGAAAGCGTCAGCGGTTTTCCTGCGAAAGGCGGCGTCGCCCGCCGCCGTGACCTCGTCGGAAATGTAGACGTCGAACTCGAAGGCGAGCGACAGTCCGAACTGCAGCCGCGAGCGCATACCAGTCGAATAGGTATACACCGGCTCGTCGAAGGCCTTTCCCAGACCGGAAAAATCCTGGATATAGGCGAGTTTCTCGGCCAGATCGTGTTCGTGTCCGTGCACACGGCAGACGAACTTGGCGTTCTGTCGCCCGGTGAGCGAACCTTCCAGTCCGCCCTGACCCATCGGCCAGGAAACCCTGCAGTGGCGCTCGACCGTGCCCTTCGACGGATAGTCGATGCCCCCGATGATCCGCAGCAGCGTCGACTTGCCCGCACCGTTCGCGCCGACCAGCCCGACGTTGGTGTTCCTCGGGATGGTGAAGCTGACGCCGCGCAGGATCCAGTCACCGACACCATGCCTGGTCCTGTAGCGCTTGTGCACGTCATTGACGACGATCATTTCATCACCAGTTCGCGACCGAAGCGCCGGAACAGCAGCAGGCCGAGCAGCAGGCTGGCGATGCTCCAGAGGTAGAGGTAACCGAGGTCGACCCCGGGCACCATGTGGTAATGGGGGGCAAAACCCTGGCGAATCAGCTCCAGCCCATGCGCAATCGGATTGATCATCAGGAGGTCACGGTAGACCGGCGGAATGGTGGCCAGCGGCCAGATGGCACCGGAGACGAGATACAGCGGCATCATGACGAGCTTCAGGATGTGCTCGGTCTCGGGCACCAGCTCCATCAGTACCGATGCAATCAGCCCATACCCAAGGCCGCACAACCACAGCCCGGACACTGCCGCCAGCACCAATAGCGGATCACTGGGGATGATCGGGTGCGTCAGCATGCTGGCGGCAAACAAGATGACGAGGGAAGCGATTGCCATCAGGAAGGCTTCGAGTCCGGCGCGGACGATTGCCGTATCGAAAGGTTTGACCTGACGGTAGGCAAACAGCGGGCCGTTGCTGTCGACACCATGCATCGTCTGGATCGCGGTGCGTCGGAACAGGAAAAAGCCGAGCATGCCGACGATGACCCAGGTGACCGTATCGATTCCGCCGACCACGCGCAGGCCGAATCCGGCGTACAGGAAGGAGAGGAAACCGATATGCATGATCGGTTCCATCAACAGCCAGAGCCAGGCGGCGCGCATGTCGAACAGGCGATCGAGCGCCTCGCGGAGGAAGATTGCCCGCCAGACCGCCGCCGTGACGGCGAGCGGACTGCGAACCGCCGTGCCGGCAGCCACTGTCACTGCAGTGCCCGGTTGACGGCCGCAGCCGGGTTGAGCGTCATCACCAGCAGGCGGATGAACTTGTCGTACTCGGCAGCCGGCGAGTTCGCAACGTAGATGACATCGCGGTTCTGCACCGGAAAGTTCTGGGTCACGAAAAACGAGGCCGGGTCCCGCAGGTCGATCTGGTAGACCACCGGCACGGTGCCGTTTGCCGCAACCTGCAGCGGGGTTCCGGCTTCGACCAGTCCGGCGTCCTCGAAACGGAAGAGGAAGACGCCGCGCGCATCGGCCCGGTTGTCGACGAGCCCGCCCGAACGGGCAAGCGCCTGGGCAAGCGAGATGCCCTGCGCCTCGAACTGGATCTCTTCGTTCTTCCCGGTTGCCCCAAGCACCGAGAAGCTCTGCGACTGGAACAGCGCGGTGATGACGTCACCCGGCTTCAGCAGGATGTTCTGGTCCGGGTCGCGGATGATCGAATCAAGCGCCATGGTCGCCGTACGGCTGTCGCGCGAGACCTGGATTGCCATGCGGCTGACGGGCTGTGTGACACCACCACTTGCCGCCAGTGCATCGAGCAGGCGCTCGCCCTTGGGCGTGAGCGCCATCAGGGTGCTGGTGTTGACATCACCCACCACCGTCACGTTCGAGGTGTTGTTCCTGATGACGCGTACCAGCACCTGCGGCCGGTTGGCCTTGCCGGTGAGCCGGTTGCCGATGTCCGCCTCGATTTCCTGCGTGGTGCGGCCCTGGACACTGACATGGCCGGCAAACGGCATGGTGATGGTGCCGTTCTGCGTGACCATCTGCTCGGGCAGCGTCACCATGCCGATGGTGCTCGCGCCGGCCCTGGGATCGAGTGCGACCGCGCTGAACAGCATTGCCGGCGGAGCCTCCCAGATCGATACCTCGATGATGTCTCCCGGTCCGATCAGGTAATTGTTGGTGCCGTTGCTCGGATAGACGTCCGAGAAACGCCCGAGCGTCTTTGCCGCCGCCAGCCTGCGGGCCAGCGCGTCGGTGACATCGACCAGTTCGATGCCATCGATCCGGCCGGAGTCGTGTCGTTCCGTCACCTGTCCGCGGCTTGCGCCGGAAGATGCCATCCAGTCGGGGAAACTGCTGCAGCCCGAGAGCACAAGCAACAGCGCTGCGAGGCCCGCGGAGGCGAGACGGTGGGTCATGGGGCTTTTCCCGGCTTTCATGCGATCGTCTTGTTACAGCAGGCTGCCCAGGGTGCGGCAGGCATGGTTGATGTTCTGTTCGTTGTGCAGGGACGACAGGAAGAATCTGAGCCTGGCCGCCCGCTCCTCGACCGCCGGATAGATGATCGGCTGAACGTTGATGCCACACTCGAAAAGCGCATTCGAGAGCCTGGCGGCCCTGAGCGAACTGCCGATGACCATCGGTGTGATCGAGAATCCCTGCGAATATCCGGTATCGATGCCAAGCCCGCGCGCCTGCGCAAGGAACAGCCTGCCGTTTTCACGCAGCCGGGCAACGCGCTCCGGCTCCCTCGACATCAGCCCGAGCGCTGCCAGCGATGCCGCCGCCAGTGGCGGAGCGATGCCGACGCTGTAGACGAAACCCGGTGCGGCGTACCTGAGATGCTCGACGAGGGCACGCTCACCTGCAATGTAGCCCCCGCAGCCTGCAAGCGTTTTCGAGAGGGTGCCCATCCAGATGTCCACATCCCGGCCGGCAAGGCCATGGTGTTCGTGACTGCCGCATCCGGTGTTGCCCAGCACGCCCAGCGCATGCGCCTCATCGACCATCAGGAAGGCCTGGTGACGCCGCTTGATGTCGACGAGGACCGGCAGGTCGGGGACATCCCCATCCATGCTGTAGAGACCTTCGACCACGATCAGCACGCGTTCGAACTGGCCACGAATCTCGCCAAGGATGGCGTCGAGCGCGTTCGTATCGTTGTGCGGAAAGGAGCGTCGCGTGGCGCCGGAGAGCTTTGCGCCCTCCAGGATGCTGTTGTGGATCAGGCTGTCGTGAATGACCAGATCCCTGGGGCCGAAAAGGTAGCCGACGGTCGAGACGTTGGTGGCGTGCCCGCTGACGAATACCAGACAGTCCTCGACGCCGTAAAGACCGGCCAGTGCCTCTTCGAGCTCGCGCTGGACGCGGCGCTCACCGGCTGCCAGGCGGCTTGCCGAGGCGGAGGTGCCATGGCGGTCGATCGCATCCCTGGCAGCCTTGCTGATCGCAGGGTGGCCGTTCAGGCCGAGGTAGTTGTAGCTCGAGAAGTTCAGATATTCACGTCCATCGATATGGGTGACGGCGCCCGCGACCCCGTCGTGTGCGACGAAGAAGGGATTGCGGACCCCGAGGCGCTCCGCGGCCACCTTTGGAACCAGCATCCTTTCATAACCCGGGAAGCGGTCGAAACGCGTGAACGCCTCGGGCACGTTCGAATGGCTCATCGGGCGGGCGGCCGGCATCTCGCCGACCGCACCGTCAGCGCTGGCCTTCTTGCCCAGGAAACGCTCGATGAGCTGGTTCTTGGCCTTGAACCCGAGAGAGGATTTGCTCATGTCGTCAGCCCCGTACCGCGTTGCGCCAGCGCCCGTACGCTTTCTGCAATCTCTTCGACCTCTTCGGCTGCCACCGAATCCCCGTGCTGCCTGGCCACATCCCGAACCATTGCATCGACCATCGACAGCGTTTCCTGCTCCGTGCCGCCAAGCAGTCGCCCGACAAGGATGCGGGCCACCTTCTCGGCCGTTGGCGACTCGTTCAGCAGCATGACCGGCAACCGTATGCCAAGGCGCTGCTCCAGTCCCAGCGCCAGTTCGACGGCCATCAGTGAGTCGAGTCCGAGATCGTGCAGCAAACGCGATGGTGCGATACGTTCGGCGCCGATCGCAAGGATCTGTGCGATCTCCTGGACGACCAGTTGCTGAACGATGAGGGTGGCCTCTTCCGGCGTCTTTCCATCGATCAGCACCCGGATGTCGGTCTCGTCCCCGGTGGGACCGGCGCCCTTCGTGCTGCGGTTCAGAACGGCGAAACGGCTGCTCCCTGCAGACGGCAGTGAGCGGGCGAGCGTGCTCCAGTCGAGGTTGGCAACCGTCACGGACCTGCCTTCGGCAAGAATCCCACCGAGCTCATCGAGTGCCCGGGCCGCTGCAAGCGCCGGCCTGCCAAGGCGCCTGTCGAGGCTGTCCCGCACGGTCTGGTTGCGGCTGAGGTAACCGGCATCCCCTATTGGCCCCCACCCGATGCACAGCCCCGGCAGACCCATGCAGCGGCGCATTTCGGCAAGCCCTTCGAGCGCCGCGTTTGCCGCAACGTAACCGGCCTGTCCGGGGTTGCCGATCGCGGTCGTGATCGATGAATAGAGCACGAAGTACTCGAGCGGCACGTCGAGCGTTGCCTGGTGCAGGTTCCAGGCCCCCGTCACCTTTGGCGCAATGACCTTCCCGAGCCTCCCGCCATCCAGATTCTGCAGGAGGGCATCATCGAAGACCGCCGCCGCATGCAGCACTCCCCTGATCGGTGGCAGCGCCCTCGAGATCTCCCCGATCATCCCGGAGACGAGGCGCATGTCGGTGATGTCGCAGGCGTACACCCGCACGTGCACTCCCTGTTCGGCCAGGCGCGCGAGGGCCTCCTGCGCACCGGGCGTCTGCATGCCACGGCGACTCACCAGGGCGAGGTTGCGCACGCCGTGCGCTGCCAGCCAGCGCACCGACTCCAGACCGAAGCCGGACAGGCCACCCGTGACGAGCCAGGTCGAGTCCCCGGCGAGCTGCAGTGGTGGTCGCCGTGCAGCCGGCACCTCTGGCGCGGGCTGCGCACCGGCCAGTGACACGACGATCTTGCCGACGTGCCTTGCCTGCTGCATGACGCGGAAGGCGTCGACCACGCGCTCGGCAGGAAAGACCCGGTGGGGCAGGGGTGTGAGGACACCTTCGCGGAACAGGGCCATGAGCTCCCTGAACAGCCGGCTGGCGAGCTGCGTTCGCGCCGTGAGCAGCTGGTCGGCATCGATGCCGAAGTAGCTGATGTTGTCCTTGAAAGGGCGCAGGCCG
>CAZSYV010000129.1:0-7308 GCA_964610955.1 uncultured Klebsiella sp. | reverse complement strand
CTGCAACAGCTCCAGGCAGACAATCAGCAGCTGCAGGCACTCGTACAACGCCAACTCGAGAACACGCTGCACGACTCACGGCTGGCGCGCCAGCGCCGCACTGGAGTCAACGCCTACCAGGCCCCCTGAGCCCGCGTGCCCCGACTGCCCTCAGCGCAGGAAGGAGAACAGCGACAGTCCGGCGATTTTTGCAAAGCTCTGCTGCGCCGCCTGCAGCACCAGTGTCTGGAACGCCAGCCGGCTGGCGGCCTCCTCGAGGTCGAGATCGACCAGACTGGAAGTCAGTTCATCGTTCAGCAGGTCGGTCTCGCGCTGCTCATCGCGTGCCGTATCGAGCTGCGCGAGCCGGGTGCCGACCGCCACGCGCTGCCTGCCCAACGACTGCAGTCCCTGGTCCAGGTCGGCCAGCGCACTGGCGACCACGCGGCCTCGCTCGGCTGCACCCTGCGGCGTGTCGGACACCCCGGCCAGCCCATCGGCAAGGCGCTGCACGGTCAGTGCGATGGACTGCGTGCGTCGCGCCTCGAGGGTGAACGAGTCACCGACGGCGGGGGTGCCGTTGATCGTGACCTGCACGCCAGCGACTTCCACCGTCAGCGCATCGCCCGGCGTGTAGGGATTCGGCCCGTCGATCTGCATGGCGGTGCCCGTGGCACGGTCCACACGATTGACGACAAATTCTCCGGGCGTTGCCGATGGGAACGAGACGCTCAGATCGTCCGGAAACACGCTGGCGTAGGCCGCAGGGTCAATGATGCGCCCGATCGAGATCGATGCGCTGCCCGAGTTACCGGCTTCTGCACGGGTAAGGAAACTCGGGGCGCTTGCCGGCACATCGACGAACAGTTCGCGTCCGCTGCTGCGCGACTGCACGGCCACTCCTGCGCCGACATCGACCTGACGAGCGAGCGTATCGCCGCGGTACTCGACCTGCCCCGATGCCGAGACGACGAAAGGCGCCTCATCGGCGCTGGCACCGGCAAACAGGTAGTCACCACCGGCCGTGCGCGTGTTGAACAGCGCGAGCAGCTGTTCGCCCATGCCACGCAGCGCCCCCACGATCGACGCACGCTCGTCCACCGAAAGCGTCGCATTGCCCGCCTGCATCACCAGGTCCTTGACATCGAGCAACAGCTTCTCGACCGAATCGAGCCCCAGCTCCTGCTGGCGCAGCTCATGCTCGGCAAGGTCCGCGTTGCGCTGATACTGGGCGCTGCGTGCCTTGTCCTGGCGCAGTGCGAGCGCGGTGGTGGCCGCTGCCGGGTCATCTGCCGGTGAAAGGACACGCTTCGCGCTGCCAAGCTGCGCCTGGGTGCGTGCCGCTTCGGCCTGTGCGCGCCCCATGTTGCGCACGCCGGTATCGAATATCTGTGCCGTCGAGATACGCATCGACAGTCCTCCGTTCAGCGCAGCGCCGCAAACAGTGCATCGAGCACCGAGCGCGCCACGGCAATCACCTGTGCCGAGGCATTGTAGGCCTGTTCGAAGCGGATCAGGTTGGCCGCCTCCTCGTCCAGGTTGACCCCCGAAAGCTCTTCACGCCGCGCACGCGCCTGATCCAGCACCGCCTGGCTCGACTCGGTCTCGATGCGCGCCGCACGCGTGCCGCTGCCGACACCGGAGACCAGCAGGTTGTAGGCCTGCTGGTAGCTCATGCGTGCCCCACCCACCGTATCGGCCGACTGCAGCCCCGACATGAGCCGCGCGTTGCGATTGTCCGAGACGCCACCCGTGTTGAACCCGATGCGGAACAGATCACCCGCAGCCGGAGAGCCCGCGAGGTTCAGCTGGAAGCCAAAGTAGTCCGCATCCGATGGCTGCGTGCTGAACAGCGTGTTGTTCGTTCCCGGCGTGAACGACTGCCCCGAGACCAGCACGGCCGATGTGTCCGCGTTCAGGATGTCGTAATGCGTCGCGTCGGTGAAACGCAGCAACAGCGGCGGCGAGAGCGCACCCGGTGTGGCAAAGGCCGCACTCGTGGTATCGAAGACCCGCAGTTCTCCGGGAGCTGCACTGCCGCGGTTGCCACCGTCGGCACTCGCACGTACCGGCGCCGCCAGGGCGAGTTCCTCGGGGCGCTGCATCACGGTGGCAATCGACTGCGCGCCGCGGCGTGTCGGCTGAATCATGAAGCGGTCACCGGCGACGAAGTTTCCCGGCGGTGTCTCGCTGAGGTTCAGGTCGAGCGTGAAGCCATCCACGCTGACCAGCGTATCGTTCAGGCTCGCACCACTTGCCGCCAGAGCCCCGTCCTGCAGGCGCAGCAGCCGCCACGAACCACCGCTGCCGATATCCAGCCGGTAGTCGCTGGTCGTCAGCTGCGCGGGATCGTCGATGAACACCCGCACCCCGCCCGTCGACGCCGGATCGTTGTCGGCGGCGGGCCGTGCGCGCAGCGCCGCCGCCATGCGCTCGTTCGGGTCAGAGAACACCGCAGCGCCGAGCTTGCCCTCGAGGTCGATGCCAAGCGCATTCTGCGCGTTCACGTCCGAGGCAAACGCCAGCGCGACACGCCCCAGCGCGTTGAAGGCGGGGTCGAGCATCTGCTCGCGAAATGCCAGCACTCCGCCGAGCTCACCACCGGTCGCAGGGCCGCTGATGATCAGGTTCGCGCTGCCGCTTTGCAGCGCCAGCTGGCGCCGTGAGGCATCCAGCGGATCGGCAACGGAGCTGACCCGGCTCGTCACCGTCCCGGTGACCAGCGACAACCCCTTGCCAAGAAAGAGGTTGAGCGAGCTGCCGTCGGCGACGACCTGCACGTCGACGAGTTCGGCGATCTGCATCACCAGGCGGTCGCGCTGATCGAGCAGATCGTTTGGCTGCTGGCCGTTGACGCCATTGCCTCCGCGCATGGCGATCTCGCCGTTGATGCGTGCAACACCTTCCGCCAGCGTGCCAAGCTGCGAGGCCAGCGCATCGACGCGCGCATTCAGCGTCGAGTCGAGGCGCCCAAGGCGGGTGTACAGCGAGTTGAAGCGCTGCGACAGCGTGTCTGCCGACTGGAGCACCAGGCCGCGCAAGGCGCTCGACTGCGGGTCGCTCGTCACATCGCCAAGCGCGGCGAAGAAGTCATCGATGCGGTCGGAAACACCGATCGAGGCATCGGCAAACAGCGAGTCGAGCTGTTCGCTGTGTGCACCGAACACCTGCGCGCGCTCGGCAACCGAGGTGTCGCTGCGCAGCTGTGCACTCGCAAACTGGTCGATGAGGCGCGAAACCCCGTTGACATCGACACCGTTGCCGAACTTCAGGCCACCAACCTCGTACGACGGCATGTTCACGAACTCGATGCGCTGACGGCTGTAGCCATCGACGCTCGCGTTGGCGATGTTGTGCCCGGCGACGTTCAGCGCCCCCTGATGGGCAAGCAGACCGCTCGTGGCTATGCGCAGCAGATCGGCCATCGTTCACTGTGCTCCCGCAATTGCATCATCACGCATCAGATCCAGCACCTTGTGAGCATAGCGCGGATCACTCGCGTAGCCAGCCTGCGCCAGCGAACGGATGAAGCGCACCGCATCGCCGGCGTTGGCAAGCGCAGCGGCATAACGCGGGCGCGACACGAGCAGATCGACATAATCGGCAAAACTGTCAGCGAACGACGCGTAGGCACGAAAGCGTGCACGCTGCTGCTGCGGCAGGCCATTGACGAACTCCAGCGTGTTCACGCCGACCGACGGACCCTGCCAGTAGCTGCCTGCCTTGATGTTGAACAGGTTGTTGCTGCTGCGCCCGGCACGGTCTGCAAGTATCGACTGTCCCCAGCCGGTCTCGAGCGCCGACTGCGCGATCAACACGCGCGGATCGACGCCGAGCGCCTGTGCCGCACGGCGCGCCTCGGGCAGCAGGGAGCGCACGAAGGCTTCCTTGCCGGCGGACAGGCCCTCGCTGACCCGCCGACGAGCCCGCTGCACCAGGGGTTCGACCGTACGCAGCGCATCATCGAGCACAGCAGGCAGGGGCGTCGTGTCGTGCGCAACGCTCCTTGCCCTGTCGATGCGCCGCGCCTGCAGCTCGCCTTCGGCAAATGCCGGTGCGGGGGCAGCGGTCGCGGGTACGGTTGCGGGTGCATCCGCGCCAAAGCGCTGCTGCAGCTGCGTCGCCAGCAATTGCGCCAGCCCGATCCCCCTGCCCTGGGTCAGCGAGACCGAGAGCTGGTGATCGAACAGTTCCTGACGAAACTGCATCTCGCTGGTATTCATCGGATTGTCCTCGGCAAACACACTGTTTGCCGCGCGCATGCCCTTCAGCATCTGCGAGATGAAAAAGGACTCGAACTGCCGCGCTGCCGCCTGCAGGGCAGCGGCACGATCACTGCGCCCCAGCGTACCAATCGCCTGCAGCCCGTTGATGTCGGTCCACGCTGCGGCACCCGTCACCGGCGCACCCATGGTGCTGTTCCTCCCCGTCGATACCGCTCAGATCACGATCAGCTCGGCACGCAGTGCGCCGGACTGCTTCAGCGCCTCGAGAATGGCCATCAGGTCCCCGGGCGCCGCCCCCACACGGTTCACCGCCGCCACCAGTTCATCGAGTGTGGTCACTGCACCGAGCTTCCACATCGGGTTGCCCTCCTGACGCACCTCGACCGTCGACTGTGGAACCACCACCGTCTCGCCGCGACCGCCGAAGGGCCCTGGCTGGCTCACCGCTGCGCGCTCGGACACCACCACGGTCATGCTGCCGTGCGTGATCGCGACCGGCTCGACAGTGACATGGTTGCCGACGACGATCGTTCCGGTGCGCGAGTTGATCACCACGCGTGCCGGTGCCTCGCCGGGGTCGACCTCGAGGTTCTCGAGCAGCGAGGCGAAGGATACACGCTGCGCCGGATCCTGCGGGGAGCGCACCTGCACCGAGGCTGCATCGATGGCGCTGGCAACCTGCGGGCCCAGAGTCTGGTTGATGCGCTCGACGACGCGACGCGCCGTGGTGAAGTCGGGGCGAATCAGGTTGAACACCAGATCCCCCCCCTGGGTGAACGAGGTCTCGACCGCACGCTCGATGATCGCACCACCGGCAATGCGCCCCACGCTGCGCACATTGACCGAGATGCGCGAGCCATCCTGCCCCTCGGCACCGAAGCCGCCGACGACCAGGTCACCCTGTGCAAGCGCATAGATCTGCCCATCGACGCCCTTCAGCGGAGTCAGCAGCAGCGTGCCACCGCGCAGGCTCTTGGCGTTGGCGAGCGAGGAGACGGTGATGTCGATCGTCTGTCCCGGCTTGGCGAACGCCGGCAGTTGTCCGTGAACGGCGACCGCCGCGATGTTCTTCAGCTGCAGGCGCACGCCCTCCGGCAGCGCGATGCCGAACTGGCGCAGCATGCTGGTGAAGGACTGCGTGGTGAACGGCGCCTGCGTGGTCTGGTCGCCCGTGCCGTCGAGCCCAACGACCAGGCCGTAGCCGATCAGGTGGTTGTCGCGCACCCCATCGAGCGTTGCAATGTCCTTCAGCCGCTCGGCGTGCACCACCTGGGCGAGAAGCAACAGCAGCGCCAGCGCGAGCCATGCCCGCGGGTTGCGCACGACGGCGCAGTGCAGGGCATCACTCATAGCGGAAACCACCCACTGTTGAAGAAACGTGACAGCCAGCCCATGCGGTTCGACGCCGCCAGCTCGCCCGTGCCGCTGTAGCCGATGCGCGCATCGGCAAGGCGAGTCGAGGCAACCGAGTTGTTCGGGCCGAGGTCTTCCTGGCGCACCAGCCCGGTGAGACGTACGTATTCGCTGCCACGATTGAGCTGCAGCCACTTCTCGCCACGCACGCGCAGCAAGCCGTTCGGCAGCACCTCGACGACGCTGACCGCGATGCTGCCGCTCAGGCTGTTGCTCTGCGAGCTTTCTGCGGCACCGTTGAAGGCGCGCTCACCGCCGAGGCTGCTGCCAAGCGAGAGCCCGCCCTTGTGCACCTCGTTGCCGAGCACGGTGCCATCGCTGATCGCCGTGCTCGAGTTCTTCTGGATCTGGGTGTCGGCATCCTTGCGTGCCGCGGTGCGCTCGGTGAGCACCACGGTGATGATGTCGCCGACCTCCATCGCACGACGATCCGAGAACAGCGAGGCACCGAAGCGCGCCTGGCGGATCGCCCCGGCCGAGCGGAATTCGACCGCCGGCTGATCGGCAAGCGCCGGCGCATAGGCGGGATCGTTCGGCATCTCGGGCAGCGGCGAGTTCGCGCAACCGGCAAGCGCCAGTGCGCAGAGCACAGCAGCGAGGCGGATGAAACGGCTGGCCATCTGATGCTCCATCACAGGTTCTGCGAGATGAACTGCAGCATCTGGTCGCTGGTCGAGATCACCTTCGCGTTCATTTCATAGGCACGCTGCGTGGTGATCATGTTGACCAGTTCCTCGACCACATCGACGTTCGAGTTCTCGAGACTGCCCTGTTCGAGGGTGCCCAGCCCGTCGAGGCCGGGAGTGCCGTTGGTCGGGCTGCCGGAGGCCGTCGTCTCGAGAAACAGGTTGCCACCGATCGCCTCGAGCCCGGCCGGGTTGATGAAGTCGGTCAGCGTCAGCGAGCCGATCTGCTGCGCCTGGGTGTCACCCGCCATCACCACCGAAACCACGCCATCCTTGCCCACGGTGACCGTGCGCGTGCCCTCGGGAATCGTGATCGCCGGCTGGATCACCAGGCCATCGGCGTTGACCAGTTCCCCGTCGCGGCTCAGGTGGAACTCGCCGTTGCGCGTGTAGGCCGTGGTGCCATCGGGCAGCAACACCTCGAGAAAGCCACGCCCGTTGATCGCCACATCGAGCGAGTTGCCGGTCACCTGCAGGCTGCCTTCGGTGAACTCCTTCTGCGTGCCGACGATGCGCACACCGGTGCCGATCTGCAACCCCGACGGCAACTGGTTGTTCTCCGAGGACTGGGCTCCCGGCTGGCGACGGATCTGGTAGAGCAGGTCCTCGAAGATCACCCGGTCACGCTTGAAGCCGACCGTCGAGACGTTCGCCAGGTTGTGCGACACGGTAGCAAGCTGCGTGTCCTGCGCGCTCAGCCCGGTCTTGCTCACCCACAGTGCATTCATCATCGCCGTATTCCTCCTGCTGTCATCGTGGCGCTCAGGAAATCTGCAGCAGCCGCGTCGCCGCCTCGCTGTTCTCATCGACGGTACGCATCAGCTTCACCTGCACCTCGTACTGGCGTGCAAGGCCAAGCATCTCGGTCATCGCTTCGACCGCGTTCACGTTGCTTCCCTCAAGGAAACCCGAGACAAGACGCAGCGTTGCATCCGCCTCGACACGCACACCCTCGCGCACGCGGATCAGCCCGTCGTCACCCTTGTACAGGCTCTGCTCGGGCG
>CAZSYV010000128.1:0-7384 GCA_964610955.1 uncultured Klebsiella sp. | reverse complement strand
CTGATCGAGGACTGGATCAAGGCACTCGCTGCACAGTCCAGCATCGATCTCCTCATTTCCGCGAGCGGCGACGGCAAGGCAGCGTTCCTGCCGCGGACACGCGACGAGTGGGCGCTGATGCACCGCGTCACGCTGTGGAACTTCCAGTCGTCGATGAACGCTCCCGACGGGACCTCGCTTGCCCTGCGTCCCGGAACGGACCACGTCCCGCTGATCCACCCGGGTGCACGGGGCGGGGCTCGCAGCTGGGGCCGGTTCCTCGACTTCTACGAACAGACCTTCGGCACGGGCCTGGTGGATGCACCGCTTGGCTACAACGACTCCGACCTCCTCAGCCTGGCGGGGCGCATCCGCGAGGCGAGCCGCAAGGGCGAAGCCGGTTCGCTGCAGATCAAGCCCGCGCTGCTGGCGCGCAAGGATGAAATTGCCCGCATCAATGCGGACAAGCCTCGGCGCATGGAAGCCCTGATGCAGCGCCTGGGCCACGAGTACCGCGGCCGGCGCATCATCTGCTACAGCAGCATGCAGATGCTCCACGACCTGGCGCTGCGCCTGCGCCCGGAAGGGATCCAGGGTGCCTACGCGCCGGATTCGTTCTTCTTCTGTGGCGGCGGATTCGCCGATGGCAGGGAGCCGCCGGACTGGAAGGCGGAGGTGGCGGAAGTGCTCGGCGTATCGACCGATTCGATCCACGTCGGCTACGGCATGCAGGAAGGCATCTGGGCAAGCAATCTGTGTCCGCAGGGCAGGTTCCACGTACCGGTCACCATCATTCCCTTCGTGCTCGACGAAGTGAACGGCCAGCCGCTGCCACGCACCGGCCGCCAGACCGGGCGCTTTGCATTCTTCGATCTGTTGCCCGACACCTCCTGGGGCGGCTACATCAGCAGCGACCACGTCACGATCAGCTGGGACCAGCCATGCGGCTGCGGCCGCACGGGAGCCTGGCTGGATGCCGGAATCAGCAAGGTCATCGAGAGGCAGGACGACAAGATCGGTTGCGCCGGGACTGCCGGTGCGCTGGAGGATGCAACGGAATTCCTGCTCAGGACCTGAGCAAACACTCGCGCAGAGAGCCGTCATGACAAAGTACCGGATCCCCATCGTTGCACGCGGTGAACTCATCGAGGACTACGAGCTCAGCTTCCACGGCCGCTATGGGGCGGACTTCATGTGTCCGGACCCGAACAGGCACCTGGCAAGGATCCTGCTGCCCACGCGACGTGCGATGGAGCCGCTGTATCAGCTGTCACTGGATGAGGTCATCGACTATCTGGTCGAGCTTGGCACGCACCTGAACGTCGAGACCAACCCGCACCTGCAGTGGGCACTCGAGCTCGCCGAGGCATTCAACGACGTGCCGCCCCATATGGTCAGGAACGCGATGAGCGGCTTCCGGTCACGGTTCCTGAGCCGGCAGAACCTGGAGGCGATGATCGGCACGGTCGGCCGAGAGCACCTCGATGGCTGGCAGCGCCACGAGCGAAGCAGTGGCCGCATTTCCCATATCCGTGCCTTCGGCGTGCCAACGGCCCACGTGATCGCCGGCAACGGCCCCTCCGTCGCGATGATGACGCTGGTGCGCAACGCGCTGATCCGCGGTTACGCCATCGTCAAGATTCCCTCGAACGAGCTTGGCACCGCCGTTGCGCTGGCACGCACGGCAATCGACATGGCGCCCGATCACCCGCTGACCCGCGCCTTCAGCGCCGTGTACTGGCGCGGCGGTGACGACAGCTTCGAATCCCGGCTCTATCACCCGCGCAACGTCGAGCGCATCGTCGCCTGGGGTGGGTTCGCCTCGGTCACGCACATTGCGAAATACGTGCGCCCGGGCATCGATCTCGTGACCTTCGACCCGAAGATCAGTCGCTCCGTGCTGGGTGCGGGAACCTTCACCAGCGACGCCACCATGCGCGAGGCCGCCATCCGCCTCGCCGACGATGTCGGCAACGGCAACCAGAACGGCTGTACCAACTGCCGGGTGTCGTATGCGGTGCACGACGGAAGCCCCGACTTCCTGGAAAAGCTCGGGCACTTCGGTCGGATGGTGTTCGAGGAAATCCAGCGCCTTCCCCACGAGGTGAGCAGCCCGGCCATACACATGGACCCGGGATTCCAGTCGAAGATCGCCGCCCTGTCGATGCTCGACGACGACTTTCAGGTCATCGGCGGCGACCGGCGCGGTGGCATCATCATCTCGCTCGAGGGCGATCAGGTCGACTTTGCCGACGAGCTCAGGTACCGCACGCTGAACCTCGTCCCGGTGCAGAACTACGATGCCATGCTGCGTTTCATCACCCGCGATGTGCAGACCGTGGGTGTATATCCCGAGAATGTGCGTGACGAACTGCGCACCGTGCTGGCACTGCATGGCGTACAGCGCATCACCTCGCTCGGCTTCATGCGCGAGTACGACGCGGCAATCGACCCGCACGACGGCAACGAGGCACTGCGCAGGATGTGCACCTGGGTCGTTGCGGAAGACTGCATGACGAAGCACGCACCGGCGCTGTGGCGCAAGGCAGCCGGTTCGCAAGCCGATGGCGGGCACGCAAGGCAGGCATGATGGCCAACCACGGTATCGATCTGCATGATCATCTGGAGGCACCGGGGAATCTCCTGCTGCACCCCCAATCCAGCCTGGAGTCCTTCAGCCGTCGGGAGATCGAGGACTTCCAGCTCGCCGCTGCACGCATGCGGCTGCAACGCCACGGCGAGCGGATTCCAGTCATCGCGAAAATGCTTGATCGCCGGGATCCGGCAAGCTTCGAGCGCTTCGATGACTTCGTTCCCCTGCTTCTCGAGGAGGACGCCTACAAGGGCTATGAGCCGGCGTGGATCGACAACGGGGAGTTCGACAGGCTGACCCACTGGCTCGGCAGTCTCAGCACGCACGATCTTTCGAACGTCGACATGGATGGCTGCAGCAGCCTGAGCGAGTGGTGCCGCCGCCTGGACGAGCAGGCGGGCATCTTCGTCTGCCACTCGTCGGGAACCAGCGGCACACTGAGTTTCGTTCCGCGATCGCAGCGCGACCGTGACCTGACGGTCGATCACGTCGTGTGGTACAGCCAGCCGCTGTTCCAGCCGAACCAACGCAACGACGTCACCTACTTCTGCATGCAGGCACGGCGTCAGTACCGCATCACCCAACCCATCTACGATGGGCTCGAGCAGCGCTACCGGATCAACCCGGTGCAGGCGTTGACCGATTTCCTTGGCCCGGAGTTCTTCATCACCCAGGGCCGGCTGCGCAAGGCAACCGCCAGCGGCACGCTGGACGCCTGCCTGAAGAGCTCACTGGTCCGCACCCACCGAGAGGCAGTCGAGCGCTACCAGCGCGATCTTCCCGAGCTCATCAACCGCTGGACCGACAACCTCGTGGAGAACCACCGCGGGCGGCGCATCTTCTTCCAGGGCTCGTTCGACAAGGCCTGGCAGATCACCCAGCGCTTCAGGCAGATGGGCATAACCGGCGCGTTTGCACCCGAATCGGTCTTTTCCCTGTTCGGCGGTGTCAAGGACGGCAGCAGGCTCCCCGACGACTGGCAGGAGCAGTTCAGGCAGGCGATGGGGGTCGACCCGGATCACCTGGTCTTTGGCTGGGGAATGTCCGAGATGACCGGCGCACTGCTGCGCTGCCCGCACGGCATGTTCCACTTCATGGTGCAGATGATCCCGTTCCTGCTCGAACCCGGAACGCGCAGACCACTGCCACGCACGGGAGTGCAGACCGGACAGCTCGCCATACTGGAGCTCATTTCCGAGGACTGCTGGGGCGGCGTGATCAGCGGCGACTGTGCCACGGTGCACTGGGATCGCGCCTGCAACTGCGGCCGCGACGGGCCGCTGCTCGACCCGCAGAGCATTCGCCGGCTGTAGACCCGCTCAGCCGCCGAGCTGCGGGGCCACCGTTTCGGCAAAGCGCTGGATCTGCTCGATGCACTCGCTGCTCGAACGTGCCCGGAAACGGATCTGAAGATGGTTGACTCCCATCGCAACCAGCCCGGCAAGTGATTCCACAACCTGCTCGGCACTCCCGACCAGCGTTGCAGCAGGCAGCTCCCATCCGGAATCGCTGCGCCCCCGTTCGAGGATGTGCAGAGGCTCGACGATGGTGCCGATATCCAGCCACGCACCATCGCGCAGCTCCTGGCGCCACTGCCTGATCCGCCTGATCTGCCCCGGGAGATCCTTCCTGGGTGTGCCTTGCGGCAGCCAGCCGTCACCATAGGCCGCGACACGCCGCAGTGCAGCGGGGCTGGAACCACCGATCCACAGCGGTGGCCGTGGCTGCTGCACGGCACGCGGCGCGACATGCATCCCGGAAAACTGCCAGTGCTGTCCGTGGTGCACGGGAGCCTCCTCGACAAGGCACCTCGCAAGCGCCACGATCGCCTCGTCCGCACGCTCGCCGCGCCTGGCAAAACTGCCGGGGCCACTCAGAACATCGAATTCCTCGGCGACGTGCCCGATGCCGATGCCGGCAATGAGACGACCGCCGGAAAGCCGGTCGAGCGTGCCGAACTCCTTGGCAGCACGCAGCGGATGGCGCTGGGAAAGCGTCAGGACATGCGACAGCAGCCGCGTGCGTTTCGTCAGCGCGGCAAGCCAGCCGAGCGTCGCAACGGTGTCGTACCACACCGACCCCATGCCGGCGACCAGACGCTGCGGGATGGCCGTATGATCACAGACCCCGATATAGAAGCAGCCGGCCGTATCTGCCGCGATGGCGATGGCAGCCATGTCATCGACACTGGCGCGCTTCTCCCACGCGCAGACATAGAGGTTCGACTGGCTCTGGATGGGCAGCTGCATGCCCCACACCACGGTGCCTTCCGCAACGATGCGCACCGGCTCAGCGAAGGGCGCGCTGGCCATCACCCGTGTCTCCGGCCCGACGACACACGATCACCTGGCACGATCGCGGCATCAGAACCTGAACTTGAAGTTCACCCCGTAGGCGCGACTGTCTCCAAGTTCGGCAAGCCAGCCAAAGGCACCGTCCCTCGCCAGCTCAAAGGACGAGATGTAGTCCTCGTCGCTGAGGTTCTTCCCCCAGAGGGTCAGGACCCAGGTATCGTCGTTGGATGAGATGCCTGCACTCGCGTTGAGAAGCGTGTAGTCGTCCATGACGGTTCGCCGATCCAGCGTGCTCGAACCCTGCATCTCGTCGCGGTACATGAGCTCGCCACGCAGGAACCACTTGAGGTTCGTGCTGCCGAGTGGCGCCTCGTAGTGGCCCGCGAGGTTCCACGTCCAGGGGCTGTTGCCATTGATGCGCTTGCCCGAGAGGTCCTGCGTGCAACCGGGGTTCCCGACCTTCTGGTCATCGTTGCATTCCGCGAACTTGAAATCGTCGAACTTCGCGTCGATGTACGCCAGCGAGCCTTCCACCGTGAAGTTGTCGTTCACCATCCAGGTGAACTCGCCCTCCACCCCGGGAATATGGACGGATGCCGCATTCTGCATGTAGCTCGTTCCGCCGACCGGATCCGGGCTGTTGACCTGGAAGTCCTGGTACTCCGTATAGAAAACGCTGGCCGCCCACCGCAGGCGCCGATCGAGCGTCAGGCCCTTGATGCCCACCTCGAAGTTGTCCACCGTCTCCTCGTCGAACTTCGGCAGCCTCGAGCTCAGGGTATTGTGCCCACCCGCCTTGAATCCCCGGTCGTATCCCCCATAGACATTCACTTCATCACTGATCTTGTACGAGAGCTTTGCCGTACCGGTCACCGCATCCCACTTGTCCCTCTGTGCAGGAATGCGGGGCGCAGGAAGAATGCCGAAGGCGCCATAGCGGACCTGGTTGTCGACACGATCATCCTTCTCGACTTCCGAGTAGCGCAACCCCGCCGTCACCGTCCAGCGCTCATCGATCTCGTAGATGTTGTGCGTGAATATCGCCCGGTCCTCGCTGCGCCGGTCACCGTGCGAGCGCATCGGCGTGTTGCGGGCCGGTGACTTCAGCAGAATGTCGGTGATCGACAGCAGCTTCGTATCCTCATAGAAGGCACCGATGATCGATGACAGCGAATCACCATCGTAGGTGAACCTCAGCTCCTGCGTCAGCGATCTGTCATCCACATCACCCACGTACGAGAACTCACCGAAGATATCGTTGGACGTGTTGTTGACGCCTCCGGGGCGCCCACCCTTGTCGTTCTCCCTCCTGAACTTCTGATGCCCGGTGACCGACACCAACGACCAGGCATCGTTGATTTTCCACGTCAGGTGCAGCGCGGCATTGGTGATCGTCTGGTCACGCCCGTCGCCGGCATCGGCCTGGGCCTTGCGGTCAAAGACCCGTATGGGCAGCAGCTGCCTGCCGGTCGATGCCTCGAAGGCCAGCGCCGTCGTGCCATAGGATGCCTTCTCCTTCATCATGTTCCTGACTTCGGCCTCATGGCGCTCCACCGTGAGAATGGCCTGCACGTCTTCACCAAACTGCTGCAGGAAGCGCAGCCGCCCACCCCAGGTATCGCTGTCGCCCTTCTTGCCGGTGACGACGTTCTCGATCTCGCTCTCCCGAGTCGTCCAGTAGCCGCTGAAGCGCACTGCGGTGGCACTTCCCAGCGGCAGGTTCACGGCGCCGCGGTACTCCTGAAGGTCGAAATTGCCGTAGTTGAACTCCAGGTTGCCCTCGACCGTATCCGTATTCGGCTTCTTCGTGTGGATCGCAATCGCGCCCGACGCCACCTCCTTGCCGAACAGTGTCGCCTGGGGCCCCTTGAGCACCTCGACCTGCTCGATGTCCGAGAAGTTGGTGAACGCATTGTCGATGCGGCTCAGAGGCACATCATCGACGAATATGCCGACGGAGGGCCTGATGCCTTCGATGTACTTGGTGACCCCGATCCCCCGGATCCGGATGGTGGAGCCCAGACCATCGACCGGACCATCGATGGCAAAGCCCGGCGTGAGCTTGCCGAGTTCGTTGAAGTTCATGATGTTGGCGGCACTGAGCTGATCGCCCGTGAGCACCGAAACGAAGATCGGCACATCCTGTATGCGCTGCTCGCGCTTCTGTGCCGTGACGACGATCTCCTCCAGTTCCGGCGCTGCCACCGCAGCCTGCTGGCCACTTGCCAGGAAGGCCATGGCGACGCCGAGCGCCAGCGGTGCCGGCCGGGCGAAACGACGGGGCGCTGCGGTCATGGCTCGATTGGCGTGGTACATGCTGTTTCCCCTTGTTCTTCTGGTTGACAATGATCGTGGACCAGGGACGCACCCTCACCCACGGGGGGCTGAACACACAGGAACACGTTCAGCTAGAAATCATGTTTTCTATATACTTATCGCAATGACGATAACCGTATAGCTGAAAATCCACGGTGTCAAGCGCGCGGGAACACCCGGCCTCGACAGGGGCCCGGCAGCG
>CAZSYV010000127.1:0-7393 GCA_964610955.1 uncultured Klebsiella sp. | reverse complement strand
AGCTTGAGACCAAGGCTCGCCACCTTGCTGCCGATCGCACCGAGCCCCACCACGCCGAGGATCTTTCCCCGCAGTTCGTGACCGGCGAAGCGTTTTTTCTCCTTCTCAAGCAAGGCGCTCATCTCGGCGCCCGACATCGAACTCGACAGCGAGTTCACGAATGCCACGCCTTCGATGATTCCGCGCGAACCGAGCAACAGCGCTGCAGCCACCAGCTCCTTCACTGCATTGGCGTTTGCCCCCGGTGTGTTGAACACCGGTATGCCTCGTGCGGTGCAGGCATCCACCGGGATGTTGTTATAGCCCGCTCCGGCGCGTGCAACCGCCATGACCGATCCACCGATTTCCGCCTCGACAAGCTTGTGTGAACGCAGCAGGATTGCATCCGGGCTACCGATCTCACTCGCCACCTCATAACACTCGCGGTCGAATCGCTCGAGCCCACGCACAGAAATCTGGTTGAAGGTGCGAATTCTGAACATCCCGGGGTCTCCTGTTGCTGGCCGCTTGCCGGCCAAGGGTTTCGAAGAGCGCATATTTTAGTGCAGCGTATACCGTCTTCAGGCAAGCGATTGTCGGTAATCCTTCAACTGCGCAACAACCAGGGAACATCCCGTGCGTCCCAGCCCTGCAACGGCACCATATCGAACCAGAGCGGTGCCTCCGTGCCCATGGCATGGTCGCTCACGCGCAGTGCCAGTGCTGCGCTGCAGGTGCGATCAGGACGGTAGCACCAGAAGCGCCAGAGACCCGGATCGGACTCCAGCTCCGGACGTGCGGAAAAGACCAGCAAACCGTTGCTTCGGTCGATATCGAAATGAAAATGGGCCAATGAGCGCGACAATCCTTCGCCGGTGGCCTTCACAAACGCTTCCTTGAGTGTCCATGTATCGTGGAACTCGGCAACCAGCTGCACGCCGCTGAGCAGCCGCAGGCGCTTGGCCTCGAGTGGTGCAAACTTGCGCCGTGCCAGGGCGTGGAAGTCACGCGTTGACCGATGACGTTCGATGTCGACCCCAGTCAGCTCACACCCCGTACTGAGCGCAAGCAATGCGTACGAACCGCTGTGCGAGAGGTTGAAGTTCACGCCCTGCAGCGTCGGTGCAAGCGCGGGTTTGCCGTGTGGACCAACGACGAAACACCACTTTTCAGGCGCCGTCTCGGCGTAACAGGACAACACGCAGCGCAGCAGTGCATGCGAGACCAGGAATCGATGACGATCCCGATCGAACTTGAATCGTTGCATGCGCTCAAGCTCGATCCGATCGAGCAGCTCCCGGTAGCGGCTCAACAGTGCAGGATCATCGATCCCGTCGACATCGCACAGCCACAGGTGCGCACAACCCGGTGCAGGCAACGCGAGTGTTGCGCCCCAGGACAGCGGGTTCAGTGCAGCTCCACTGATGCGCTCGCACGCAGGCTCTGCTGATACTGCCCCGTCATGGCGATTCCCTGTGCCTGACGCAGCAGCCGCCTCAGCAGACTGCGCTGTTCGGCCGGGAGCCGAGCAAGTTCACCTTCGCGGAAATTGTCGAAACTGAAGACCAACACCTGTCCTGTACTGGTCAGCACTTCACCTCGACCCGAACCCGTATCGTCACGTGGAGTATCGAACAGTGCGCTGCCCAACTCGCTGGGGACCTGGGGCGCAGCTCGCGTGTAACCGGGTGCCGCCCTCCATTCAAGGCCGTTGGTACGCGCCAACTCCTCAATACCCTGACCGGATGCCAGCGCCGCGAGCAGGGTCTGCGCCCTGGCCTGCGCCTGCGTGCGTACCACCTCTTCACGCAAGCTGCTGCGGATCTCGCTCGCCACCTCGGCAAGTGTCTGATCCCGAACGGGCTCATGGGACTTCAGGCGCAGGACGATCGCGTGGTCATCACCAATGTCGATGCGCTCGCTGTTCTGCTTCTCCCGGAGGACTTCCTCTCCGAAGGCCGCCGCAATTACCCTTGCGTTGGAGAAGATGCCTGCACCGCCACGACTGCTCAGGGCGGGGCTTGTATGGATCTCGAGACCCAGCTCGCGTGATGCTTCAGCCAGATCGTCGGAGTTGAAGGTCAGATCGGCAAGTTTCTCCGCCCGTTCCACGAACAGTGGCTCGGCAGCCGCCTTCTGCAGATCCCTTTCGATCGCAGGCCGCATTTCGGCATATGTGGGGGGATCCTGATGACGCAGTTCGAGCAGCTTGATCAGATGCCAGCCGGAAGCCGTCTTGACCGGCTCGGAGACCTCCCCCGGTGCCAGCGACTTCAGCGCCGCCTCGAACTCGGCAGGGAAGGTATCACCGCGTGAAAAACCCAGATCGCCTCCCTGGGCTGCAGAGCCAGGGTCTTCGGAGTTTTCACGGGCCAGCGCTGCAAAGTCCTCACCCTCCAACACTCGGGCACGCAACGCTGCAAGTTTCTCACGCGCCGCATCACCCGGGTCGGCAAGCATGATGTGCGCCGCATGACGCTCTTCCCCACCCTCGAACGCGGCTACGCGCCGCTCGTACTCCATGCGCAACTCGTCTTCGGGTACCGGCTGGAACAGGTCCGACAGGCGAAGCTCGAGATAATCGACATGGACCGTCTCCTCGGTACGGAACTGCGCTCGATTCCTTTCGTAATAGGCAGCCACGTCCGCATCCGCTACCACGATCGAATCATCTGCAACCGCCACCGGTACAACCAGCCAGCGTGCATCCAGCGATTGCTGCGTCAGGCGCACGGCATTCGCCAGTTCGATCTCGGTAACGAACTCGCTGGCGTCGATCCCCGACATCAGTTGTGATATCAGGATATCCTGCCGCAACAGCTGCTTGAACTGCGCGGGACTCATGCCGTTGCTGGCGAGCAGGCCGCGAAAGCGATTCTGTGAGAACGTGCCGTTTTCCTGAAAGTTTTCATCCTCGACGATGACCCGGTTGAGCATCGCCTCACCGACATCCAGACCCGAACGCTCTGCCGTCTGCAGCATCAGCCGACGTTGGATCAATGACTCGAGCACCGGAGCGCGCAGGCGAGCCTCGTCGAGCTGCGAAGTGTCGACGCCATCCTGCATCTCTCCGAGGAGCCTGCGCCGCTCGAGCTCGACACTCTGCGCGAGCTCCGGCTCGGTGATCACCTCACCGTTGACCGTCGCGGCCTCTGGCACCCCACCGGTGAAAAATGCGTCGATTCCGAACACTGCGAACGTGACTGCAATCACGCCAACGATGATCTTTGCTATCGCACCCTGGGTTCTGTCGCGGATCTTCTGCAGCATGGTCGTCGCGCAGACTCAGGCGATCGCATCACGAAGCATCTTGCCCGGCTTGAAGCTCGCGCTGCGACTGGCCGCAATGGTCATCGCTTCGCCAGTTTTCGGATTGCGACCCTGGCGTTCGGCGCGCTGCTTCACGGTGAAGGTACCGAATCCGACGAGTGCAACCTGATCCCCTTCACGCAATGCAGCAACGATTCCTTCCAGCGTCGCATCGAGCACCCGCGCCGCGGAAGCCTTCGAGATATCCGCCTTGTCCGCGATCAGATCGACGAGTTCAGCCTTGTTCACAAAATATCACCCCAGATTGAATTTACGTTGCGTGATTCGTTACGCAAGCGGACACCGTAGTGCGCGAGGGCGCCGAGTTTACACCAGCCCGACCGCAGATGGTCAAGACGCCTGCGCAGCCGCCAGGCCTCGTCTGCAGTCAATGCGTGTTGATCCTCTCCGATCCCCCCAGGCGCGCAGCCTCTTCGGCCTTTTCACTGAGCGCCTTCCATTCCTCATCGGGCACTGGTTCCGGCATGCGTTCAAGCGCGTAGTCCAGCACCTGGTCGATCCAGCGTACCGGACGAATCACGAGCGCCGCCTTGATGTTGTCCGGTATCTCCTTGAGCTCGGGCTCGTTCTCTTCCGGAATGATCACCGTCTTGATGCCGCCGCGATGTGCTGCCAGGAGCTTCTCCTTGAGGCCACCGATTGCCAGCACCTGGCCGCGCAGCGTGATTTCCCCGGTCATGGCCACATCCGCCCGTACCGGGATGCCGGTCAGCACCGACACCATCGCGGTACACATGCCGATACCTGCACTTGGTCCGTCCTTGGGCGTAGCCCCTTCGGGAACGTGGATGTGCAGATCGTACCGCTCGTGGAAATCAGGGCGGATCCCGAGCGCCTTGGCACGAGAACGCACCACGGTCATCGCTGCCTGGATCGACTCCTGCATCACGTCTCCAAGCGATCCGGTCTTGACCTGACGTCCCTTGCCAGGCACGGCAACCGCCTCGATGGTCAGCAGCTCGCCGCCGACCTGTGTCCATGCGAGCCCCGTGACCTGCCCGACCTGGTTGCTCTCCAGAGCTTCTCCAAAACGATACTTCGGTACGCCGGCAAGTTCCGCGAGATCATCGACACTCACCACCAGCTTTTTCTTCTCGCGCACAAGCCCAAGGCGCTTGACCTGCTTGCGGCAGATCTTTGCGATCTGACGTTCCAGTCCGCGCACACCCGCCTCACGGGTGTAGTGCCGGATCAGATCGAGCAGGGCAGCATCCTCGAAACCGAGCTCATCCTCCCCAAGCCCGTTGTTGCGCATCTGTTTCGGCACCAGGTAGCGCCGAGCGATGTTGAGCTTCTCATCCTCCGTGTAACCAGGAATACGGATCACTTCCATGCGATCGAGCAACGGTGCAGGAATGTTCATCGAATTCGACGTGCAGATGAACATCACATCCGAAAGGTCATAATCGACCTCGAGATAGTGATCGTTGAATGTATGGTTCTGTTCAGGGTCGAGTACCTCGAGCAATGCCGAGGCGGGATCCCCACGGAGATCCATGCCCATCTTGTCGACCTCGTCGAGCAGGAACAGTGGATTGCGCACGCCGGCCTTGGCAAGCTTCTGCAGAAGCTTGCCCGGCAGAGAACCAATATAAGTACGCCGGTGCCCACGGATCTCCGCCTCATCGCGCACGCCACCAAGTGCCATGCGCACAAAACGACGATTGGTTGCACGCGCAATGCTCTCGCCCAGCGAAGTCTTGCCGACCCCCGGGGGGCCGACAAAACACAGTACGGGCCCCTTCACCTTGCCGATGCGCTTCTGTACCGCAAGATATTCAAGGATGCGCTCCTTGACCTCCTCGAGCCCATAGTGATCCCGATCCAGGATCTGTTCAGCACGTGCGAGGTCGTTGCGTACCTTGCTGCGTTTCTTCCACGGAACATTCAGCATCCAGTCGAGGTAGCTGCGCACCACCGAGGCTTCCGCAGACATCGGTGACATCATCTTCAGCTTGTTCAGTTCGGCCAGGGCCTTCGTCTGCGCATCGGAGCTCATCCCCGCGGCACGGATACGCCGTTCCAGACTTTCCATTTCGTTCGGGGAATCCTCGAGCTCGCCAAGCTCCTTCTGGATCGCCTTCATCTGTTCGTTCAGATAGTACTCGCGCTGGCTTTTCTCCATCTGTTTCTTGACGCGGCCACGGATGCGCTTCTCGACCTGAAACAGGCCAATCTCGGCATCCATCAGGCCAATCAAATGCTCCACTCGCGCAGGCGTTGCAACGATCTCGAGGACTTGCTGCTTCTGCGCGAGATCGAGTGTCATATGCGCAGCAATCGTGTCGGTCAGCCGTCCCGGCTCGTCGATGCCGCCAAGCGCACCCAGCACCTCGGTCGGTACCTTCTTGCCAAGGTTGACATACTGTTCAAAGGCACGCATGCAGGTGCGCACCAACGCTTCGGCTTCCCCCGACTCCACAGTCTCATCACGCTGCGGTTGTGCGCTTGCTTCCAGGAAACCGTCACGCTCCCGAACCGTTGCGATCGTGGCACGTACGCTGCCTTCGACCAGAACCTTGACCGTCCCGTCCGGCAACCTCAGCAGCTGCAACACGGTGGCAACCGTGCCCATACGATAGATGCCGTCCTGACCAGGATCGTCCTCGGAGGCGCTGCGCTGCGCTGCCAGCAGAATCTGCTTGCCCTCTCCCATCGCGGCATCGAGCGCTGCAATGGACTTCTCTCGGCCAACGAACAACGGCACGACCATGTGTGGAAATACCACCACGTCACGCAGTGGCAACAACGGCAGTACGAGCCGTCCACCAATAGAAGGTTTCATCGGATTGCTCCTTGCCCTGCCCGGGCCGGGTCTGACGGCTGCGCCGCAGGTGCCACGACTGCCATCGTCAAAAGACCGGAATCGAGGGGGATCCCTTCCACTTGCGTCGGAGACGTCACTCCCCGGGTGCAGCCTTCGGCTGGATGTTCTGATAGACCTTCAGGGGTGCAGACTCACCCTTGATGACCGATTCGTCGATCACGACCTTGGTCACGTCACATTCGGACGGGATCTCATACATGGTTTCGAGCAACACCGACTCCAGAATCGAACGCAATCCACGCGCCCCGGTCTTGCGCACCAGTGCGCGTTCCGCAATCGCACGCAGGCCATCCTCCCGGAAATCGAGCTCCACGCCTTCCATATCGAACAGCTTGCGAAACTGTCTGGTCAGTGAATTCTTCGGCTCGGTCAGGATGCGGACCAGTGCCTCAGCGTCGAGCTCGTCGAGTGTTGCGACCACCGGCAGACGGCCGACGAACTCGGGGATCAGACCATAGCGGATCAGATCCTCCGGCTCGAGTTCACGCAGCAACTGGCTGATGTTCTTCGCCTCGTCCTTGCCCTTGACCTCTGCGGAGAAGCCAATCCCGCTCTTTTCGGAGCGATCACGGATGATCTTCTCCAGACCCGCGAAGGCACCGCCACAGATGAACAGGATGTTCGAGGTGTCGACCTGAAGGAATTCCTGCTGCGGATGCTTGCGCCCGCCCTGCGGCGGTACCGATGCGACCGTACCCTCGATCAGCTTCAGCAGAGCCTGCTGTACACCCTCGCCGGACACATCACGCGTGATGCTGGGGTTTTCCGACTTGCGTGCGATCTTGTCGATCTCATCGATGTAGACGATGCCCATCTGGGCCTTCTCCACATCGTACTCGGCCTTCTGCAACAGTTTCTGGATGATGTTCTCGACATCCTCCCCCACATAACCGGCCTCGGTCAGCGTGGTTGCATCGGCAATCGTGAACGGCACATCGAGCAGGCGTGCCAGCGTTTCCGCCAGCAGGGTCTTGCCGCTGCCGGTCGGCCCGACCAGCAGGATGTTGCTCTTGCCAAGCTCGACCTCATCACGCTGCTGGCGATCACCCTCGCGCAGACGCTTGTAGTGGTTGTATACCGCAACCGACAGTACCTTCTTCGCCTGCCGCTGCCCGATCACGTACTCGTCGAGGATCTGGCAGATCTCACGTGGCTTTGGCAACTTGCTGCGCGAAGAGTCGCTGGAGTTCTCCTGAACCTCCTCGCGGATGATGTCGTTGCACAGGTCGACGCACTCATCGCAGATGAACACCGAAG
>CAZSYV010000126.1:0-7395 GCA_964610955.1 uncultured Klebsiella sp. | reverse complement strand
GTGGCAATCGTGACCGGCGCGGGAGCCGGCATCGGCAAGGGTATTGCCCGGCGCCTTGCGTCCGAGGGTGCCGCGGTGGTGATCGCCGAGTACAACGCGGAAGCGGGAAAGGCGACCGCGGCTGAAATCGAGAATGATTTTGCTGCACGCACGCTGGCGCTGCAGGTCGATGTGTGCGACAAGGCGCAGGTCGAAGGGATGGTGCGGGCGACGATCGAGGCCTTCGGCAGCGCCGACATCCTGGTCAACAACGCCTGGGCGCGACGCCGTGGCGGGCGCGCTTTCACCAGCGTCGAAGCCATGAGCGACGCCGACTTCGAGCACGCATTCCGTATCGGCCACATGGCTGCGCTGTGGGCAATGCAGGCGGTGTTTCCCGCGATGCGCGAGCGCAACTGGGGACGGATCATCAACATCGCCTCGCTGAACGGCGTCAACGCCCACCCCTACACCGCCGACTACAACGCGGCAAAGGAGGCGCTGCGTGCACTGACGCGCACGGCAGCGCGCGAGTGGGCCCACCACCAGATCTGCTGCAACATCATCTGTCCGGCAGCGGCCACCGAGGCCTACCGGGCCTTTGCCTCGGCACAGCCGGACAATGCGGCGCAGATGCTCAGGCTGAACCCGATGGGACGCATGGGTGACCCCGAGGCCGACATCGGCAGCGTCGCGCTGTTCCTCGCCAGCGAGGACTGCCGCTACCTGACCGGAAACACACTGTTCGCCGACGGGGGCAGTCACATCAACGGCGTGCCCTGGCTGGCCGGCGGAGTCTGAGAAGCGATCGGGGCAGGCGCCGCAGCGATTCAGCGCACTTCGGCACGCACCGGGAAACGCTCGAAATAGAACGCGAAACGCTCGCGCAGCACTGCCGGTTCCACACCAAAGTCACGCGCGAGGTGGTACACGACCTTGCCCTCCCTGCCACGTGGATGCTCGGCCGCGTAGCGCTCGAGGCGCCCACGGGCCGCAGCAGTGAACTCCAGGCCGGCCTTCGCATAGACCTCGACCATCGAGCCGGTCTCATCGGCCATGAACTCATGGAAGGGCAGGTCGATGCTGCGCGCTGCGGGCAGCTGATCGCGATCGTGCACACAGGCGCGCAGCAGATGTTCGATACGATCGCTCCAGTAGTCGAGCAGCTCGCGCATCGCCACACGACGACGGTTGATGCGCTGACTGTATGCCTGCATGGTCACGGTCGACTGGATCACCGCAACCGGGTCACGGTGGGTGACGATGACGGTCGCGTCCGGAAACACGCGGTTCAGCACCGGCAACTGCTCTAGGTGCTGGGGACACTTCAGCACCCAGCGTTTGTCACCCTCGCCCGCCCCGCGCCGACGCCACTGCAGCAGCCTCAGCACGTTCTTCATGTACTCGTAGTGCGGTGTCTGGTCACTCGCGTAGTAGTGGTCGCGCCAGCGCGGTGACATGGCAAGCCACTCGAAGTTGTACGAGGCGAAATCCGGCCCCATCAGCTCCAGTTCCTCGTGCACATGGTCCGGCTCCATCGGATGCATCGCGGCGAGGAATGGCGTCATGCGTTGCATCCCTTCCCATGCATCCTGGCAGCGCTGGTAGCGTGGATCGACGCCATTGGCCAGCATCGCCTCACCAGGCCGGGGCACCGGTTCATACGACTCCCACAGCGGCAGCGAATGCAGCCGATCGTCCGATGCCAGCAGATTCACCAGATGTGTCGTGCCGGATCGTGGCAGGCCGACGACGATCAGCGGGCGCTCGATGCGCTCCGAGAGGATTTCCGGGTGGCGCTTCAGCGTGTCGTGAATCAGCAGACGGTTGGTGGCGTAGCGCACCAGGTAATTGCGCAGGCTCACCCGAGCCAAGGCACTCAGCTCCGGGTCAGCCGCCCACTCCTCGCGCAACACGCGCAGCCGCACGCGAAAGTCGTCTGCACCGAAGTCCGTCAGGCCCGTGGCTTCACGCGCCGCGTCGAGAATCGACCGTTCGCTGAAATCGGCATCGAGCGTCTCGGCCCACTGCAGCGCCTGGCGCTGTTCCTCGTTCAGTACCGGCTCGGCAAGGTCGTCGATATGAACTTCGTTGGCTGCCATCCTGCATTCTCCCGAACCCGAAGCCGTGGTCGCAAAGCCGCCGGTTCGAACGCCGCACCTTCACGCGGCGTTCTCCCCGCTTCATCATTTACTGGCGGATGCCTTCGACCGTCAGGATCAGTTCGACTTCCTGTGATGCCGGACCGAGATCCATCGGGATCGCGAAATCCTTCAGCCTGAACTTCGCCGTACCCTCGAAACCGGCACGGTAGCCCCCCCAGGGATCCGCCCCCTCACCGATCAACCGTGCAGCGATGGTGAGCGGCTTCGTCACACCGTTGAGCGTGAAATTGCCATCGATGTCGAAGGTTCCCTCACCGGTCGGCCTGATCGCCGTGGATGCGAAGCTTGCCTCGGGGTGCTTGCGCACATCGAGAAAGTCCTTCTCGCGCAGGTGCTTGTCACGCATGGCGTTGCCCGTATCCACGCTGGTGGTGCGGATCGTCACCTGGACCGAGCTTGCCGCGGGTTTGGCCGCATCGAAGCTGAAGCGCCCATCGAAGTCACGGAAGGTTCCGTACACCCAGCTGTAACCCAGATGGCTGACCTTGAAATTGATGAAGGCATGCGTGTCCTTCGTATCGATCACATAGTCAGCGGCGCTTGCCGGCAGCGCCGACACCGCCAAACCCGTCGCGAGTGCAAATGCACCAATCAGCCTGCGAATCCTCATGCTCGTCTCTCCTTGGTCGATGGATCAGAAAGGTTGCGTGCACCCCCCAGCATGCGAACCAGGCTGGTGTCACGGTCGATGAAATGGTGCTTCAGGGAAGCAAGTGCGTGCAATGCCGCCAGCACGACCAGGCCCCAGGCGAGCCAGGCGTGGATGTAGCCGGCAACGTCTTCCTGATCGTCGATCAGCCCGGGCAGTGCCGGTACCTCGAACAGACCGAATACCGGAATCGGCTCCCCACCAGCCGATGCGATCAGATACCCGGTGACAACCACGGCAAACAGCAGCAGATACAGCAGGAGATGCACGAACAGCGCTGCAATGCGCTCGAGCGCCGAGTGCGTGTCCAGCGCCCGCGGCATCGGCCCCGAGAGACGCCACAGCACACGCAGCAGCAGCAGGACGAACAACAGCAGCCCGATGCTCAGGTGCAGAGCGGGGGCACGCTGGTACCACGGGTCGTAGTAGCCCAGCTCGACCATCCACACTCCGAGCCCGAACAGGCCGAACACGGCCAGTGCGACCACCCAGTGCAGCACGATGTTCACCAGGCCAAAGCTTTCCTTCGTATTGCGCCATTGCATCTGCAGACTCCCTGTCGATCACCCCTGTCTACGCGCGAAGCATGTCATGAAGCCGCACCGAAAGCATTCCCCGAGGCAGAGTTTCCAGTCAGCGTGCCGTTGCGATACGCATCGATCGCCTCGCGGATCTCCTCTGCGGAGTTCATCACGAACGGACCATGCTGCACGATCGGCTCGCCAAGCGCCCTGCCAGCGAGCACCAGCAGGTGAGCGCCATGTTCACCGGCGGTCAGCGACACGGTGCTGCCCGCACCGAAGATCGCCAGATGCCCTGCGTTGACGCCCTCGCGCAGCGAACCGGCAACCACATACACCAGTACAGTGTCTTCCACCGCCACCGCCAGGCACTGCTCACGGTGTGGTGACAGCACCACTTCGAGCGCGCGCGCGTTCGCACTCAGGCGCTGCAGGGGGCTGCGCAAGGTTTCGCCATCGAGTTCCCAGCTCCCGGCAATTGCACGCGCACGCGCGCCGCCGTCCAGTTCGCGCCATGGCAGCGCATCCGCATCGGCCTGCGCGTACTCGGGCTCCTTCAGCTTGTCGCGCGCCGGCAGGTTGATCCAGATCTGGAAACCATGCAGCCCTCCGATGCCGGGCAATGGCATCTCGGAGTGAATCACGCCACGCCCGGTCGACATCCACTGCGCACCGCCATCAAGCAACTGGGCACGATTGCCCAGGTGGTCACGGTGTTCGAACCCGCCCCTGAGCATCAGGGTCAGCGTCTCGATGCCGCGGTGAGGGTGTGGCGGAAAGCCACCGATGAAGTCTGCCTCTGCGTCGGAGCGGATCTCGTCGAGCATCAGGAACGGATCGAGATCGTGCGACTGCACGCCGAGCGTGCGTCGAATCCGCACGCCGGCACCGTCCTGCGTCGGGTGTCCTGCCAATACGGTTCGGATGCTGCGATTGCCCATGATTCCGTCCTCCTCAGTTCTCGAGTTCAGAATACATTGAATTTTTGATTGATAAACCGTTATATATCGATCAAACAGATCGAATCGCTCGATATATGCCAACACTCGAACAATGGCGATTTCTTGTGGCGGTCATCGACCGCGGTGGATTTGCCGCAGCAGCGGAACACCTGTGCAAGAGTCAGTCGACGATCAGCCACGGAATAAAGCAGCTGCAGCGCGCACTCGGTGTGCGCGTGATCGAACTGCAAGGGCGCCGTGCGGTGCTGACCGCTGCAGGAGAAACGCTGCTGCGCCGTGCACGGCTGCTGCTGGCGGAGGCAGACTCGATGCAGAGCCTGACAGCAACGCTTGCGCGCGGCTGGGAGGCGCGTGTCACGCTTGCCGTGGACGTGATATTCCCGCAGGACGCGCTATTTGCCGCACTCGGGGACTTTGCGGTGGAGAGCCCCGAAACACGCATCGAGCTGCAGGAAACGGTACTCTCGGGCGCCAGTGAGGCGTTGCTGCAGAAACGCGCGGACCTGGTGATCACCCCCCAGGTTCCACCCGGTTTTCTGGGTGAGTCGCTGCTGAGACTCGACTTCATTGCGGTAGCGCATCCGGCACACCCACTGCACACGCGTGACACCGAACTCACCCTGGACGACTTGCGCCAGCATCAGCAGATCGTGGTCCGCGATTCGGGCATCCGCCTGCGCCAGGACGCGGGCTGGCTGGGTGCCGAACGCCGGCTCACGGTGTCTCATCCCAGCACATCGATCCAGGCCCTGCGTCATGGGCTCGGCTTCGCATGGCTGCCACGCACCCGCATCCACGCCGAACTGGCGCAGGGCACACTGAAACCCCTGCCGCTCGCCACCGGTTCGCTGCGCTGGGTGGACCTCTATCTGGTGATCGGCGAAACACTCGCACCCGGACCGGCGGTCACGCGCCTCGCCGCACTGCTGCGCCATCACACGGCAGCGACCGCCAGCACAGGCAGGCCCGCAACAGCGACGACTTCGGAGGGATGAACGACCGGCTCAGGGCTCGAGCAGTGCGCGGATCACTCGCTGCATGACACGCGCGGTTGCCGCACGATCGAGCCCGGGATTGCGCACGGCACGGATCATCAGCCCGCCAAAGAGCGCGCCAAGCACCTCGAGGCGGCCGTCCAGGTCACTCGGCTCACCTTCGACTGCGGCGGCAAGCGTCTCACCGATCCGCCGGCGCACTTCCGCGTCGGCATCGCGCACCTTGGCAGCAACCGAGGGATTGCGCGCCGCCTCCGCCAGCACTTCGAGCAGCAGCGGCCCATCGGCGTTGTCCAGCACCCTGTCCAGCCCGTGCGGCACATGATCGACAAAGGCCTGGGCCGGATCCGGCTGGTTGCGGATTCCCTCATCTATTGCCAGAACCTCCTGCTGATCGCGCTCGACGATCGCCTCGATGATCGCCACCTTGCCACTGAAATAGTGGTAGATGTGACCAACGCTCATCCCCGCCTCGCGCGAGATCTCCGCCATGCTCGCACCGTGGAAGCCGCGGCGCCTGAAGCAGGCAGCAGCAGCATCCAGCACCTGCTCGCAGCGCTTGCCTGCGCTTCGCCTGTCTCCCTCGACCATCAATCCGATCTCCTTGATTCCCCAGATGTAGCACAACTGCCACAAACACTGCGTTCGGTGATTGACCAACAGTATATGCAAAAATGTAAAATGTAGAATGAACGTTTGATCTATACCCAGCCACTCTTCCTGCAAGAGTGCTTGCCATTTTTTCAGGAGCCCTCGATGCGCTCGCCTCGTCACCTCATCGGCTGCTCACTGCTTGCCACACTCGGATTCCTCGGTGGTTGCGGCAGCTCCGAGCCAGCCTCCCAGGCAGCGCCTCCCCCACTCGAGGTCGGTGTGATGACTGTGGGTGCACAGGAGCTTGCACTGCAGGTCGAACTGCCCGGACGCACCTCGGCGTCGCTGATTGCCGAAGTCCGCCCACAGATCAGCGGTGTCGTGCGTGAGCGGCTGTTCGAGGAGGGTGCCACGGTCAAGGCGGGCCAGCCGCTGTATCAGATCGATCCCGACAGCTACCAGGCAACGGTCGCCAGCGCAGAGGCCGCGCTCGCCCGGGCCGAGGCTGCCGCAACGACGGCGAGACTGCGTGCCGAACGCCTCTCCACCCTGGTCGAACGCCACCTCGTGAGCCGCCAGGACCTGGATGACGCCGAGGCAGTCGAGCGTCAGAGTGCGGCGGCCGTTGCCGAACAGCACGCACTGCTGCAGAGCGCCCGCATCGACCTGCGCAGAACACGCATCGTCGCCCCGATCAGCGGGCGGATCGGCAAATCCGAGGTCACGGTCGGCGCGCTGGTCACGGCGAACCAGCAGCAGGCGATGGCGACAGTACAGCAGCTCGACCCGATGTTCGTCGACATCACGCGCTCCAGCCAGGAACTGCTGCAGCTGCGCGAGCAGCTCGAGAGCGGCCATCTGCAGCGCGTGGAAGGCAATGCGGCCCTGGTCACGCTGGTGCTCGAGGATGGCAGCAATTACGCCCTGCAGGGCAAGCTCGCCTTCGCCGACGTGACCATCGATCCAGGAACGGCAAGCGTCACGCTGCGCGCCCTGTTCCCGAACCCGCAGCAGCAGCTGCTGCCCGGCATGTATGTGCGTGCACTGCTTCCCGAAGGCGAGCGCCGCAATGCCATCCTGCTGCCACAGGCCGTGGTTCAACGCGACCACAGCGGTGCCGCCTCCGTGTTCGTCGTCGATGACGGCAACACCGTGGCCGTACGCCCCATCGGCGTCGGGCGCAGCGTCGCGGGCAACTGGCTGGTCGAAACCGGTCTGCAGCCGGGGGAGCGCGTGATCACCGACGGCCTGCAGAAGCTTCGAGCTGGCGCACAGGTCAGACCCGTCGTGCGTGACGCCACATCGACCACCGCCATCGATGGAGCCATGCACTGATGCCGCAGTTCTTCATCGATCGCCCGATCTTTGCCTGGGTCCTCGCGATCATCGTGATGCTCGCCGGCGTACTGTCGATCCGTGCGCTGCCGATCATGCAGTATCCCGACATTGCACCACCGGTGGTCGCGATCTCCGCCACCTACCCCGGCGCTTCTGCAGCGACGCTGGAAAACACCGTCACACAGGTCATCG